>JBJMHP010000308.1:0-6857 GCA_045807325.1 Actinomycetes bacterium | reverse complement strand
GACGCCAAGGTCGTCGGCTACTCGCTCGAGACGCAGACCAAGCCGGTCTTCCCCTACGTGCCCGACGAGGCGACGCTCGCCCACGAGCTCGCCCACCAGTGGTACGGCGACTCGGTGACGCTGACCGCGTGGCCCGACATCTGGCTGCACGAGGGGTTCGCCACCTGGTCGGAGTGGATCTGGAGCGAGCACCAGGGTCGCAAGTCGGCCCACCAGATCTTCAAGACGCTCTACAACACCCCGGCCCAGGACACGGACTTCTGGACGCCACCTCCTGGCGACCCGGGATCGTCGGTCGACCTGTTCGACGGGACCATCTACGACCGGGGTGCCATGACCCTGCAGGCCCTGCGGGAGAAGCTGGGGAACAAGACCTTCTTCCGCATCCTGCGCCACTGGGCGGCCCGGCACCGCTACGGGAACGTGACCACGGCCCAGTTCATCGCCCTCGCCGAGCGGGACAGCGGCAGGAACCTGGACCACTTCTTCCAGGTCTGGCTGTACCAGCCAGAGAAGCCAACGTCCTGGTAGATACCGTCAAGGGACCTGCTTCGACGCCGTTGTCGTCGCCATCGCTGTCTCCTTCTCGACGTCTGGTGTCGCCTGAACCGCCGATGAGGACAGCTCGGGATCTGGCTGGGGTGCGAGGGTGGCGTCCCAGGAGCAGTGTAAATGGCTTAGGGCGCAGGCTCTCCACGGTGATGTTATGCGGCGGTCGTGACGGCCTGGTCGATCACCTCCTCGGGAATGGGCGGGTGGAGGAGTTGGCGGCGCAGGTCTTGTAGCAGCCGCAGCCCCTTGGGGGTCATGGTCAGGCCAGGCCAGCCGTGGCTGGCCCGGTCCAGCACCGCCCACACCAGCGACAGGCAGGAACGCTCGCCGAGGAGCCGGCCGATCACCTTGGTCCGGCGGCGGGTCTCGCCGAAGGTCCGCTCGACGGGAGTTGGAGTGCCGGATGCGGCGCCAATACTCAGCCGGGAACCGCAGGTGCACCGTGAGCGAGGCCAGGTCGTCGGTGACGCAGGCGACCGCTGCGGGGTAGCGGGCCTGCCACTTGGCGGCGAATGCGGCGGCCCGGCGCTGGGCGGCGGCGACCGCCGCATCGCCGGGTTCGGCCTCGCCGACGTCGAAGACCGCCCAGCAGGTCGGCCTTCACCTCGGCCTGGTCGTGCACCGACACCTGGGCCAAGGTATTGCGGGCGCGGTGCACCAGGCACCGCTGGCGCAGGCTGGTCCGGGAACGCCCGGTCGAAGGCGCCGGTCAGCCCAGGAGCGCCGTCGCTGATCGGAAGCAACGGCGCCCGCAGCCCACGATGGGTCAGATCGGCGAGGAAGTCGTCCCAGGCGTCGGTCGACTCTGAGCTGGCCGGGGCCAGCCCGACGAACACCGGCTTGCCGTCGACATCGATGCGGAAGGCGGCCAGCACCGGCTCGGCGGGTGCGCCAGGGTGCAGCTTGCAGTGCGAGGCGTCCAGGAACAGGTCGTCCAGCCACACACCGGACAGGTCGCGGGTGCGCCATCCCTCGAACTCGTCGTTGATCCGCTGGCCGATGCGGCTCACCGTCGAGCGGCTCAGGGCGGCCTCCGCCCCCAGGACCTCGGCCAAGGCGGCCTCGATGTCGCGGTCGGACAGGCCCCGGACCCAGCCCGAGATCACCAGCGACTCCAACGCGTTGGTCCTGGTCACCCCGGCACCGAACAACCGGGAGCAGAACGCCTGGTCGGCGGCGCGCAGCTTGGGACGCTGCAGCTCCACGGGGCCCATGGTGGTCTTCACCGCCGTCGGCGGCTGCCAGCCGTTGCGGACGCCGGCTCGGTGCTCCTCGGTGCGGCGCTGGTAGCGGGCCCGCCCCAGGAACTCGTCGACCTCAGCCTCCAACGCGGTCTGCATCAGCAGCCGTACGGTCAGCCGGGCGACGTCCTCCAGCATCGAGGCCAGGTCACGATCGGACGCGAACAGCTCGTCGATCTCGGCGCGGGCGCGCTCGGTGGGTGATACTCGTCCTGCCACGGGCGTAGGTCCTCCTTCGTGCTCTCGCAGGCTCGAGGGAACCTACGCCCGTTGCGCGTTTACACCAGGGACCGGACGCCACCAGGCGCCCAGTCCCATGACCAGTGCAGGAGCCGCGGCCCATCGCTGGGGCTGATCGGTGAACCGCACCGAGAGCACGGCCAACATCGCCCAGCCCAGGGCGAATCCGCACAGGACGGCACCAGTGACGGCACTCTCATCCGCCGGGATGAACGGGGCGCCGGCGAGGAGTAGAGCAGCGACCAGTCCGCTGGCCAACGAACCGGCCAATCCAATGTGTCCCCTCGGCCCGGGATCAGGGCGGGACGGACGGTCCGGGCCTTCGTCCTTGGGGGTGGTGGTCATGATGGATTCCTGTCCCTGAGGTTTGGGCTCATGGGCGACGCTGCGAACGGTCCTGTCGACCTGGGCCGGCCGCATAGGTGGTTTCGGCTCGCTGGCGCAGGCCGAGGAGTTGGCGGCGGCCCATGACAAAGTGGGCCGGTTCCACCAGCAGCCACATGAACGGCGCCCACTTGGCCGCCGGCCGGTAGCTGACCCGCATCCGGATCAGCAGCCGCGTCGTGGTCGCATCGACCGGTTCCAGGACGAATGCCCAACTCCAGGCCACATGATCCTTACCCCAGGGCCCGGCCAGGTCGATCGCCTTGCCGGCTGAGGTGACCTGCCACAGCACCAGGGCGTGGGGTGGGTCGGCGACGGCCACGGTCATCGGCGCGGCCGGGTAGAACGGCATGGTGCCCCCGGCGGCCAAGGGCCGGATGTCCGGGTCGATGCGGTAGAGGTTGCGGCCGATGCTTCGCTCGAACAGGTCGTAGCTGTAGCTGCCGGCGCGGTCCCCGTAGCCCATCTGAGCCAGCCAGGGCCAGATCCGCTCGGCCGGGGCGTGGATGGTGATGGCCTGGGTGGAGTCCAGCTTGGGGGCTGGGACGAGGTCATCGCCGGGCAAGGATCGGGCGATCTCCTCGTTGGTGGCGCCCCAGTGCTGGTGCCAGCGGCGGACACCGACCGGCGCGGCGAGGTAGCCACCGGCCAGCGCGAGCGCCGCCGCTGCGAGATGTCGGGCCTTCATCAGGATCTCTCTTTGGTGCCGCTAGGCCTGCGGTAGGGCTTGGATTCCGGCGTAGAGGATGCCGGCGCTGATGGCGATGCCGGCCAGCAGCCAGGGGTTGAAGTAGAGGGCCATCAGCAGGAGCGCCACTACTCCGGCGCCAATGCCGGTGAACGCCCACCAGGCCTGCTGGCCGATGAAGCCGATCCCGGCGAGCACGAAGCCGGCGGCAGCCACCAGGGCGATGACGACGGCCAAGGGTCGGGCGTCGCCAACCAGCCAGGAGTGGGTGGCGTGGAACGGGGCCTCGGCGTTGGCGGGCATGACCCAGATGAGCGCGGTCAGCAGCCCGTGGGCGACGATGACGGTTCCCAGGAGGACTCGGATCATCGCAGGCATCTCCTTTGGTTTCTGCTCCCTTAGCGTCACCCAACTGGCACGCAGCGATCAGGGTCATTGGACCCCTAACGGCGAGGACCAATGGCGGGCACGTCCCTAACGGCGGCGCAGGCCGGTGCTAGCGGCGGTCAAGGTGGACGCGGACCACGACCAGGGGGTGGGCGGCGGTAGCCGTGCCGTGCGGGGTGCCGTTGGCGTCCAGCCGGACCCCGGGGGGCTTGGCCGCCTTGGGGTAGCGGGCCAGATATCGTCGCAGGCCGGCACCGACGTCCGCTCGGGTGCTGGCAGGCAGGAACTAACTGCCGGGCGTGGTGGTGTGGCGGGTCAGGTAGGAGGCCGCCTCGGCCCGGCGGGTGACCTCGAGCTTGGCCAGGATGCTGGAGACGTAGTTCTTGACCGTCTTCTCGGCCAGGTGGAGCTCCTCGCCGATCTGCTTGTTGGTGCGGCCGCCCGCGACCAGCTCCAGGATGCGTTCCTCCTGGGGGACAGGCGGGCCAGACGTTCGTCTTTGAGCAGGTGCTTGCCCGTGCGGAGCCGGTCCAGCACGCCCTTAGTGACGGCCGGATCCAGCAGGCTCTGGCCGGCGCCGACGGTGCGGATGGCCTGGACCAGGTCGCCGCCGCGGATCTGCTTGAGGACGTAGTCGGCGGCGCCAGCCATGATCGAGGCGAACCGGCCTGGTCGCCGGCGAAGGAGGTCAGCATCAGGACCTGCGTGTTGGGGCGCCATGCCCGTGAGCTGGTCGGGGCCGATCTGGCCACCCTGGCCGTCCCGGCCAGCCCGGGCGAGCTGCTGGGTGGGGGCGGCCAGCGGCCTCCACGCGGACGAGTTGGCCGGGACCACGTTCCCGATCGAGGGGTCGGTCTCTGGCGAGGTCATCCAGACCGGCAAGACGGTGGCTGTGGCCGACGCCACCACTGACCAGTGGATCCGGCAGCCGGCCCCGCGAGCGGGCGGGATCGGCCCGGCCCTGTTCGCGCCCCTGGCCGTCCGCGGCGCCGTGCTCGGCACCCTCCTGGTGGCCAACGCGGCCGGTGGCCGCCCCTTCGGGGAAGGGGACGTGCAGCTGACCGAGACGTTTGCCGAGCAGGCCGCCGTCGCGGTCGAGCATGCCCGCCTGCAATAGGAGCTGGGCCGCCTGGCCGTGCTCGAGGACCGCGAGCGGATCGCCAAGGGACGCGGATACGGGTGCAGCTCACGCGGTCGTCGCTACCGACCTAGGACCAGCGGACGATCGGTGTCCGTCGGGCCCGGCGGTCGGCGGTTGGCGGCGGGCCGTGACCAGGCCCGCTTGCCATCCTGGGGTGCGGCCACCAGCCGGAGGACGGATCGCGTCGGTGGGAAGGCCGCTTTGGGCCAGCAGCCAGGCGATCACCGAATTGGAGTTCCACATCTCACCCGTCCCCAGCTCGTCTCGACCCCAGACCGGGCTGGGCAGGCTGTCGACCAGCGCCAGGAGGCGATGGGCCACCACCGGGTCCTGGCTGAGCAGCTGGGGGCTGGCGACCGCCTCGCTGGCGTCGGCGATCACGCCGTCTCGCCAGCGGCGGACCTCGTAGCGGAACACCCGCCAGCGCCCCAGCCGGCGGCTGCCCACCGGGCCCTCCACGGCCACGCCGCGCGACGGGCCGTCGGCGTCAGGGATGGGCCAGCAGTCTTCGACCACAAAGCGACCCTCGGGAACCCGTACGACGAGGGCGGTGTGGTACAGGTCGAGCGGTCGCCGGTGCTCCCGGCGGGCATGGACGGCCTCCCAGATGTGGCCGTTCAGGCGCACGAACCAACCGCCGGCGCCGAGGGGGAGCCAATGCAGCTCGATGCTTGCCTCGGCGGCCGCTGGGGCGAACCGAGCCCTGAGTGGGCCGGTCGGCTCCAGCTGGAACGCGACTTGGGGACGCATCTTCGTCTCCTCGTACAGGGCCCCTCGGCGCCCCGGTGGCCACCAGCCCGGAGCTGGTGGCCACGGAACGCTGGCCGCCGGTGCCGTCAGATGAGCCAGCGGTGGCGCTGCACGAACGGCAGCCGGGCCCACAGCTTGCCCAGGCCCCAGGTGTGGCCGGCGTAGGTCAGGGCCAGGGCGATCAGCGCCAGGGCGTAGATGAGGTGGTAGTCGACGATCGGGTTGGTCGACATGGTGGGCTCGCCGGCTGAGGTGAACTTGGCCAGCGGCCACTCCGCGGCCCACATCAGCACCATCATCACGGTGCCGCTGACCGCCGCGGCCCGCAGCCCGATCCCCAGGATCAGGGCGATGCCGATGCCCAGCAGGCCGGCCATGAACAGCCAGTCCGCCCAGGGGGCCCCGGCGATGGTGTGGAAGGTCCCCTCCAGGGGGCCGACGGCCACCCGGCTCAGGAACCCCTTGGTGGGCGAGCCGCCGTTGATCCAGGCTTTGGCGGCCGGGGTGGCGTAGCCGAGCCCGAAGGTCTTGTCCAGGAACGCCCACAGGAACTCGAAGCCGAGGACCACGCGGAAGACCGCCAGGAACTTGGTGGCGCGGGCGGTGATGATGGCCCCGAACGCCGCTTCGGTCCGGCTGGTGCGTTCGGCTGTCGGCAGCGAGCCGTCCAGCCCCGTGATTTCCCTGCTGGCCATGATGGCCTCCTTTGCTTGATGCCAGCAGTCTCACCGCAGGGGCGGACCGGGACATGGGCCGAAGGGCCCCATTCCCACGGGACCCTTGGCCGGTCCGGCCGACGACCGGACCTGGGAGGGTTGATCGCAGTTGGGGGGGTGGGTGACGAGGAGGTTGGCCATGACCACCCATCCAGGCGATCGGGAACTCGACGTGGTGCTCCGGGATGGCTCGATCGTGCACCTGTGCCCGGCCAAGCCCGCTGACGCGCCGGCCGTAACGCTGCTCCTGAGGGGGCTGTCGGATCGAAGCCGGTGGCTGCGCTTCTTCTCCGCCTTCCCCGACCTGGCAACGGCCGCCCGATGGGCCACCGAGGTCGACAACGACCGCCGCTTCGGGCTCGTGGCGACCGTCGGTGGCCATGGTCAGATGGTCGGCCATGCCGGCATGGAGCGTGAATCGGACCACCCGGAGCGGGCCGAGGTCGCCCTCGAGGTCGCCGACGCCATGCAGGGCAAGGGGTTGGGCACGGCGCTGCTCTGTCAGCTCGCCGCGGCCGCCAACCAGCTCGGCATCCAGGTCCTGGACGCCGAGGTGCTGCCCGAGAACCGCCAGATGCTCCGCGTGTTCCGCGACTGCGGCTACCCCGTCAAGGTCCGCAGCCGCCCCGGAGTGGAACTCGTCGAGCTCCAAATCGGCCAGGCCGCACAGCCCCGAAGCCTCCGGAGCCGCAGAGCCAGGCGGCATGACCGAGGTCCTTGGCCGCCCGCGAATCGGCGTGCAGACCATGGCAAGCCGC
>JBJMHP010000307.1:0-9863 GCA_045807325.1 Actinomycetes bacterium | reverse complement strand
CGCTTGCCGGGTTGCGCGCCATCTGGAAGCCTCCTTCGGGTCTGCATCGAGCCGAGGAGTCCTGCCCGTGGCCGTCGCCACCTCGCCACCCCGACCCACCAGCCGCGCCACCCCCTCGCTGCGCGGGGTGGTGCTCGCCCTGTTCGTCGCCTCGGGCGCGGCCGGGCTCATCTACCAGGTGGTGTGGTCGCGCGAGCTGGTGCTGGTGTTCGGCAACACCACCCAGGCGGTGGCGACCATCGTGACGGCGTTCATGGCCGGCCTCGGGTTCGGCAGCCTGGCCGGGGGCCGGCTGGCCGACACCAGCGCCCGGCCGCTGCGCCTCTACGGCCTGGTGGAGCTGGCCGTCGCCGCCACGGCGGCCCTGCTCCCGCTCGCCTTCAACGGGTTGGCCGAGCTGTACCGGGGCGTGTGGCCCAGCCTGGTCGAGCGGCCCGGCCAGCTCGCCGGCGTCCGCTTCGCCCTGGCCATCGCGGCCGTGGCCCCGGCGACGTTCCTCATGGGGATGACCCTGCCGCTGCTCACCCGGTACCTGGTCCGCACCCTCGACGAGGCCGGCGCCCGCCTGGGCGAGCTGTACGCCGCCAACACCATCGGCGCCATGGTCGGGACGCTGCTCGGCGGCTTCGTGCTGATCGAGTTCCTGGGCCTTCGCCTCACCAGCTATCTGGCCGTCGTCCTCAACCTCGTGGCCGGGGCGGGCGCGCTGCTGCTGTCACGACGCTGGGAGGCCGGCCCTGGAGCCGGCGACGCGCCGGCCGCCGTCAGTGGGCCAAGACCCAGGCCCGAGATCCCGCGCCACTTCCGCCCCCGGCGGCGGATGGTGCTGGCGGCGACCTTCGTCTCGGGGTTCGTCTCCCTGGCCCTGGAGGTCCTGTGGACCCGGATGCTGGCCGAGGGGACCGGCTCCAACATCTACATCTTCACCACCATCCTGGCCATCTTCCTGTTCGGCATCGCCCTGGGCAGCTTCCTGTACCGGCGCTTCTCGCGGCCCGCGGGCGAGCGGCTGGGCACCCTCGGCCTCTGCCTGGCCGGGGTCGGCATCCTCGCCCAGACCACGGTCGTGCTCGGCAGCGGGGTGGTCGGCGACGTCTCGTTCCTCGTCCGCTCCGTGGCCGTGCTCCTGCCCGCGACGGTCCTGATGGGCTACGCCTTCCCGCTCGCCGGGCGGCTGGCCACCCCGTCGGCGGAGACGGCCGGGGGCAGCGTCGGCCTGCTGTACGCCGCCAACACCGGCGGCTCCATCCTCGGCTCGTTCAGCGCCGCGTTCATCCTCGCCGGGACCATCGGCACCAACGGGTCCGTCCTGCTCCTCGGCGGGCTCAACCTCCTCGCCGGCGCGATCCTGTTCCTGGCCGAGCCGACGGGGCGCCGGCACGCGGTCCGGCAGCAGGCGAACCCGGGGCCGGGGGCGGCCAGCGCCAGACCTGGACCGACGAACCGGGGTTGGGCCGGGGTGGTCGCCGCCGGGCTGGCCGGGCTGGCGGTGCTCGGGATCGTCGCGTCCTCGCTCGACCTGCCCGTCACCCGCACCCGGACCGAGAACGAGCTGCGCCGCAGCGGCCGCCCGGTCACCCATGCCGAGGACGAGCTGGCCACCGTCGACACCCTCGGGGGGCCGGCGGGCCAGCGGCTGCTGATCGGCGGGGTCGGGGTGACCACGCTCAGCGTCGACACCAAGCTGATGGGCTACCTGTCCAAGACGCTGCGCCCCGACGCCCGCGACTTCCTGGTGATCGCGTTCGGGATGGGCAGCACCTACCGCTCCGGGCTCAAGCTGGGGCTGCGGACCGACGCGGTCGAGCTGTCCCCGACCGTGCCCAGCCGCATGCCGGTGTTCTTCCCCGACGGCGAGCAGTTCCTCCACCACCCCAAGGGCCGGGTGATCATCAGCGACGGCCGCAACTACGTCCGCCTCTCCCGCCAGACCTACGACATGGTCGCCGTCGACCCCGCCCCGCCGATCGAGAGCGCCGGCTCGGTGGTCCTCTACACCCGCGAGTTCCTGACCGAGGGCAAGGCCCGCCTGCGGCCCGGCGGCACCTTCATGCTGTGGATCCCCTACGCCCTGCCCCTGGACGACTTCAAGGACCACGTCCGCACCTTCGCCGGCGTCTTCAGGCACACCAGCCTGGTCCTCTCACCGGGCCGGCACGGGGTGTTCATGTTCGGGTCGGACGCACCCCTGGAGTTCACCGAGGCGAACATCCGCCGGGTCCTCGGCGCCCCCGAGGCCCTCCGCGACCTGAACGACGTGCCCGACCATCGCCGCACCGACGCCAACGGCTGGGTCGATATCATCGGGAACGCCCAGTGGCTGGCCGACGACCAGCTGCGAGCCTTCGTCGGCCCCGGCCCCGAGATCACCGACGACCGCCCCCGCTCCGAGTACTTCCTCTGGCGCCGCAGGTTCATGGACGACCGGCAGTACATCAACGAGGCCGCGCTCCTCAGCGTCCACCCGGGCTGACCCTGGCGGACCGGGGCCGTCCGGAGCCGTCCGCAGCCCTTGGAAGCCGCGTCCTCCCGCGTCCCGCGACGCCAGCGGTCGGCGTCGGGGGTCTGAGGTCAGGGGCCGGTCTGGGTGACCTTGTCGAGACCTCGAGGGGCGTCCGGGTCCAGGCCCTTGGTCCTGGCCAGGGCCTCGACCAGCAGCTGGCCGGGAACGACCAGGGCGAACGGGGCCAGGTGCTCGGGCAGGGAGGGGCCGGGGAGGGCGGACCGGCAGACGGCGGCGAAGTCGGCATCGCCGCCGATGCCGTAGACGTCGGCGCCGGCGTCGGCGATCCTGCCGGCCAGGCCGGTCATCTCGGGGAGCACGGGCCCGCTGGCCGCGGCCACCAGGAGGGCCGGCGTGTCGGCGTCGACGATCGCGATCGGGCCGTGGACCAGGTCGGCGTAGGAGAGACCGACCGCGGTGACGTAGCAGGTCTCCTTCAGCTTGAGCGACAGCTCCAGCGCCGTCGAGTAGGCGAACCCCCGGCCGGACACGACCAGCGTGTCGGCATAGGTCAGACGCTCGGCGAGCACCTCCGCGGCCGGAGCGACCTCCAACATGGCCTCCACGGCATCGGGCACCGCCAACAGCCCCTCCACCCCGGCACCCGCCACATCCGGCTGCGCCTCGGCCCCCCTGGCCTTCCCGATCGAGAGGGCGAGGACGGCCAGGGCGGCGAGCTGGGTGGTGTAGGTCTTGGTGGCGGGGACGGCGAGCTCCGTGCCGGCCTGGGTGATCAGGGGGACGTCGGCGGCCTCGGCGAGAGGCGAGCCGGCCACGTTGGTGACGGCGGCGGTTCGGGCGCCGCAGCGGCGGGCCCACTCGAGGGTGGTCACGATCTCCTCGGTGGCGCCGGACTGGGAGACCCCCACCGCCAGCACGCCGCGCAGATCCAGGTCGGCGCGGTAGACGGTGGCCACCGACGGCGCGGCCAGGGAGGCCAGACGGCCGGCGTGGACCGAGCACAGATACTGGCCGTACACGGCGGCGTTGTCCGAGGACCCCCTGGCGATGAACAGCACCTGCCTGGTCTCCCGACCCAGCGCCTCGAGGGCTCCGACCTGGGGCAGCAGGGCGTCGAAGGTGCGGCGCAGCGCCTCGGGCTGCTCGGCGATCTCGACCCGCATCCGGCTCGGCACCATAGCCTCCAACTGGCCTAGTCCAATTGCTCCGGGGTCACAGTAGCACCCCGCGAAACCGGGGCGAGTGGGGTCGAACTAGTCGGGGAGGCGCCTCGGCGTTGATACTGTCAGGCACAGGGAGGGCCGGGCTGGTCCCGGCGTGCCGGAGGTGGAGGTTCTTATGCCCGAGCGCCGTGTCGTTGTCGGTTCCAAGGTCGGCCTGCACGCCCGACCGGCCGCCATGTTCGTCCAGGCGGCAGCCAAGCAGCCGGTCAAGGTGACGATCGCCAAGTCGGCCGGCGGAGATCCGGTTGACGCACGCAGCATCCTGTCCGTCCTGGCCCTCGACGCCCGCGGCGGCGACGAGGTCGTGCTGGCCGCCGAGGGCGACGGCGCCGACCAGGCCCTGGACGAGCTGGCCGCCCTGGTCTCCAGGGACCTCGACAGCGAGGGGTAGCCATGGCCGAGACACTCAGCGGCATCGGGGTCAGCCCCGGCGTCGCCGCCGGGCCGGTGGCCAAGATGGCCGCGCCCCCGGTGGTCCCCACCGACGCGACACCGTCCGGCGACCCCGAGGCCGAGAACCAGGCCGCCATGGGCGCGATGCGGGCGGTGGCCGCCAACCTGGAGGAGCGCGCGTCGCGCGCCCCCGGCGAGGCGGCGAGCGTGCTCGCCGCCCAGGCGATGATGGCCGAGGACCCGACCCTGGCCTCCAAGGTCACCGAGGGGGTGCAGGCCGGCAAGGCGGCGGTGACCGCGGTCGCCGACGCCTTCGAGGACTTCCGGGCCATGCTGGCCGCGGCCGGGCCGTACATGGCCGAGCGCGTCGCCGACCTCGACGATCTGCGCAACCGGACCGTGGCCACGCTGCTCGGGGTGCCCATGCCGGGCGTCCCCGATCCCGGCCACCCCTTCGTCCTGGTCGCCCTTGACCTGGCCCCGGCCGATACCGCCACCCTCGACAAGGAACGCGTGCGGGGCATCATCACCCAGGAGGGTGGGCCGACGAGCCACACGGCGATCCTGGCCAAGTCGCTCGGCATCCCGGCCGTGGTCACCGTCCACGGCGCCATGGCCGTCGCCGAGGGCGAGACGGTCCTGGTCGACGGGACCGAGGGAAGCGTGGCCGTGGCCCCCGACGAGGCCACCGTCCAGAAGGCGCTCGACGCCGAGCAGGCCAAGCTGGCCGCCCTCCAGGCGGTCAGCGGGCCCGGCCGCACCTCCGACGGCCACGCGGTGCAGCTCCTGGTCAACATCGCCGGGGACAAGGACCTGGCCCCCGCGGCGGCCGCCGACTCCGAGGGCGTCGGGCTGTTCCGGACCGAGTTCCTGTTCCTCGACCGGCCCAACGCGCCCACCCTCGAGGAGCAGCAGGCCGTCTACCAGCGGGTCTTCGACGCCTTCGGGGACCGCAAGGTGGTGGTGCGCACCCTGGACGCCGGCGCGGACAAGCCGCTGGAGTTCGTCACCGTGCCCGACGAGCCCAACCC
The DNA here is from genome assembly GCA_045807325.1 of Actinomycetes bacterium. Lineage (GTDB taxonomy): Bacteria > Actinomycetota > CALGFH01 > CALGFH01 > CALGFH01 > CALGFH01. Next base: position 4,752 of record JBJMHP010000307.1, on the reverse strand, counting down.
CGCCCTCGGCGTGCGCGGGCTGCGGACCTCGCGACGGCATCCCGAGCTGCTGGAGGACCAGCTGCGGGCCGTGGCCGGCGCGGCGGCAGCCAGCAAGGCCCAGGTCTGGGTGATGGCGCCCATGGTGTCGACCGCGGCCGAGGCGGCCGTGTTCGCCGCGCAGGTCCGCGGCCACGGGCTGTCCTCGGGCGGCGTGATGATCGAGGTGCCGGCGGCGGCCATCAGGGCCAGGCACGTCGCGGCCGCCTGCGACTTCATGTCGATCGGCACCAACGACCTGTCCCAGTACACCTACGCGGCCGACCGGATGGCCGGGGAGCTGGCCGACCTGCTGGACGCCTGGCAGCCGGCCCTGCTCGACCTGGTCCGGATGACCGCGGAGGCCGGCAAGGCCCTCGGCAAGCCGGTCGGGGTGTGCGGCGAGGCGGCCAGCGACCCGCTGCTCGCCCTCGTGTTCGTCGGGCTCGGCATCACCAGCCTGTCGATGGCGCCGGTCAGCATCCCGGCGGTCCGCGCCTCCATCGCCTCCCACACCCTGGCCGAATGCCGGGGCCTGGCCGCTCACGCTCTGGAAGCCGAGGACGGCCGGGCCGCCCGCAACGCTGTCCGCAACGCCACCCGGAGCTGACGGTCGGGCACGACACCCCACCCGGGGCCGATGGGCGGGGAGACACCGACCCCGGAGACGGCGGGCCCTGGGGGCCGCGCACCCGGCCGGCCTGAGCGTGGTCGAGACCACCCCGGCACCACCGGACTGAGCAGAACGGAACTTTACGTTCCGGTGGTAGGCTGTGCCCATGAGCGCCACATCCACACCCATGAGCGGGCGCCGGGCCGAGGCGGCCCGCAACGACCAGCGCATCCTTGACGCTGCCAGGGCGGTGTTCGTCGCCGACCCCGGCGCGCCGATCGCCGCCGTGGCCGAGCACGCCGGGGTGGGCATCAGCGCCCTGTACCGGCGCTACGCCAGCAAGGAGGAGCTCCTGCGCCGCCTGTGCGGCGACGGGCTGGTGACCTACATCGCCGCCGCCGAGGAGGCCCTGGCCGACGACGGCGACCCGTGGGAGGCCTTCGTCCGCTTCGTGCGCCGGATCGTCGACGCCGACACCCACTCCCTCACCTCGCGCCTGGCCGGCACCTTCACGCCCACCGACGAGCTGAACCGCGACGCCGCCACCGCCCAGGAGCTCAACGAGCGGCTGGTCGAGCGGACCAGGGCGGCGGGCGCCATCCGGGACGACCTCGACGTCAACGACCTCTCCATGGTGTTCGAGCAGCTGGCCTCCATCCGCCTGGGCGACGAGGACCGCACCCACCAGCTCCGCCACCGCTATCTGGCCCTGCTGCTGGAGGCCATGCGCGGCCCCTCGAGCTCGCCGCTGCCCGGCCCTCCGCCGACCTGGCAGGAGATCACCGCGCGCTGGTGACGGAGCCTTGGACAGCCGCTCAGGCGCCGGTCGCCGAGGGAACCTGGGAGTCCAGGCGCGTGGTCAGCAGGGTCCGCAGGCCGGCGCGGAAGGTGGCCGGGTCGACATCGCCGAGCAGGGCGTGCTGGACCACGAAGCCGGGGAGCAGGCCGATGAGGACCCTGGCCACCTGCTCGGGCGGCGCGTCGGCGGCCATCAGGCCGCGGTCCTGGTAGGTCCCGACCAGCCGGGCCAGCGAGGCCCGGACGCGGGCGATCTCGCCCTTGAGGATCCCGGCCAGGGCCGGGGACCGCACCGCCTCGCTCCAGACCTGGAGGGCCAGCTTGGCCATGCCCTGCTCCGCGTCGACCCGCCGGATGGCCAGGAAGGCCGCGCCGAGGACCTCGTCGAGAGGCGGCGGGTCGTCGGCGTCGAAGGCGGTGTCGAGGGCGCCGGCAACCTCGGCCACCGCCTCGGCGGCGATGGCGGCGATGATCTCGTCCTTGCTGCGGAAATAGCGGTAGACCGCCCCGGCGGACAGGTTCGCCTCGCCCAGCACGTCCTGCATGGAGGTGGCATGGAAGCCGTTGCGGACGAAGCAGCGCCGGGCGGCGTCCAGGATCTGGCGCCGCCGGGCGTCGAGGTGGGCCTGGGACACGCGGGGCATGAGCCGAATATAGAACGAACATTCGCTCTTGACAAGGTCGCGGCGGCATCGCACCCTGATGGCAGAAAAGCGAATGGTCGTTCTTTTGGAGGAGGCTCCCATGTCCGCTCCATCCGACGGCCCCCGAGGGCACGGGGCTCGGGCCCTCTGGGGTGTGATCGTGCTGGTGCCACTGCTGGTCGGGCTGGCCCTGGCGGCGTTCGCGTGGCCGGCGGCCCGGCTGGCGCCCCGCGACGTGCCGGTCGGGGTGGTGGCCCCGGCGGCCGCCGGTGCCGCCATCGAGCAGCGGCTGGCCGGCGACGACGCCGTCGAGGTGCACCGGTTCGCCGACCGGGCGGCGGCCGAGGCCGCCATCGCCGACCGCGACGTCTACGGCGCCATCGTCATCGCCCCGAGGGCACCACCGTGCTCACCGCCTCGGCGGCCAGCCCACTGGTGGCCCAGCTGCTCCAGCAGGCCGCCACCACCGGCGGCGGTTCGCCGGCGGCCCCCTCCCCACCCACCGGCGGCGGTTCGCCGGCGGCCCCCTCCCCCGGCGTTGCGCCCGCCGCCCCCGTGCGGGTGGTCGACTTGGTGCCTGCCGATCCGGACGACCCGCGGGGGGCGGCGCTGGCCGCCTCGGTGCTCCCGCTGGTGCTGGCCGGGATGGCCTCCGGGCTGCTGGTGTGGCTGGCCGGCGGGTCGTGGCCGACCAGGTGGGCCGCTCTGGTCACCGCCTCGGCGCTGGCCGGGCTGGTGGCGGCCGGGATCGCTCAGGGGTGGCTGGGCGTGATCGGCGGCAGCTGGGCGGTCAATGCCGGGGTGTTCGGCCTGACCGTGCTGGCCGTGGGGGCGACGGTCGCGGGCCTGGCGGCGGTGGCCGGCCGGGCCGGGGCCGCCCTGGGGGCGCTGCTCATGGTGCTGGTCGGGAACCCGCTGTCCGGGGTCTCGTCCGCGCCCGAGCTGCTGCCGGCGCCGGCCGGGGCCATCGGCCAGCTGCTCCCGCCGGGGGCGGGCGGCACCCTGCTGCGCAGCACCGCCTTCTTCGACGGCGCCGGGGCCGCCGCGCCCCTGGCCGTACTGGCCGCCTGGGTCCTGCTGGGTCTGGCCCTCAGCTGGGTGGCGGCCCTGCGCCGGCCCCGGCCGAGCCCGGTGGGCGCCCACGAGGGCGACCCGGTCGCCGTCTCCTGACCCGATGACCCGGGCCCCGGGCTCTCGTGCAGCCCGGGGCCCGGTCGCGGGGTCAGGCGCCGGCCGGCTCGCGGACCCTCGGGGCGGGCTGCTCGGCCTCGGCGGTCTCCAGCGAGATCCTGGGCAGCCAGCGGTCGAGCCAGCCCGGCATCCACCAGTTCCAGCGTCCGACCAGGCGCATCACGGCCGGGACCAGGATCGTCCGGACCAGGGTGGCGTCGATCAGCACGGCCACGGCCAGCCCGAAGCCAATCTCCTTGAACGGGACCAGGCGGCCGGCCGCGAAGGCGGCGAACACCGTGACCATGACCAGCGCCGCCGAGGTGATCGTGCGGGCCGTGCTCTCGAGCCCGCGGGCCACCGCCAGCTGGTTGTCGCCCGTTCGCAGGTACTCCTCCCGGATCCGGCTGAGCAGGAACACCTCGTAGTCCATGGACAGCCCGAACAGGAGGGCGAACAGGAAGATCGGGATCCACCCGTCGATCTGCGGCGACTCGCCGAGCCCGACGCCCGACCCCCAGCCGTGCTGGAAGCCGAGCACGAGCACGCCGTACGTCGCGCCCACGGACAGCAGGTTCATCACGACGGCCTTGGCCGGCAGCACGACCGAGCGGAACGCGCGCAGGAGGATCAGGTAGGAGATCACGAGCACGGCGAGCACGAGCCACGGGGACGCGCCGTAGGCCTTGTCGATGAAGTCGACGCCGAACGCCGGCGCGCCGCTCACGAGGACCTCCGTGCCCGACGGGAAGCCGGCGGCCGGGACGTACCGGTTCCGCAGGCGGTCGACGGCGTCCATCGCCTGCTGGGTCCCGGAGTCGGTGCGCCCAGCGGCGCGGACCTGGAGCACGCGGCCGTCGCCGTCGACGAGGTTCGCCTGCCGTGCGATCTCGCGCGGGACGAACGCCGGCGCGGCGATCGTCTCCGGCTGGATCGCCGGGTCGCGCCGTAGCCCCGCGACAAGGCGGCGCTGCGCGGCGACGACCTGCGGCGCGTACGCACCGCCCGGCCGGTGCGTGTCGACGACGATCTGGTGGGGCGCGAGCGCGCCTGCGCCGAGCGTCGTCTCGAGCACGTGCAGGCCCTTCGTCGACTCGGTCGTGAGCGGCACGCCGCGGTTGTCGCCACCCGTCACGTGCAGCTGCAGCGCGGGGATCGCCAGCGCGATCATGATCCCGGCGGCGCCGACGAAGAAGAACACGGGCCGGCGCATGATCGCCGTGGCGAGGCGGTGCCACGCGCCGGTCGTCTCCGCCGCGGCGCGGCGCTCGAGCACGCGCTTGGGGATGAACCGGAAGCGGTTAACCCCGCGGCCCATCAGCGCGAGCAATGCCGGCAGCAGCGTCGCCGACGCGGCGATCGACACGACCGGGACGAGCAGGCCGCCGATGCCCATCGAGCGCATGAACGGCAGCGGCATGAAGACGAGCAGCGCGAGGCCGATCGCGACGGTCAGGCCGGAGAACAGCGTCGCGCGCCCCGCGGTCGCCATCGTGACCGTCAGCGCCT
>JBJMHP010000306.1:0-6790 GCA_045807325.1 Actinomycetes bacterium | reverse complement strand
GTGGTCCTGGCCGGGTCGGCGGCGGCCGCCGTGACCGGCCGGTCGCTCCGGGCCGGGCTCTGGCCTGCGCCTGGGCCACCCTGCTGGGCGCGCCGCTGATCATCGCCGCCTGGCTGGCCGAGGCGCCGCACTGGTACCGGCAGGTCGGCGGGCTGCTCCTGGACGCCGACGGAGGGGTTGTCGGCTGCTTGTCGTATAGTCATTGATACTGATCGTACAGATGTTCCCATGATGGGACTGTAGCGTGAACCTGACCGAGTGGGCCCGTCGGCAAGGGATCCACCCCCAGACGGCGTATCGCTGGTTCCGCCAGGGGACGCTGCCTGTGCCAGCGGTGCGAGTGAACCAGCGGACGGTGCTGGTCGCTCCTAACGCGGCGACGTCTGCGCCGGCTGCGGCGCTCGGTCTTTACGCTCGGGTCTCCTCCCATGACCAGCGCTCCGACTTGGATCGACAGCTGGCCCGCTTGGCCGAGTGGGCAGCGAAGGCCGGGCAGCCGGTTGTCCGGGTCGAGGCTGAGGTGGGCTCGGGCATGAACGGGGCCCGCTCGAAGTTGCGTCGCTTGCTCGCGGACCCGGAAGTGACCGTGCTGGTGGTCGAGCACCGGGACCGGCTGGCGCGGAGGAACGCCGAACTGGTCGAGGCCACCCTCTCGGCGCACGGTCGCCGCCTGGTGGTGCTCGACGGCGGCGAGGCCACCGACGATCTAGTCCGCGACATGGTGGAGGTGCTCACCAGCTTCTGCGCCCGCCTGTACGGGCGCCGCTCGGCGCGTAACCGGGCGGAGAAGGCCCTACGTTGCGCCGAGCGCGACGTGGGGCCGATGGCGCTGTCAACCGATGGTGGGAGGATCTCGTCGTGAGCGGGGGACTGCGTGCCATAGCAGCGCCGTTTGTGGTGGCCCCGCCATCAGGGGTTCGGGTACGCACCCGGCTCATGGCATCGCCAGAGGATGCGGCGGTGCTGGGCGCGCTCGGCCGCCATCTCGCAAGCCTGGCAGGGACGGATCTGGCGCGGCGCAGCCGTGAGGGTCGCCTTCAAGCCAAGCGCCGTGCGGCCTCTCGTCGGGAGCGCAAACAGGCGCTGACCTCGGCCTGTTCGTCTCGCTGGGCGGGGGCGATCACCCGCACCAGCGAGGACGCCTGGGGCGTTGCCGAGCGGAACCTGATCGCCGAGGCGGTGACCTTGCGGGCGAGGATCGACAGGATACGGCGGCGTCTGGCCGTGCCCGTCGGTGGCCGTTGTGGCAGGAACCGGGGCTATGAAAGTGCAGGTGAGCGCTACCAGAAGCAGCGCCGCCTGCAGGTGCTGCAGTTCCGCCTTGTCCGGGTGGAAGCCCGGCTCGATGATGGGCGGGTGTCTATCTGCCGGGGTGGTCGGCGCCTTGCCCGGGCCCGGCACCACCTCGATGAGGTCGGGATCACCGCGGTGCAGTGGCAACAGCGGTGGCAAGCGTCCCGCCTGTTCATCTGCGCGGATGGTGAGGCCGACAAGCGGTGGGGCAACGAGACGATCCGCTTCCACCCGGACAAGGGCTGGGTGGAGATCAAGCTCCCCGGGCCGCTCGCCGACCTCGCAAACCGGCCGCATGGCCGCTGGCGGCTCACCACTCCGGTCGCCTTTGCCCACAGGGGCGACGAGGTGGCCGCCCAGGCCGCCACTGGGGCAGTCCGCTACGACATCTGCTATGAGCCGGATCGCCAGCGCTGGTACCTGGACGCGTCCTGGAAGACCCCGACGACCACGTCCCCATCGGTGGACGAGCTGGGGGAACACCCGGTGCTGGCGGTCGACATAAACGCCGGACATCTGGCCGCGGTGGTGGTCGACTCGTGCGGCAATCCCATGGGCGTGCCTGTGACGATCAGCCTCGATCTGGCCGGCCTTTCCACCCCGACCCGGGACGGCCGCCTGCGGGCAGCGGTCTCATCGTTGCTCGGCCTGGCCGGGACGCACGGTTGCCGAGCTGTCGTGATCGAGGACCTCGACTTCGCCGCCGCACGTGAGCAGGGACGCGAGCGCACCAGCAGGCGCCCCAGTCGGGGCAGGCGTGGCCGGTCGTTCCGCCGGTTGGTAGCGGGCATCCCGACCGCACAGTTCCGGGACCGCCTGGTCCAGATGACCGCCAACCGTGGGCTCTGGGTGGTAGCCGTCGACCCGGCCTACACCTCCCAGTGGGGTGCCGAGCACTGGCTCGGGGCTCTCCGACAACTCTCGCCCGAGGCCAGCGGGCACCACGCTGCTGCCCTGGTGATCGGGCGACGTGGGCTCAGACAGCGAGCACGGCGACGGGAACGGTGTGACTCGACCCGACCAGAGGATCGGCAAGAGAGAGCTACCAACTCCGCCGTGCGGGCCATGCCGGCACCAGCTGGCCTGTCCGAGCAGCACAGCAGGGAACCCGGGAACCGCAAGGCCCGAGGGCAGCCGTACCCGCGGCGCAAGACCCGACCGGCCGACCGATCACCCCCAGGCGACCAGGCGACCCAAGACCGTTCGGGGCCGCCCACCAGCGGGACTCAGTTCCGCTCAGTGGCTAGGAACGGTCGTCCATCCAGATCCAGACCGGGAACCGGCCGACCGCGAAGGCGGCCGGGTCGGCCGGGCGGAAGTAGCTGAACTGCTCCTGGGTGACGACCAGGGGCAGCGCGGCGCCGAGCTGGGCGAGCAGGTCGCCGGTCCAGGCGTCGGTGCACAGCAGCAGCCGGCCAGCCCGGAAGCTGGCCTCGGGGGTGGCCACCTCGACCGAGCCGCCGAGGTCGCGGACGGCCGTGACCGGGGCCTGGCTGACCAGGGTGGCGCCGTAGCCGGCGGCCAGGCGCTGCACGACCCGGGTGCCGCGGGTGGCCGGGACCATGCCGGCGTCGGGCTGCCACAGGCCGTGGACGTCGGCGTCCAGGTGGAAGGCGGGCCAGCGGCGCATCACCTCGGCCGCGTCCAGCCACTGGTAGGGGACGCCGCAGGTCTCCAGGCTGGACCGGTACGGGCCATGGGGGATGGCGGAGTCGGCCGGGAACAGGTCGAGGCCGCCGGTGGTCACCACCAGCCGCTCCTCCGCCTCCCACTCCAGCTCCGCCCATGCTCGGTAGGCCAGGCCGGCCAGGCGCACGTAGGCGGGCGTGTGGTAGGAGCGGCGGATGATGCGGGCGTGGTCGTGGGAGGCGCCCCGGTGGTGCCCGAGCTCGAACTGCTCCAGCGCCAGGACCCTGGCCCCTGACCTGGCCAGCACCCAGGCGGCGGCGCTCCCGAGCGCCCCCAGCCCGACCACCACGACGTCCCACGACGGCCCAGCCGGCGAGGTGCGCGGCCGCTTGGCCGGGCGGTCGCCCTCGGTCACCCTCCGGCCTCCGGCCCGTCCTCCCCCAGGCGGTCCTGGACGTAGCGGCGGATGTCGAGGCTGGGCTCCTCCATGGGGGCGAACCAGCCGCCGGTGTAGGCGCGCGAGGCCATGCCCCGCTGGACGCTCTCGCACATCGCCCAGTCCTGGCGGTTGACCAGGTCCCAGAAGTCGGCCGCGTCGGAGGGGTCGAAGCCGGGCCGGGCCTGCTCGTCGGGGTGGAACAGCAGCTCGCAGACGACGGTGGTCTCCCCCGGGCCGTGCGGCCACAGGGTGAAGGCGGCCACGTGGTCGGCCGACAGGCTGAGCATCAGGTTTGGGGTAGACCAGCTCGCCCTTGTGGCGGCTGCGCTCGTCGTCGTCGAGGCCGGGGAACGGGGTCCGGTCGCTGGTGCCGGTGGCGGTGAAGGTCCAGGCGCCCTCGCGGTGAGGGACGCCCCGGTCCCAGTCGAGCCCGGCCCCGCCGCGCTTGAATGCCGGCACCACCCGGCACAGCTCGGGGTGGACGCCGGCGCAGTGGTAGCACTCGTTGTAGTTCTCGGCGATCAGCTTCCAGTTGGCCGCGACCCGGTAGGCGAGGCGGCGCCCGACGGCCAGCGCCTCCAGCGGGTAGCGGCGCAGCCGGTCGGGCACCGGGCCGAGCTGGTCGGCCAGGGGCGCCGCCTCGGCCGGGGTCAGGTGCAGGAACACGAACCCGCCCCAGGTCGCCACCCCGACCGGGTGGAGCCCGAAGGCCGCCTCGTCGAAGCCGCCGATCTCCTCGCTCCAGGGGGCGCGCAGCAGCTCGCCCTCCAGCCGGTAGGTCCAGGAGTGGTAGGGGCAGCGCAGCGACCCGGCCTTGCGGGCCGGGCCGGCCTGGGGGCCGCCCGGCGCGGCCGGCGGGCACGGCACCACCTGGGAGCCGCGGTGGCGGCAGACGTTGTAGTGGGCTCGCAGCTCCCCGGCCCTGGTCCGGACCAGCAGGACGCTCTCGCCGGCGACCTCGACGACCACCAGCGATCCCGGCCGCCCGACCTGGTCGGCCCGGCCGGCGCAGAACCACTCGCGGTACAGCAGCCGTTCCCGCTCCCGCACGAAGGCCGCCTGGTCGAGGTACCAGGATGCGGGCAGGGCCCTCTGCAGGCCGGCCACGGCCGCTCACCTCCTCATGGGCCGGCTCAGCGGGCCGGGAGCCGCAGCTTGCGCCGGCGGTCGGCCCAGCGCAGGTCCTTCGTGATCTGGCGGACGACATTGCGCCCGGGGATGCCGGTCACGCCGCCGCCGCCGTGGGTGGCCGACCCGGCCTGGTAGAGGCCGCGGACCGGGGTGCGGTAGTCGGCGTAGCCGGCGGCCGGGCGGGTGTGGAACAGCTGGCTGGCCGACAGCTCGCCGTGGAAGATGTTGCCGCCGACCAGCCCGTACTCGTGCTCCATCTGGTAGGGGCCGATCACCTGGCGGAACAGGATCGAGTCGGTGAACCCGGGGGCGACCGCCTCCATGCGGGCCACCACCCGGTCGGCGTGGGCCTCCAGCTCCTGGTCCATCGGCTTGCCGGCCCAGGTGTGGGGCACCCACTGGGTGAACATCGACACGATGTGGTGGCCCTCGGGGGCCAGGGTCCTGTCGAACACCGAGGGGATGCAGACGTCGGCGAACGGCACCGCCGAGGGGCGGCCGGCGGCCGCGTCCTGGAAGGCGCCCTCCAGGTCGTCCAGCGACTCGGCGAGCACGATGGTGCCGCCGTGGATCTCGGGGTCGAACTCGGGCCGGCAGGTGAACCTCGGCAGCCGCTCGACCGCCAGGTTGACCTTGACCGTGCCGCTGCGGGTCTTCCAGCGCTCGATGTCGGCCACGAAGTCGGGGGGCAGCTCGGCCCGGTCGACCTGCTCCAGGAAGGTGATCCTGGGGTGGGTGGCCGCCACCACCAGGTCGGCCGTCAGCTCCTGGCCGCCCTCAAGGACCACCCCGGTGGCCCGGCCGTTGCCGACCGTGATGCGCCGCACCGGGGTCGAGGTGCGGATCTCGGCCCCGAACGAGCGGGCGGCGGCGGCCATCGCCCTGGTGACCCCGCCCATGCCGCCCTCGGCAAAGCCCCAGCTGCCCAGGTGGCCGTCGCCGACGTCGCCGATGTGGTGGTGGGCCATCACGTAGGCGGTGCCGGGGGCCCGGGGCCCGGCCCAGGTGCCGATGACCCCGGAGACCGCGTGCACCGCCTGGAGCTCGGGCGAGGAGAAGAACTCCTCCAGCAGGTCGGCGATGCTGAGGGTGAACAGCCGGGTGACGTCGGCCGCCTTGCGGGTGTCGAGGCCGCGCAGCCGCCACACCAGCCGGGCCTGCTCGGCCAGGTCGGCCGGGTGGCGGGAGCCGACCTTGGGCGGGATGGCCGACAGCAGCGGCCCGAGCACGTCGGCCAGGCCGGCCATCCAGGCGTCCCAGCGCTCCTCGGCGTCGGCGTCGCGGGGCGAGAACTTGGCGATCTCCTCCCGGCGCCGAGCCGGGTCGCCGGCCAGCTGGAGCGAGGTGCCGCGGGCATGGGGAGCGAAGTAGGGGCCCTGCGGGTAGACCTTGTAGCCGTGGCGGTGCAGGTCGAGGTCGCGCACGATCCCCTGGGGCATCAGGCTGACCACGTACGACAGCGAGGTCACCCGGTAGGCGGGCCCGAACGGCCGCTCGGTGACGGCGGCGCCCCCGACGACCTCGCGGGCCTCGCAGACCAGCGTCCGGTGCCCCGCCCTGGCCAGGTAGGCGGCGGCGACCAGCCCGTTGTGCCCGCCCCCGACGACGATCGCGTCGTAGTCCCCCATGCGCCTACCTCCCGACCCGATCCGCGCCTTCCTTCTAACTGATTCGTCAGTCAGGAAGCAAGCGCCGTGGTGCTCGGCCATACCCCGCAGGACGCCCCGCAGGACGCCCCGCCCTTGCGGGAATCCCGCCGCCAACAACTGCTGACTGAACAGTCAGTAATCAACGGTGGCGTCATTGTGCGATGCCGCCCAACGCAGAACAAGGCCACCTGGGCCGGATCATCACGCTGGTGCCGCTGCAGGCAGTGTTTGCTCTGGCTGTGGTTCAGTCCGGCCAGAGCGCGGCCGACTGAGGCCGGCTCGTCCACACAAGCGCCAACCCGCCTTGACGGGGCCGCGGGCGCGGGTGAACATCAGTTCGAGATGGCCGCCAGCTCTTCCAATCCTCAGATGGTGCACCGCACGGCCCGCATCTGCCTGCGGACCACCCGCGCCCAGGCCAACCGCTGCTACCGGCTGCTCCGGGCGGCCGGTGACGTGTGGCCTGGCTCCTGGACAGCAACCGCGATCGACGCCAGCAAGGCGATCTGGCCGTGGTCGGCTACCAGGCCCTCTGCCGCCAGCTCACCAGCAGAGGCGGCTTCGGGGAGCTGTCGGTGGTCGGGGCCCGCTCGGTACTGCAGCGGTACTCAGATGCCTGGTTCGAGGCCGCCCGCCGGCACAACCGTGG
>JBJMHP010000305.1:0-11863 GCA_045807325.1 Actinomycetes bacterium | reverse complement strand
ATCCGAGATGCGGGCGACGCGGTCGTCGGCGGCGGCCGCGGCGGCCCGCCGCTGCACGGACGGTCGGGCGACACTGCGCCACAGCTCCCCCAGCGCGGCCCGACGCTCTGGGTCCGTCACCACCACGAAGTGCCAGTTCTGAGCGTAGCTGGCCGTCGGCGCCTGCTGGGCCAGCCGGAGGCACTCCTCGAGCACCTGGCGCTCGACCGGGCGGGTCAGGTCGAGCCGCCGACGCACGCTGCAGGTCGTGGCCAGCAGCTCGTCGGGGGTGAGGTCGAGCGGCATGGCGGTAGCATCCCACGCCCGTGCCCCGGGCGCGGGCTCAGCCGAGGTCCACGACCACGCCGCCGCCGGCGACGGTCTGCCGGGCCGCCTGCTCGGCCGCCCCGGTTAACTCGCCGCCTGGCGAGGTAGCGGCAGGGACGGCATGGACGTCGACCGGGCGGTGCTGCGGCTGCGGCTGCAGACACGACGCGTGACGGCCGCTGTGGTCCGGCGGCTTCCCGTCACGGTCGCCGACCGCCTCCGCGGCGCCGGACGCCAGCGCGCCCACGACCTGCTCCTCGAGGGGCTGCGCCGCGGCGGCATCCCGGCCGGCGTGACCACCTTCACCCTCCCCGACAACCCGGGGCTCCGGTTCGTCAACGCCGAGTCGCTGGTCCTGCACCAGCTGTACTGGTTCGGGGAGCGGGGCTGGGAGCCGCAGCTCCTACCCTGGTGGCTGCGCTTCTGCCGCCGGGCCTCGGCCGTCCTGGAGCTCGGCGCCAACGTCGGCTACTTCACCGTCCAGGGGGCCAGAGCCGGGCCGCAGGCGCGCTATGTCGCCGTGGAGCCGTTCCCGGCCTCGGCCCGGGTGTGCCGGGCCAACCTCGAGCTCAACCGGGTTGAGTCGGTCGAGCTGGTGACGGCGGCGGCCGTGGCCGATCCCGGCCTGCCAGCGGTCCAGCTGCACGTCCCCCGCGACCAGCTGGCCGCCCCCACCGTGGCGTTCGTGGGGGCCGACACCGAGCTCCCCGAGCCGATGAGCCGGCACGTCGCCCAGACGATCTCGGTCCCGGCCGTGGAGGTGCGGTCGCTCCTGCCCGGCGTCGACCTGCTCAAGCTGGACGTCGAGGGCCAGGAGCATGCGCTGCTGGCGGCTGGCCGCGAGCACCTGCGCGCCCACCGGCCGACGGTCTTCGTCGAGGTGCTGCCGGGCACGGCCAGGCTCCGCCGGCTGCTGGCGGACCTGTGCCGCGACGACGGCTTCCACTGCTACGTGCCCCGCGCCGACGCCCTGGTCCGCCTCGAGATCCCCGACATCCTCGGCGCTCCGCTGCTGGACCGCTACGGCGGCCAGGACGTGATCCTGTCCCCCGAGCCGCACCTGGATCGGGGGCAGCCGTAACCATTCATCTCCCTGCGTGCTGAATGGCAGCACAAATCTCTATTGGACAGATCCAGCGGGGGCCTGAACCCTGGTCAGGCAACGACTCCAACCAAGAAGGCTGTTTCGATGTCCACTCCTGACGCCACCTTCCTACGCCTACGAGACCTCCACCGGGACTATGTCGAGAAGGTCAACCGCCTGGTCGCCGAGGACCGGGAGGACCTGCTCCCCGAGGCCATCTCCAGCTACGCCGACGAGGCCCTGCGCGAGATCACCACCGCCAAGGCGGCCTGAGCCCGCCGTCGAACTGCACCGGCCGGGTGAGGTGGAGCCTGCCCTTGAGGGCCACGTGGTAGCTGCGGGTCACCGCCTCGCCTCGAGGTTGAAGTTCTCCCCGACCTTCGGGAAAGCTGGGAGCCTCCAGATCAAGCAGCGAGCACCCCCGGGGGGGCCATGGACGGCCGGCCGATCACGATCCTGTTCACGGACGTGCAGGGGTCGACCCAGCTCCGGGCCCGGCACGGTGACCGGGTGGCCGACGAGATGCTGCGCGACCACGAGGCGATCGTCCGGCGGGCCATCGGCGCCTACGGCGGCGTCGAGGTGGCCTTCCTGGGCGACGGCTTCATGACCACCTTCGGCACCCCGGCGGCCGGCCTGAGCTGCGCCATCGCCATCCAGCAGGCGCTGCAGTCCTACGGCCGGGACAACGCCGACCGCCGCATCCGGGTCCGGATCGGGCTGCACCACGGGGAGGCCGTCCACCGCGACGGCACCCTCTACGGCCAGGCCGTCCATGCCGCCTCCCGGGTCATGTCCGAGGCCGTCGGTGGCCAGATCCTGGTCACCGCGGCCGTCCGGGACGCGGTCGCCGCGACCGGGACCTTCTCGTTCGTGGACCGCGGGCTCTACTGGCTGCGCGGGTTCCCCGACCGCTGGCGGCTGTACGAGGCGGAGTGGGGACGCGAGGTCGCCGGCGGCGCGGTCGGGCCGGTCCAGGCCCCGTTCGTCGGCCGCGAGCGGGAGCGGGCCGACCTGCGCCGGGCGGCCGAGGACGCCCGCGTCGGGCACGGCTCGTTCGTGCTCGTCTCGGGTGAGGCCGGGGTCGGCAAGACCCGGCTGATCCAGGAGATCGACGCCGAGGCCGACGCCCGCGGGCTGCGGGTCCTGGCCGGCCACAGCGCCAAGGACGAGGGCCAGGCACCGTACCTGCCCTTCACCGAGATGATCGAGCAGGGCATGGTGACCCCGCGCAGCCCCACCACCCTGCGCCGCGCCCTCGGCGAGGCGGCCCCCGAGATCGCCCGCATCGCCCCCGCCCTGCGCCTGGTCGTGCCCGAGATCCCGGCGCCGCTGGACCTCCCGCCCGAGCAGGCGCGGCGCTACCTGTGGCTCAGCATGCGGGAGTTCATCGGGCGGGCCGCCCAGGAACGCCCGCTCCTGCTCGTCCTCGAGGACCTGCAGTGGGCCGACGAGTCGACCCTGCTGCTGCTGGAGTACCTCGCCCCCCACCTGCCCGACATGCCGGTCATGGTCGTCGGCACCTTCCGGGACGATGAGGTCGAGCCGTCCTCGCCGCTGGCCGGCATCCTCAACCAGCTCGTGCGCCAGCGGCTGGTGACCCGGATCGGCCTGCGGCCGCTGACCGAGGACGGCGTGGCCGCGCTGGTGGCCGGCCTGGGCGGGCGGCAGCCGCCCGCGGCCCTGGTGCGGGGCATCTACGCCCAGAGCGAGGGCAACCCGTTCTTCGCCGAGGAGATCTACCTGCACCTGGCCGAGTCGGGAGTGCTCTTCGACGACCAGGGCCGGTTCCGCCGCGACCTGCGCGTCGAGGACCTCGACGTCCCCTCCAGTGTCCGCATGGTCGTCGGGGAGCGGCTGGCCCGGCTGTCCCAGCCCACCCAGCGGGCCCTGGTCGCGGCCGCCGTGCGCGGCCGGGTGTTCGAGCTGGACCTGGTCGAGCAGGTGGCCGGCGAGCCCGGCGGCGACCTGCTCGACGCCTTCGACGAGGCCGAGCGGGCCCGGCTGATCACGCCCTCCAGGAGCGAGTCGTCCAGCTACACCTTCGTCCACGAGCTGATCCGCCAGACCCTGCTCGCCGACGCCTCGACCGTCCGCCGGCGCCGCCTCCACGTGGCCATCGCCGGCGCGCTCGAGGCCATCCACGCCGACGACCTGGAGACCCACGCGGCCGACCTCGCCTACCACCTGGCTCAGGGCGGGGCCGGCCAGGACGGCCGGCTCGTCCGCTACCTGCGTATGGCCGGCGACCGGGCCATGGACACGGCCGCCTACACCCAGGCCGCCGACCACTTCGCCCGGGCCGTGGCCCTGCTCGAGCGCCGGCCGGGCGCCCAGGAGGAGGATCGGGGCGACCTGGCCGAGCTGGTCGAGCGCCTGGCCATGGCCCTGCGCAGCCAGGGCCGCTGGGACGAGGCGCTCAAGGTCATGGACGAGGCGCTGCGGCTGTACGAGGCCCTCGGGCGCACCGACGCGCTCGGGCGGCTCTGCGGGGTGATGTCCTACCAGCTCGGCTGGGCGGCCAAGTGGGAGGAGGCGGTCGGCGTCGCCACCCGCGGGCTGGCCGTGCTCGGCGGCCTGCCCAACCCGGACCGGGCCCGGCTGCTGGCCGCCGCCGCCTGGGTGAGCGGGCTGGCCGGCGACTACGCCGGCGCCACCGGGATGTTCGCCGCCGCCCGGGAGCTGGCCACCCAGCTCGGCGACCAGGCCGCCCTGGCCGACGTGCTCCAGCTCCAGACCATCCACCACATGGCCTGGGTGGAGCTCGCCGACGGGGTGGCGGCCGGCCTCCGGGCGGCCGAGGTCTACGAGGCCACGGGCGACCTGTGGGAGCTGACCGGGGTGCTGGCCTTCGTCGAGTACCAGCACAAGACGCTGGCCAGGCCCGAGCCGACCGCCGCCCACGCCGCCCGGCTGGCCGGGCTGGCCGGGCGGGTGGCGCCGATGGCCGAGCGGCTCGGCCACCTCGGGGCCGAGTTCCTGGTCGTGGCCAGCCGCATCCGGATCGAGGGGGTCTACCCCGCCGACCTGGCCTTTGTGGAGCGGCTGGGCGGCCACGTGGT
Organism: Actinomycetes bacterium; assembly: GCA_045807325.1. Classification (GTDB taxonomy): domain Bacteria; phylum Actinomycetota; class CALGFH01; order CALGFH01; family CALGFH01; genus CALGFH01. Next base: position 7,411 of record JBJMHP010000305.1, on the reverse strand, counting down.
CGAGATCTGCGAGCGCGGCGGGCTGCCCTGGCTGTACGTCGGCCACCTCTACCTCGGGCTGGCCGCCCACTGGCGGGGCGACTGGGAAACCGCCGAGCAGGAGCTGCGCCTGGCCGACCAGCTCGAGGCCCCCGGGGCGATCGGCGGCCAGAGCGCCGCCCACCTCGCCCTGCACCTGGCCTGGGCCGGCCGCGGCGACGAGGCGGTCGGGATCGTCGAGGCCCGACGGGCCGGGCTGCCGGTGGCCGGCAGGACCAGCTCGATCGGGGCGTGGAACATGCTCCTCGGCTTCGTCGAGGCCCTGGCCCTGGCCGGCCGCTCGGACGAGGTGGCCGCCCTGCGTCCCCTGCTGGAGGAGGCCCTGGCCCTCGACGACTGGATCGCCTTCGACGGCCGCCTGGTCAGCACCAGGGCCGCGATCGCGGCCGCGGCCGCCCGGGACTGGGACGCCGCCGAGCGCCACTTCGCCACCGCCCTGGCCGTCGCCGAGGCCCTGGGCAACCGCATCGAGCAGGTCGACCTCGGGTTCTGGCGGGCCCGCATGCTGGGAGACCGGGACGGGCCGGGCGACCGGGAGGCGGCCGCCGCCCTCGCCGCCGAGGTGGCCGGCCGCTACCGCGAGCTCGGCATCCCACGGCACGCCGAGCTCGCCGCCGCCCTGCTCGACCGCGACACGGCGAGCTGAGCACGGCCGCGCCGCGTGCCGACCGCACCCGCCAGGTCTCCGCCGCGCCTGGAGCGTGGCATGACCCCGGGCCGGCGGAGCTGGCGACGGTGGCGTTGATCACGCTGGCGGGCGCGGCGCTCCGTGCCCGGTACCTGTCCCAGCCGATGCGCTACGACGAGGCGTTCACCTATCTGGCCTACGCCTCCCAGCCGCTCGTCAAGGGACTGGCCCGCTACGACTATCCCAACAACCACCTGTTCCACACGTTGCTGGCCCACCTCAGCACCGGGGCGTTCGGCAACCAGCCCTGGTCTCTGCGGCTGCCCGCCTACACCGCCGGGGTCGCGCTGGTGCCCGCCTGGTGGTGGGCCGTCCGTGGGCTGTACCCGGGTGCGGCGGGCATGCTCACCGCAGGGCTCGTCGCCGGGTCGTCGCCGCGGGTCGAGTTCTCCACCAACGCTCGCGGCTACATGCTCGTGGCGCTGGACTGCGCCCTGCTCGTCGGCGCCGGCACGGCCCTGCTCCGCCGGGCGACCCCCCTGCGGTGGGCCGGCCTGGCCACGCTGATCGCGCTGGGCCTGTGGACCGTCCCGGTGGCGCTGTTCCCGGTCGGCGCGGTCGCAGCCTGGCTGGGCCTGGAGGCACTTGCCCGCCGGCCGCCCGGTGGGCGCCGGCGCTTCCTTGCCGGGCTCGGGGTCGCGCTGGTCGGGGCCGGTTGTCTCACCGTCGTGCTGTACCTGCCGGTCCTCCGCGGCTGGGGCGTGGGCGCGGTGGTCGGGAACCGGTTCGTCGCGCCGCTCGGTGAGGAGGTCTGGCTCCGTCGCCTGCCCGGGTCGCTCGAGGGGACCTGGCGGCTCGCCGTCCGCGACGCACCCCGGGCCCTGGTCCTCGTCCTGCTCGTCGGCGTGGCCCTCGGCCTGCTGGGTCACCGCCGGCTGGGCGCCCAACGGGTGCCGCTGCTGCCCGTCGCCGTCATCTGGTGTGGCGGCCTGGTGCTGGTCCAGCGGGTCGTGCCCTTCCCCCGCGTGTGGCTGTTCCTGATCCCCGTGACCTTCGGGACGGCCGCCGCCGGCCTGACCCTGCTGTGGCCTCGCCGCGGCACCCCGTTGGCCGGGCCGCTCGCCGCCCTGGCGCTGCTCGCCGTGCTCGCCGGCGCCACCGTGGCGTCAGGCGGGGTCCTGCGCTCGCCCGAGACCGGCACGCTGCGTGCCGCGGCGCCGATGGCGGCGATCCTCCGCGACCGGCTCGTACCCGGTGATGCGGTCGTCGCGGCGCTCCCGGCCAACCAGCCGCTCGGCTACTACCTCGACCGTGACGGCATCCCGCCGGGCCCGTACCTGGTGCGGCCGGGCCGGGACCTGCTTCAGCGTCGCCGGCTGTTCCTCGTCGTCGACGAGGCCGAGGGGCAGACACTCCATGGCCTGCTGGCGGCCTTCCTGCCAGGAACGGTCAGGCTGCCGGGGCGACCGCGGATGCTTGGCCGCTGGGAGTCGGGCTCGCTGTACCAGGTGGACCTGCACCCGACCGCAGGTCGAGCAGCTAGTGGCGCACCGAGATGTGGACGTGGTCGTCGTGGCGCAGGGTGGGGTTGCAGTTGCAGGGGTCCGACGGGTGCTGGTAGCCGTGCCAGCCGCGGGTCCTGGTCCAGATGCGGCCGTTGAAGATCACGTACTTGACGTCGAGCCGGTCGGCGTTGGCGACCGCCCACCTCGCGATCCGCCAGCCCAGGTCCCGACCGGTCCGGCCCGGGTAGGGGACCATGACGTCGATGGCCCGTCCGTAGGGGTGGTCGCTTCCCGGGACCGACCCGACCGGTCGCCAGCCGCCGATGGACCGGACCTTGAACGTCTGGCTGACGGTCGCGTAGAGCCGCTTGGTGGTGGGGGTGAGCCGCTGGTAGCTGGGGGTGTTGGGGCCGACGAACCTGCCCTTCCTCGGTGGCGTCGGGCCGGCGGCCGGGCGCGGCGCGAGCGCCTGGTAGCCGGTGGCGATCTGGCTGACCCTGTCCACGTACCCGTCGGCGTGACCGTAGGCCTGGATCGCCCGGCGGAGGTCGGCGCCGCCCTGGGCGCCGTTGCGGCACAGGTAGTTGGCGGCGGTGAAGATCGCGTCGGCCGGGTTGTAGGCGTCGGCGATGCCGTCGCCGGTGCCGTCGACCGCGTAGCGGGCGAGGACGTTGCCGGCCTTGCCGCCGATGCCGAGCTGCATCGGTCCGGCGGTCCCGGCGGCGCTGGTCCCTGAGCTGACGCCGCGGGCGGTGGAGCGGCCGTGGTCGGACTCGACCTTGCCGATGGCGGCCAGCACCGACCAGGGCAGGCCGGGGCAGGTGTTGGCGGCGGCCTGGTAGAGCGGCAGTAGCCGCCGCGGGATGTCGCCCCGGGCGCGCTGACTGGGCTGGCCGGGCTGGCTGCCCAGCACGCTGGTGCCCATGGACATGGCCAGAAACAGCGACACCAGCAAGGTGACAGACAGCGCGGCCAGGCGGTTCCTGCTCATGGGACCTCGGGGAACGCCGGGTCGGCGGCGCAACGGATGGCGCGACGCGGCCGCTCCAGCTCGAACGTATGTTCGACAAGGATAGCAGGATGCCCCGGGTGGCGAAGGACGGGACGAGCGCCGCCAGAAGCGGAAATCCCACGATTTTTCCGCATCGCGTGGTAGAACCATCCGGCTCTGGCCCTGCCCGCTCCGCTGAGCCCGCCGTGGGCGGAGAGGTGGTCGGATGAAGGCTCGATGGCTGGCCGCGCTGTTGCTCTCGGTCCTGGTCCTCGTGCTCGTGGCGCACATCATGCCGGCCAGGCCGCCGGCGGCCACCGCGGTCCAGACCGCCCGGCCTCGTCCGGTCAGCCGGCCCGTCCTGAGCTTCGGCAGCCGGGGGGCGGCGGTCCGGCGGGCGCAGTCGCTGCTGAACCGCCATGGCTACCGGGTGCCGGTGACGGGGTTCTACGGGTCGCTGACGGCCGGCCAGGTGCGGCGGTTCCAGGCCGCCCATGGGATCCGCACCACCGGGCAGGTGGGCCCGTCGACCTGGCGCAGGCTGCTCGGGGCCGCAGCGGGCGACGGGGCCGCGGGAGGCGGCGCGACCGCCCGGCCGGCCCCGGCCGTGGGGCAGGCCCCCGTCGGCTCGCCGGCCCCGGTGCCGGCCGGTTCGGCCGGGGTGGTCTACCTGACCTTCGACGACGGGCCGGCGCCCGCCTGGACGCCGCGGGTGCTGGAGCTGCTGGCCCGCTACCGCGCCCGGGCCACCTTCTTCGTCCTCGGCCGCAGCGCCGCCGCCTACCCGGACCTGGTCCGCCAGGAGTTCGCCGCCGGGCACGGGGTCGGCAACCACACCTGGAGCCACCGCCGCCTCACCGGCCTCACGGGTGGGCAGCTGGCGGCCGAGGTGGGCACGACCAGCGCGGCCATCCAGCGGGCCACCGGGGCCCCGGTGCACTGCCTGCGCCCTCCGTACGCGGCGGTGGACGCGGCCAGCGCCGACCGGGTCCGGGCGCTGGGCCTGCGCCTGGTGCTGTGGGACATCGACACCTACGACTGGCGCGGCCCCGGCGCCGGGGTGATCGCCGGGCGGATCCTGGGCCGGGTGCGCTCCGGCGACGTGGTCCTCATGCACGACGGCGGCGGCAACCGCGGCCAGACGGTGGCCGCGCTCGGGCAGGTGCTCGCCACCCTCTCCGCGAAGGGGTTCCGGTTCGGCGCCCTGTGCCGGGACTGAGCCCGGTGGGCGGACCAGGGCGGTGCGGTCAGCCGCGGTAGTGGTCGGCGAGCACGGTGAACGCGGCCTTGGGCTCCCAGCACATGCCGGGGTAGGTGTGGCCGAGGCGGCCCTCGAGGACCTTGACCACGCCGGCGCTGGCCATATCCAGGTCCCGGCGGGGGTCGCGGCGGTGCGGCAGGTCGTAGCGGGCGAAGGTGTACACGAACGCGCTGTCGACACCCTCGGCGGTGAGGACGTCCAGCACCTCGCGCAGGTAGGTGGCCTGCTCGTCCTCGTCGCGGGTGTAGTCGCCGTCGAGGCGGACCGGCGTGACCGTGGCGGCGTCCCACTCCACGATCTCGGCCCCGCGGGCGCCCCGGTCGGCCGCGCCCCTGTAGGTGCAGCAGCCGAACTCGGTGACGGCCACGGGCTTGCCCTGGGCGACGAGGGCCCGGGCGCCCTCGGCGTACCGGTCGGCCGTCTCGACCGACCGGTAGCCGGCGTCGGTCGAGACGATGTCGAAGGGTGTCCAGTCGACGTGCTCGAACGGGAGCGAGGCGTAGCTGACCTTCCCACCGAACCGCTCGCGGACGACCCGCACCGCGTCGGCGAGCAGGTCGTTGACGCGGGCCGGGACCGCCGCCAGCAGCTGGCCGATCGAGGGGTTCGACGGGGTCAGCAGCCCGGCCCGCTCCTCGAAGGTCTCGCCGGGCACGATCCCCCTGTTGGTCATGGTCAGCTCGGAGCCGGTCAGCAGCACGATCCCGGCGCCCTGGCGGCGCAGCCGCTCGGCGTGGTCGGCGCAGCCGGCGAGGAAGTCGAGCAGCTCGTCGGCGGTCAGGTCGGTCGTGAAGGGCGAGAGCCAGACCTCCAGCCCGGCCGCCGCCGCGGAGCTGGCGGCGGTCTTGAGCCGCTCCAGGTCGCCGCCGGTGATCCGGACGGCGTTGCAGTGCAGGTCGTCGTGGATGACGCGCAGCTCGCGGGCGACGACCTCTGGGTCGAAGGGCTCGTGGGTGCTGACGCCCCGGTTGAAGAAGCCGGCGTCGTAGCAGATGCCCTTGCCGCGCATGGACCTCCTCCGCCGCCGGTCAGGGCAGGGTCAGGACCCGGGCCTGGACGGGCGGGTAGTGCTCGTACTGCTCGGTGATGGCCAGGGCCCGCTCCAGTGGGATGTCGAGATGTGCCACCGCCGACTCGGTCACCAGCGCATAGGCCGACCGGCCGATCAGGTCGGCCACGTGGTTCTTGAGCAGCAGGTGCGAGATGGTCACCTCGGGGCCGAGCAGCTCGTGATGGCCGGCGATGGACTGGGCGATGTAGGCCCCATGGTGAAGGACGAACTTGAGCTCCAGGTTGCCGATCGACGCGCAGGCGTCACAGGTGCAGGCCATGACCCCGCGGGTCTCGTCCAGTCGAGCACGGTAGGCGTCATAGCAGCCGTGGAGGCAGTCCACCACCGACTGGCCGCGGACCTCCAGCTCGCCGTCGGCGGCGAAGGCGAACACCGCGTCCCCTTCCAGCTTGGACAGGACGAACGGCGGGACGATCCGTCCCACGATCCCGTCGAGGAGGCTGGTCAGCAGCGGGTAGGCCTTGGGGACGAACCTCCCGGCGACCATGTCGGCGGCGTGCGCCCCGGCGACCGCCTGGAGGAAGGCGGTGTACCCGGAGATGTCGGCGAGCAGGAGCGTGCCCCGGCCAGCTCCCGAGTGGTCTTCTGAGGTCATGCTCCCCCCTCCGCCGCCCCACATCCTACTCGACGGCGGCGCCGGGTCAGGTGGCGCGTCAGAGCGCAAGGAAGGGGGTCTCCTGGTCGCCCTGGAGGCGGATGTCGAAGCGGAGCCGGTCGCCGTCGGGGGTTGCGACCAGCCGATCCCGGACCCGCGGGTCCGGGATCGAGGCGAGCAGGGGATCGGCGGCGTTGGCGTCGGGCTCGTCGGGGAGGTAGATCCGGGTCACCAGCCGGTTGAGCAGGCCCCTGGCGAACACCGACACGTTCAGGTGCGGGGCCTCCAGGCCGCCGTCGGGGGCAGGGAGCGGCCCCGGCTTGAGGGTGCGGACCGCCCACCGCCCCTCGGTGTCGGTCGCACACCGCCCGAACCCCCGAAATCCCGAGGTGGCCGGAGGGCGTGGGTCGTCGGGGCCGGCGAACCGGCCGGCGGGGTCGGCCTGCCAGGTCTCGACCAGGGCGTCGGGGACGGGCTCGCCGGCCCCGTCGGTCACCTGGCCGCCGATCCAGAGGGCGCCCGGGGTGCCGTCGGCGACCACGTCGGGGCCGTCGGGCCAGGGCAGCCCGACGGCGAAGAACGGGCCGATGGTCTGCGACGGCGTCTCCGGGAGGGTCATGGGGCGTCCTCCTCGTCCTCCAGCGGCGTGGCCTGGCGGCCGCGCAGCACGATGTCCCACCGGTAGCCGAGCGCCCACTCCGGGACGGTGGTGTCCAGGTCCAGGCGGGACATCAGCCGCTCGCGGGCCGCCTCAGGCACCGAGGAGAGGATCGGGTCGAAGGGGAACAGCGGGTCGCCGGGGAAGTACATCTGGGTGATGAGCCGCTGGGCAAAGGCCCGCCCGAACAGCGAGAAGTGGATGTGGGCGGGCCGCCAGGCGTTGTGGTGGTTCTTCCACGGATAGGCGCCCGGCTTGACGGTGACGAACCGGAAGCGGCCCTCGGCGTCGGTCAGGCAGCGGCCGGCCCCGCTGAAGTTCGGGTCCAGGGGGGCCGGGTGGCGGTCGCCGTCGTGGCGGTAGCGGCCGGCGGCGTTGGCCTGCCAGACCTCGACCAGGGTGCCGGGGACCGGGCGCCCGTCGCCGTCCAGGACCCGCCCCTGGACCACGATCCGCTCCCCCAGCGGCTCTCCAGGATGCTGGGCGGTCAGGTCGTGGTCGGTCTCCCCTACCCGCCCCTCCCCCAGCAGCGGCCCGGTGATCTCGGTGAGCCGGTGCGGCAGGGGCACCAGCGGCCGGCGGGGGAACCGCAGCTCGGTCGACCGGTAGTCGGGGAAGTCCAGCGGCGGGGGGGTCCCCGGCTCCTCGGGGCGGTAGCCAGC
>JBJMHP010000304.1:0-5877 GCA_045807325.1 Actinomycetes bacterium | reverse complement strand
AACGTGCCCGGATGGGACCCCAAGGCGTGGGTCTATGTCCATGCCTGGACCGGCGTCAACGATCGCACCACCGAGAATCCCGGCTATCCCATCTACGGCACCGGCGGCAGTTCACTCGGTATGCGGGTCTGTGCCAGCGGTGCCATCTCGGGCACCAGCTGTGGGCATGTCGAGCAGCTCGGCGGGGGCAGCCTGGCCCGGGTCGACGTCTGCGGCGAGCCCGGCGACAGCGGCGCCCCCATCTTCACTGGGCAGAAGGCCTATGGCCTGCTCAAGGGCGCCGACAAGCCCGACCCCGGCCAGCCGGCTCCGGGTCGCTGTCAGGACCGGCTGTACCAGGGCATTACCGAGGCGACCCAGCGGCTGCGTGTCGCCGTCGCCCTCGCCCTCCCTTGAGATGAGGACCCCAATGCTCCGCAGGCTGACCACCGTGGTCGCCCTCGGCGTCGTGGCGGCGCTGTCGCCGGGCTCGCCGGCGTGGGCCGATCACAACACCGCGCACACGATCGAGCAGATGACCGCCCACTACCAGGACCCGGCCCTGGAGGCCCAGAACCGGCCATTCGCTCTGCTGTACCTGCGCACCACCGAGGGGATGCGCGACGCCAACCTCGCCGGCGAGTTCTCCGACCCGAGCTTCTGGGACACCAGGGTCATCCCGACCTTCGCCAGCTACTACCTGGACGCCTACGCCGCCTGGAAGCGCGGCGACCCGCGGGAGGTCGACCCGGCCTGGCGGATCGCCTTCCGGGCCGACCCGGCCAGGCTGAACTGCACCCAGCTGCTGTATCTGGGGATCAACGCCCATGTGAACAACGACCTGGCGTTCGTGATCGAGGAGCTGGGCCCCCGCTACACCTACCCGGACCACAAGCACGTCGACGACGTGCTCGCCGTCCGGACCCGACCGGTCGTCTACCCCGAGATCCAGCGCGAGCTGTGCCCGGGGCTGTTCAGCGAGGTCGTGCCGCCCGACGCCGACGCCGACATCTTCGCCTGGCGGCAGCTCGCCTGGGACAACGCCCAGCGGCTCCTGGCCGCCCCCACCGCCAAGGACCGGGAGCGGATCGCCAGGCAGATCCGCCGGCACGCCAAGGACAAGGCCCACGAGATCTTCCGCTGGTACCGGTAGGCACCCGGTCCACTCGCCCTTAGCCCGGTGGGGCGGCGGCCGTTGTCGACAGGCGTTCGGCCAGGGCTTGAGCGTCGGGGGCGCTCAGCTCCTGGAAGATCGCCAGGGCCTGATGCCAGGCGGCCTCGGCGGCCCCCCGCTCGCCGACGGCGGCATGCGCATCGCCCAGGCCGGCCAGGGCATGGGCCTCGTTGCGAGGCCTGCCGAGCCGTCGCCACAGCCCCGGCGACTCGCCCAACTCGGTCAGGGCCTGGCGGGGGCGGCCGTCGGCGAGGTGGAGCAGGCCGAGGGAGCGCAGAGCCTGTGCCTCACCGTAGGGATAGCTGAGGTCCCGCAACGCGGCCAGGGCCTGCTCGAGAGTCGCCTGCGCTTCGCGCCCCCGGTCCTGCTGGCGTTGCAGCTCCCCGAGCGAGTGCAAGGTCAGGGCCTCACCGAGCCGGTCGCCGAGAGCGCGGTCGACAGCCAGGCAGTGGTCCAGGACGGCCTCGGCCTGCCCCAGGCGCCCACGGGTCCGGTGGAGCTGGGCCAGCTTGCGGAGCAGCTGGCCCAGGGTGTAGCGGTCGCCGGCCGCCTCCAGGATGGGCCGAGCCGCCTCCAGGCAGGCTTCGGCTTGGTCGTAGTCGCCCTGGTCGAGGTGGACCATGCCGAGCGAGAACCGCACGTTCGCCTCCCCGACCGGGTCGCCGGCCTCGGCGAAGATGGCCAGTGCCGGCTCCAGGCAAGCCAGGGCCCGGTCGCTGTGGCCCCGGAGCTGGTGCAGGACGCCAAGGTCGTCCAAGGCCCCGGCCTCGCCCGAGCGGTCCCCGACCTGGACGAACAGCGCCCTGGCCTGCTCGAAGCAGGCCGCGGCGGCGTCCAGGCGGTCCTGCTCGTTGTGGAGCAGGCCAAGGCCGCGCAGCAGGTCGGCTTGGCCGCGCCGGTGGCCGGACCGGCGGGCGGCGGCCAGGCCGGTCTCCTGGGTTTGCCGCCAGTCGTCGAAGTAGCTGCGGACGGCGAAGAACCTGGCCAGGCAGCCCGCCAGGTCCCAGGCGAGCTCGTTTAGCCCACCGCCGGCGGCCTGGTGGACCGCCGCGACCAGGCTCGTCCGTTCGGCCTCGAACCAGGCCAGCGGGTCGGCGTTCACCAGGCCGGTGATGGCCGGGCCGGGTCGCCACCGCGGGGCGCCGCCATGGGCCAGACCCAGGGTGCCGGCCTTGACGAGGGTTGCGGCCTGGCCGGCCAGGAGCAGCCAGCCACCGAACCCACGCGTCATGGCGGCCGTCCGCTCGGCTGGATCGTCGTCGCTCAGGGCGCGTTCGCGGGCGTAGACCCGGAGCAGGTCATGGAAGCGGTAGCGGGCCTGGCCAATCTGGTCGATCCCGCCGGCCTCCAGCAGTTGGGCGTCGACCAGCCCGTCGACCAGGTCCTCACCCCGCGCCGGGTCGAGGTCCAGGACGGCCGCGGCCACCCAGGCCGGGAAGTCGGGCGCCTCCAGCAGGCCCAGCCGGCGGAACGCCCGCTGCTGCCGGTCGGGGAGGGCGCGGTAGCTGAGGGCGATGCTGGCCCGGACCTCCAGGTCGCCGGCGGCGAGCTCGTCCAGCCGCCGGCGTTCGTCGGCCAACCGCTCGGCCAGGCGGGCCAGCGACCAGGCCGGGCGGGCGGCCAGCCGGGCCCCGGCGCTCCCGCCGCCCAGCGGCAGCCGGCCGCAGTAGTCGACGATGGCCGCCGCCGCATCCGGTTCGGCGGCGGCCCGGCCGGGTCCGGCCACCCGGGCAAGCAACTCGACGGCCGCCTCGGGCGACAGGATGTCCAGGTCGACCAGTCGTGCCCCCTCCAGCCCGGTCAGACGGCCCCGGCTGGTCACCAGCACCCCGCAGCTCGGGCTCCCCGGCAGCAGGGGCCGCACCTGGGCCTCGCTGCCGGCATTGTCCAGCACCACCAGCACCCGCCGGTCGGCCAGCAGCATCCGGTAGCGCTCAGCCCGCTCCTCGAGGCCGTCGGGAATGCTGCTCCCATCCAGGCCCAGAGCCCGCAGGAACCGGGCCAGGACCGCACCCGGATCCAGCGGGTGCGCCTGGGCGCCCTGGAGGTTCACATACAGCTGGCCGTCGGGGAGCTCGTGTCGCAGTCGATGGGCGACGTGCACGGCCAGGGTCGTCTTGCCGATCCCGGGTTTGCCGGCCACCGCCGAGACGACGACCGCGTTCGCGCCGTCGAGGCTGCCCGTTGCCAGCAACCCGAAGATCTCGGCGACCTCCGCCTCGCGGCCGGTGAAGTCGGTCACCGACGGGGGCAGCAGGCATGGCACCGCCCCCTCCGGTCCCAGCCCCGGCCCGACCCCGCGGGCCGCCGCCTCCAACTGGTGCCGGTGCCGGCCGGTCAGCTCCAGGGCGTCGGCCAGCCGCCGGATGGTGTCGGGATAGGGCCGGCTGATCCGGCCGGCCTCCAGGTTGCGCAGGGTCCGCTCGCTCAGCCCGGCCCGCTCCGCCAGTCCCTCCTGGGTGAGTGGCAGCCGCATGCGGTGAGCCCGCAGCAGCCTCCCGAAGCCCTCCTGATCGAACCGGGCGGGCTGGCTGGATCGCCCTGCCATGCAGCCTCCGTCTTCTCCGTCGACGAGCCCCTGCGGAATCCCTCCAGGCTGCCAATGGTACGAAACGGTCGGCTCACCATGGAGTCGGCCCGGCCGGGCCGATGCACGACAAGGGCTCCGTCACTGAGCTCATTCCGAGTCATGCAGGTCAGTGGCCCGCGACTACCGCACTTGGCGTGTGGTCCGCCCAAAGTCTGCCGGGAAGTTTGCCGGTGCCTTGCCTGCCCGGGCAAGGCACCGCGAGAACGGCGCTGATGGGCCAGGTTGAGTGAGACGAGCTGCCGAACGGCCTCTCAGCCGATCTGGCGGCGTCTCAGCCGATCTGGCCCGCCGCAGGTCACCAAGGTGCCAAAGCAGGCTGTCGGCGCGGTTCTTAGTGCAGGTGCGCCTGCCAGTCAGGGGGTACGCGGCCAGCTGGGCCGGGAACCGGCTGGTCGAGCGGATGATGTTCCGGAGAGGCCAGCGCTGGCCCATCGTCATAGAACTCTTCGGTCTGGTAGCTCCAGAACCATGCCTCACCTGGCTCGAAGCTGCGGATCACCGGGTGCCCAGTGGCCACCGCGTGCGCGCTGGCGTGCTGTGATGGTGAGTTGTCGCAGCAGCCGATATGCCCGCACTGGGCGCACCGGCGCAGGTGAAACCACCAGCCCCCAGTGCCCTCGCACTCGGCGCAGCCGGTCCCGCTGGGCGGCACGGCTGGGTCGACTCCTGGCAATGTGCTCATGCGGGCTCCCGTCCTCGCCGTGGCCGGCGCCTCACCGGCATGATCAGAACCACCATCGGCTTGAGACCGGCCTCGGCTGTTGGCTAGCGAGCGGCGGCGCTGCGGTGGGGCAGCACCCACCCCGGGCGTGGGAAGTGGCAGGTGTAGCCGTTCGGGTAGCGCTCCAGGTAGTCCTGGTGCTCCGGCTCGGCCTCCCAGAACCGACCGGCCGAGGTGAGCTCGGTGACGACCTTGCCGGGCCAGAGCCCAGAGGCCTCCACGTCGGCGATGGTGTCCTCGGCGACCCGGCGCTGGGCCTCATCGAGGTAGAAGATGGCCGAGCGGTAGCTCGGGCCGAGGTCGTTGCCCTGGCGGTTGGGTGTGGTCGGGTCGTGGATCTGGAAGAAGAACTCCAGCAGCTCGCGGTAGGAGCTCACCTCGGGGTCGAAGCTGATCTCGACCGCCTCGGCGTGGCTCCCGTGGTGGTGGTAGGTGGGGTTGGCGACCTCACCCCCGGTGTAGCCCACCCGGGTCGAGAGGACCCCTGGGCGCCTGCGGATCAGGTCCTGCATCCCCCAGAAACACCCTCCGGCCAGGACCGCCGTCTCCCGCTGCTGACCCATCGCTTCGCTCCCTCTGTCGTCACGGGTTGGTGAGGAGGCGGCCGCTAGGCCCCTCGCCTCGACCGCCCGGGCCTGGTCGGCCCAAGGGCGGCCTGGCCGGTGGTTGCGGCATGGCCGGCCCGCTCCTCGACCTGCAGCCGCTAGAACACTCCGGCACCCTCGCACATTCCCAGACCCAGCCCCAGCCGTGCTGAGGAGTCGATCCCACGCCTGGCGACCGGCGGTAACCACCGGCGTCAGCGGCAGGCCGCTCTCCGAGAGTGCGGTCGGCCGTTTCCTGGTCCCGATCCGCTCCCCGGAGCGGCTGCTGTACGCCGAGGCGCTGCGCCGGTGCATGCGGAACCTTACCGTCGACGGACTGAGCGACGATGAGGTCTGCATCGGCGACCGCTACCGGGCATCACCGAGTCTCTAGGTAACGTCGACGGCGACTGGCTCGATGTGGCGGCCGAACTCCAGCTCGAACAGGTCGCCGTTGCGTTCGGCGGCCCACATGGCCAGATCCGGCACGTCCCTAGCCCGGAGCTCGAGGCGCAGGTGGTCGCCCCGGTCGACCACGGTGGCGGCCTCGACGACCTGGAAGTGGTCGGCGTCCAGGCCGTCGGCCAGCCGCAGCAGGGCGGCCAGGCGCCGGACAAGAGTTCGGTCGTCGTCATCGAGGGCCATGTACTCGGCATGGCGGTCGGCCGGCAAGGCCTTGTGGTGGTAGCGGGCGATATTGGCGACCAGGTCGCGTTCTCGGGCGCTGAAGCCGTCCAGGTCGGCGTTGCGGATCAGATACAGCGAGTGCTTGTGGTGGGCCGACTGGCTGATCGCGTAGCCGACGTCATGGAGCAGGCCGGCCACCTCC
>JBJMHP010000303.1:0-2732 GCA_045807325.1 Actinomycetes bacterium | reverse complement strand
GTCCCGTTCCTCCGCGAGCGGGTCCGCCCGGTCGCGGTCCCGGCGGTCGCCCGGGACATCGAGAAACGGGTGGCGGACCTGGACTCCGGCCGGTTCGCCACGCGGGAGCGGGCGGCCAAGGAGCTGGAGGCGGCCGGCGAGTTGGCGATCGGCCCGCTGCGGCGCCTCCTCGAGCGGCCCCCGTCCGCCGAGGCGAAGGCCCGGGCCGACCAGTTGCTCAAGAAACTGGTGGCACAACCTCCCACGCCGGACCAGGTACGGGCCCTGGAGGCCATCGACCTGCTCGAACAGCTACGGACGCCGAAGGCGGTCGCGCTCCTTGAGGAGATCGACCGGGACGGCCGCGTCCCGCGACTCCGGGCCGAGGCCGGCCGGGCCGTGAAGCGGATCGCCAAGGGGGAGGGCGGGAAGAAGTAGTATCCAGGTTCAGCGAGCGGCAGGGATCATTGCCCGGCGGAGGGTCGAACCGTGAGGCAGCGCTGGTCGCTCGACAACGTCGTCGCCTGGGCCTGGGTCCCGGTCCTCGTGGTCGGACTGCTTTTGCCTTCCATCACTATGACTGACCCGCCACTCCACGTCCGACTACTCCTCCTCATCTTCGTCCCGGCCGGGCTGCTGGCCCTGCCGGTGGCCCTCGTCGGGTCCCTGGTCCTGATCGTCCGCCGATGGCTCGGCCGCCCCCCGACGGAGCAGGCCGCGGATTACGACGACGCCGATGCCGCCGAACGCGGGGGCGCTAACGACCGGGCCGGCGGGTGAGTTCTTGGTTCATCGCCCTGCCAGGGCTGTCTGGCCCACCGGGCCAGGAACTTGGGGCGGCGGCCTATCCTCTCCCCACGTCCGGCGTCGATGCCCGTTCCGTTTCTGGTGCAGCGAGCCGTCGTGCTCGGCCCGTGGGTTCGACTGGGCCGGGGAGCGTTTTCGGCCCACTCGTTTGGCGACACCCGCCCGCCCGGCTCCCCGGGCCGCGGGTGATCCCGTTGGGACGGCTGGTGCCCTCTGCCGACTCCCCCGCCGGGCGCCCCTTCGCCCGTCCCGATTGTGGAGTCCGCCATGCCCGTCCGCAAGAGTAAAGCCGGCAACCGCCGCGGCCCCAGGCCGCCCCGCCCGACCAAGCCCCACGGGGCGCGGCCCGGCCCGGCCGCGCCCGCCGCCGAGCCGGCCTCGCTGCCGGTCCGCCACCCGCACGCCGCCGGCATCGACGTCGGGGACGCCACCCACTGGGTGTGCGTCGACGCCACCCCGGACGGGTCCGACACCGTCCGCGAGTTCCCGGCCCACACCCCCGGCCTGCGCGACCTGGTCGCCTGGCTGAAGGCGTGCGGGGTGACCACCGTGGCCCTCGAAGCCAGCGGGGCCTACGGCCACGTCCTGTTCCTCACCCTGGCCGAGGACGGCTTCCCGGTCGTGATGACGTCGCCGTCGTTCACCCGGCAGATCAAGGGCCGGCCGAAGACCGACCGGCGGGACTGCCAGTGGATCCAGCGGCTACACAAGCACGGCCTGCTGCCCTCGGTCTTCCAGCCGGACGAGGCCACCCAGGCCTTGCGGAGCTACGTCCGCCAGCGGGCCAACCTGGTCCGCCTGTCCGCCCAGCACGTCCAGCGGATGCAGAAGGCCCTGGGGCTGATGAACCTCAAGCTGACGGCGGTGCTCGGCGACGTCACGGGGGTGACCGGGCTGAGGATCATCCGGGCCATCCTGGCCGGGGTGCGCGACCCCCAGGCGCTGGCCCGGCTGCGCGACCGGCGGTGCCGGCACGCCGAGCCGGAGATCGCCACCGCCCTGGACGGCCGGTACCGCCCCGAGCACCTGACCGAGTTGAGGTGCTGCCTGGCCATGTGGGACAAGTACCAGGAAGTGATCGGCGAGCTGGACGCGGCCATCGCGGCCCAGTTGCGGGCGATGCGCCGCGAGTCGGCCCTGCCCCCGCTGCCGCCGAAGCCGCGGGTGCGCGGCCGCAAGCCGCACGACCCACGGTTCGACGTGCGCCAGGCCCTGTACTACGTGACCGGGGTCGACCTGACGGCGATCGAGGGGATCGACGAGGTGCATGCGCTCACGCTGGTCAGCGAGCTGGGGACCGACTTCACGAAGTGGCCGACGGTCAAGCACTTCGCCAGTTGGCTGGGCCTGTGCCCGAACTGGAAGAAGACGGGCGGGAAGGTGCAGTCGAGCCGGACGCGCCGGGGGAAGAACCGGGCGGCCGGGGCCCTGCGGCTGGCCGCCTGGGGCCTGGTCCGCAGCCACAGCTACCTGGGGGCCTACCTGCGGCGGCAGCGGGCCCGGCTGGGGGCCCCGAAGGCGGTCACGGCGACCGCCCACAAGCTGGCCCGGACCCTCTACAACCTGATGCGGTACGGGCTGGCGTATGTGGCGCAGGAGGAGGCGGCGTACGCCGCCCAGGTGCGGGAGCGGCTGGAGAAGCAGTTGCGGCGGCGGGCCCGGGAGCTGGGGTTCGAGGTCGTGCGGGCGGAGCCGGCGGCGGCCGGGGGGTAGCGGCCGGGGGCACCGAGCGGAGAGGGGGTGAGCCGAGAGCGACCCACGACCCGCGGGGGGGATCCGACCGGCCCGGGCGGGCCGGCGGCCGGGGCGGTGCGCGCCGAGCCCGTCCCGACTACCGATCCCCGTCAGCCGCCCGGAGGGAAGTTCCTGGGGCGGCGTCTGGACCGACCGCCGCGGGCAACTCCTCGTCCAGGCCGCGGCCGCAGTACGGGCAGAAGGACACCGAC
>JBJMHP010000302.1:0-6794 GCA_045807325.1 Actinomycetes bacterium | reverse complement strand
AGCTGATGCAGCTGGTCGGGCTCAACCCCGAGCACTACAACCGCTACCCGGCCGAGTTCTCCGGCGGCCAGCGCCAGCGCGTCGGGGTGGCCAGGGCCCTGGCCCTGCGGCCTCGGCTGATCGTCTGCGACGAGCCGGTGTCGGCCCTGGACATGTCCATCCGGGCCCAGATCCTCAACCTGCTGGCCGAGCTCCAGCGTGAGCTCGACCTCACCTACCTGTTCATCTCCCACGACCTGTCGGTGGTGCGGCAGGTCAGCGACCGGGTCGCGGTGATGTACCTCGGCAAGCTGGCCGAGGTGGCCCCGGTCGCCGAGCTCTACCGCCGGCCGCGGCACCCCTATGTGGCCGCCCTGCTGTCGGCGGTGCCAGTCGCCGACCCCGACCTCGCCGACCGACGGGAGCGGATCATCCTGGCCGGCGACCCGCCGTCGCCGATCCACCCGCCGGCCGGCTGCCGGTTCCACCCGCGCTGCCCCAAGGCCCGGGCGCGCTGCGTCGACGAGGCGCCGCCGCTGGTGCCCCGGGGTGGGGACGGCGCCAGCCACCCGACGGCCTGCCACTTCCCGGTCGAGCCGGGCGAGGACCTGGCCCACGAGCACGCCGCCATCGACCAGCCCGACCAGCAGGCCGCCGACGGCCTCCCCCGCGTGGCCGGGAGCACCCCATGACCGTGACCGCCCCCGGGCAGGCCGCCGCCGATGCGGCCGCCGCCCGCCCCGAGGCCATCCAGGGACGCGGCCCCTGGCGGCTGGCCTGGGAGCGGGTGCGCCGCGACCCGGTGGCCATCGCCTCGGTGGTCACGCTGGTGGTGATCGCGGTGGCGGCGGTGGGCGCCCCCGCCGTCGCCCACGCCGTCGGGCACGGCCCCGACGACCAGTACCCCAACATCGGCCTGACCCCGGCCGGCCTGCCGGTCGGGCCCAGCCGGACCTTCCTGCTCGGCACCGACAACCTCGGCCGTGACCTGCTGGTCCGCATCGTCTACGGGGCGCGGATCTCGCTGATGGTCGGCGTGGTGGCCACGGTGCTGGCGACCGTCGCCGGCGTGGTCGTGGGGCTGGCCGCCGGCTACCTCGGCGGCCCGGCCGACCTGGTGCTGTCCCGCTTCATGGACATGGTGCTGTCGTTCCCGTACCTGCTGCTGGCCATCGCCCTGGTCTCGGTGTTCGGGTCCAGCCTGACCATCTCCATGCTGGTGATCGCGTTCTTCTCCTGGGCCGCGATCGGCCGCGTCGTCCGCGGCCAGGCCCTCTCGATCCGCGAGAAGGAGTACGTGGAGGCGTCGTGGTCGGTCGGGTCGGGGGCCATGCGGGTGATGTTCGTGGACATCCTCCCCAACCTCCTGGCTCCGGTGCTGGTGCTGGCGACCCTGCTGGTCCCGGCCGCGATCGTGTTCGAGGCGACGCTGTCGTTCCTCGGCCTCGGGGTGCCGCCGCCGACGCCGACCTGGGGCGGGATGCTCAGCGACTCGCTCGCCTTCTACCAGGTCGCCTGGTGGTTCCCGCTGTTCCCGGGCCTGGCCCTGCTGGCCACCACCCTGGCCTTCAACCTGCTGGGCGACAGCGTCCGCGACGCCCTCGACCCCACCGCCGGGCGGGCCGGCGGGGGAGGGGACCGCTGATGGCCCGCTTCCTGGCCCGCCGGCTGCTGTTCGGCCTGCTGGTGCTGTGGATCGTCAGCGGCGCGGTGTTCGCGCTGTTCTTCGTGGCCCCCCACGACCCGGCCCGGCTGATCGCCGGGAAGCTGGCCACCCCGCAGACGATCGCGCTGGTCAACCACCGGCTCGGCCTGGACCGCCCCCTGCCCGAGCAGTACGTCAGCTTCATCCGGCGGCTGCTCCACGGCGACCTCGGCTACTCCTACTACAGCAACGCGCCGGTGAGCCAGCTGCTGGCCAGCCGCCTGCCGGTGACGGTCTCGCTCTCCCTGGGCGGCGCCGTGCTGTGGCTGGTGGTCGGGATCGGGGTCGGCGTGGCCGCCGCCCGCCGGCCGCGCAGCCTGGTCGACCGGGGCGGCGCCGTGCTGATGCTGGCCGGGCTGTCCATGCCGACCTTCCTGGTCGGCCTGCTGCTGATCTACTTCCTGTTCTTCCGCCTGCACCTCGCCGGCATCGCCTGGTTCCCCCCGGGCGGCTACGTCCCTCTGGCCCAGGACCCCGTCGGGTGGGCCCAGCACCTGCTGCTGCCCTGGGTCACCCTGGCTGCCGTGACGGCGGCGACCTACTCGCGGCTGACGCGCAGCTCGATGCTGGAGGTGCTGGGGGAGGACTACATCCGCACCGCCCGGTCCAAGGGCCTCAGCGAGGACCGGGTGGTCTACCGGCACGGCCTGCGCAGTGCCCTCACGCCGGTGGTCACCCTGCTCGGGATCGACCTCGGCACCCTGCTCGGCGGGGTCATCGTCACCGAGCAGGTCTTCGGCCTGCCCGGCCTCGGCCAGCTCGCCTGGCAGTCGGTCACCACCCAGGACCTGCCGGTGATCATCGGGACCGTGCTGGTCGCATCCGCCTTCATCGTCGTCGCCAACCTGCTGGTCGACCTGGGCTACGCCCTGCTCGACCCGCGCGTCAGGCCGTCCTGACCATGAACGCCCAGCAGGCTCGGCGGCGCCGGGAGGCGGCACGGCCGCCCTGCCCCCCTCAGCCCGACGGCCAGGTGGTCCAGGTCCAGGTCCAGGCCAAGCATCCGGTCGTAGGCATCCAGGGCAAGCCGGTGGAGGGCGTCGACGGCGCCGGCGGCGATCCACTCGTCGCGGTGGCAGCCCATCGGATTCTCAGCCCTGTGCCTGCCCCTGCTAGGAGCCCGCGGCGGCCAGGAAGGCGAGCGCTCGTGGCCAGGAGTCGGCCCGGGCCGCCGCGTTGGCCGCGGGCATCCCCCCAAGGGCATACGAGGCGCCGTCGACCGGGTGGCGGACCTCGGTGGGTGCCGGGGTGCCGGGGACACCGACGCCGGCGTGGCCGGCGCCCGGGTAGCGCAGGTGGGCGACCGGGTGGGTGGAGCGGGCGGCCGCCGCCCGACGCTCGACCAACTCGCCCAGGCGGGTGGCCGGCCACATGGCGTCGGCCTTGCCGGAGACCAGCAGGATCGGGCCGGCGGCCCGCTCGACGGGGATCTCGGCGGCCCGGACGGCGTCCGCGTCCTCGAGGGTCCGCTCGAACAGTGGCCGCAGGGTGATCGGGCCGGCCGTGCGGAACCCGGGCGGCGGGGTGGCGTCGCCGCCGAGGTAGGGGATCGGGGCGCCGCGGAAGCTCCAGGCCGGTGCGTCGACCGGCCCGCCGGGCCCGTACCCGCTCCAGGAGACTCCGCTGGGCGCGAAGCCGACCACCGCCCCCACCCGGTCCAGCAGCGTGCCGGCCAGCAGGGCGAGCTCGCTGCCGCGGGACATCCCCACGACGGCGACCCGCCCGCCCCGGACGTCGGGGCGGCCGAGCAGCCAGGCGGCGGCCCGCTCGACCACCTCGACCTCGATGCCGACCAGCGCCCCGGGCAGGCCGGGGACGCCGAAGTAGGCGATGGCCAGGGTCGCGAACCCGTGGGAGGCCAGCACCGGCGCCCACGCGGCCGCCGCGGCCAGGCCGCCGCTGGAGCCGCCGAAGCAGACCACGCCTGGGAACGGGCCGTCCCCGGCCGGCCGGGCGAACAGCCCCCACACCCCCGGCTCACCGGGGTCGCCGCCGCCCCGAGGGTCAGCCAGTGCCGCTCCAGGACCGCCTCGGCCATCCGGCCGGCGGTGGCGGCCTGGACGCGAGCGGTCAGCGGGGCCGACGGCGGCCGCCGGGACGGCCCGACCGGCTGGCCCGACCACCACAGCCCGAACGGGTCGACCCCGGTGTAGCTGCCGGCCCGGCTGGCCTGCCGGGCGGTGTCGACCACCCCGGCCTGGTCGGCGTCGAAGGTCGCCCTGGCCTGGTGGACCGCCCCCGCCACCTCGACGGTGGCCCGCACGGCCACCTCTGACCCGGGCCGGGCACCGGCCACGACCAGCCCGACCGGCTCGTCGACCAGCGGCCACCGCCGGCCGGCCCGGATCTCCAGGATGCGCTGGTCGGTTCGCATGCTCCGCCTCCCGTCCTGGTCTCGTGCTGGCTGTCACCTGGGGAGGCGTAAACCGGCAGCGAACGATCCGTTCGCTTACACGTGCCAGCGGCTGGGCCCGCCCGGGGCCGGTTGGTAGCGGCAGGCCCGGCCGGTATGGATCGAGGCCCGCAGGTGGACGGCGCATGAGGGGGCGGCCAGGGCGATCTTGTCGATGGTGGCTCGCAGGGTGCGGGTGACGTTGACCCGGGCGCGCTCGGCCTCCGGCGCGGCGGTGCGGGCCCGGCCGCCCAGGCCGCTGGCCCGGCGCAGCTCGCCCAGCACGGCCTGGCGTTCGGCGTCGGCCTGCTCGGCCCGCTGGATGTCCCCGGACCGGTCGGCCGCGTCCAGCTCGGCGTCCAGGGTGGCCAGGCGGCGGCGGTAGGCGGCGCCGGTGGCCCGGTCCAGCGGCGGCCCGGTCCCGGCGGCGGCCAGGCCGGCGCCGCCGGCGGCCAGGTCCAGGGCGGGGATGTCGCGTCCGGGCGCGGCCAGCAAGGCGCGCAGGTAGTGCAGGCCGCGGCTGTCCCGCAGCCGGGCCCGCTCGGCGCCGGCCTCCAGCAGCCAGTCGTCACCATCCCGGCCCAGGGTCCACTCGTCGGCCGGGCGGGCCAGCCGCTCCAGCAGCACCGGCATCCCCAGCCGCTCCGCGATCAGGTGGGCCCGGCGCCGCTGATCGGACGCCGACCGGGCGTCGCCAGGGTTGCCGCGGGTCTCTAGGGCGTCGGCCAGGGCGGCCAGGCTGTGGGCCAGGCCGGGCAGGGCCCCGATTCGCTCCTGCAGGTCGACCGCCGCCTGCAGGTGGCCGACGGCGTCGTCGAGCCGCCCCAGCCGGACCGCCAGCAGGCCGAGGTAATGCGACACCGGCCCGCTGGCGGCGACAGCGCCACCCCAGACCACCAGCCGGTCGTCGTAGGGCCCAAGCCCGTCGTACAACGCCGCCGCGGCGGCCGGGTCCCCGGTCGCGGCGGCCACCACGGCCAGGTCGACGGGTCCCGCTCGGCCGCGACCTGGCCGCGCAGCGTCCCGGCGAGCCGCTCGGTGTCGGCCACCCGGCACGTCGGCCAGCCTCGGCGACCTCGACGGCGAGCCGCTCGGCCTCCTCGAAGCGGCCCCGCAGGATGGCCAGCATGGCATGGCGGGCGGTGGCCATGACCGCTCCCGGCGCGTCGCCGGCGGTGGCCAGCCGGTCGGCGGCACCGACCGGCTGCAGCGGTCCGGCGCCGCCCTCGAGCAGCCGGGCCGCGGCCTGGGCGGCGCCCACGTCGGCCAACAACTGCGCCCAGATCAGTCGGCCGGGCTGCCCGCGGGCGGGCACCGCCCGCACCACCTGGAACCCCCGTTTGCGGGCCAGCTCGACGGCGGCGTCGGCCAGGGCGGTCCGGCCCGACCCGCCCGGCCCGGACACCACCAGCAGGCCGCCCGAGCCACCCGCGGCACGCTCCAGCAGGTCTTCCAGCGCCCGCAGCTCTCGGAGCCGCCCGACCAGGTCCACGAACACCGGTATACCGCACCAGGCCGGGCGGCATCAGGCCGCGGCAGGTTCAACGTCAGGCCGACCGCTTAGGCGACCCCGTCGAGGTCGTTGAGGCGGGCCCGGATCTCGGGGCTGCGCAGCGACGCCAGGGCGTCGCGCTCCACCTGACGGGCCCGCTCACGGGAGAACCCCATGACGGCCCCGACCTCCTCAAGGGTCCGGGGGGTGCCGGAGTCCAGGCCGAAGCGCAGGATCAGCACCTGCCGCTCCCGCTCCGGGAGAGCGTTCAGCACCTGCTCCAGGGCCTCACGACCCACCGCCTCGACCGCCAGCTCGTCCGGGCTCACCGCCGAGTCCACCTCCAGCAGGTCGCCGAGGGCGGCGCCGTCGTCGCCGACGGGGGCGTCCAGGGACGTGACCGCCTGGGCGGTGTCCTTGAGCCGAACCACCCTCTCGGTCGGCATGTCCAGCTCGTCGGCCAGCTCGTCGTCATTCGGCTCGCGGCCCAGCAGCTCGTGCATGCGGGTCTGGGTGCGCCAGAGCCGCCCGATCTGCTCGTCGACGTGGACGGGGAGGCGGATGGCCCGGGCGCCCCGGTCGGCCGCCCCGCGGGCGATGGCCTGGCGGATCCACCAGGTGGCGTAGGTGGAGAACTTATAGCCGCGCCTGTACTCGAACTTGTCTACGGCCTTCATCAGGCCGATGTTACCCTCTTGAATCAAATCAAGAAATTGCAGGCCGCGGTTTGTATATTTCTTGGCGATGGAGATCACCAGGCGCAGGTTGGCCTCGACCATCTCCTTCTTCGCCTGCCGGGCTTCGCGCTCGCCTTTCTGCACGGTCTGGACGATGCGGCGGTAGGCGTCGATCGGAACGCCGGTCTCGGTCGCCAGCGCGGCGATCTCGTTCCTGATATCGCCGATCTGGCCGCCGTCGTTCTCGGCGAACTTGGTCCAGCGCACGCCGAGCGCCTTGACCTGGTCGCGCCAGTCCGGCCGCATCTCCTGGCCCATGTAGGCCTTCAGGAACTCGGTGCGGCTGATCCCGTAGCTGTCGGCCAGGCGCAGCAGGCGGCCTTCCAGGCCCATCAGGCGCTTGTTGATCGCATAGAGCTGCTCGACGAGCGCCTCGATGCGGTTGTTGTTGAGCTTCAGCGTCTTGAGGTGCTGGACGATGGTGGTCGACGCCACCTCGTAGGCCCGCCGGTCGGCATCGGCCAGGTCCTCGCCCTTCAGGCGCTGGGA
>JBJMHP010000301.1:0-2912 GCA_045807325.1 Actinomycetes bacterium | reverse complement strand
CACCCCCACACCCTTGCGGGCGACTGGCCCGGTCGCCCACGTGCTCAATGTGGCCGTGTTCGTGGTGCTGTACCTGCTCGAGCCGACCAGCGACGCCGCCCTGCTCTTCTACGGGGCCTCGATGTGGCTGGCGGCGGTGCGCGGGTATGCCGGCTGCGAGGTGCTGGCGGTGTCCAACTGGCTGCTGCGCCGCGACGACCAGATCGGCTGCGCGGTCTTCTGGCCCATCGACCGGCGGGAGCGACATCGGACCGCACGGCGGGCATAGGCTGGCGTTGGCGACCGGCCCGCAAGCGGAACGAGGCGATGACGACTACGGAGCAGCCGAGGCGCCGGCCGATCATCGAGGTCCTGTACGTCCAGGACTGCCCCCACTATCAGGAGACGCTGGCCTTGGTGGGGCAGGTCCGGACCGAGCTCGGCCTTGACGCGGAGCTGCGCACCACCCTGGTCGCTGACCAGGCCGCCGCCCAACAGGCCCGGTTTGCGGGCTCGCCCACCGTGCGGGTGGACGGCCGTGATGTCGAGCCCGGCAGCGGACCAGCCACCGAATATGTCCTGGGCTGTCGCCTGTACCGGCTCGAGCACCGCTTCGCCGGCCAGCCGGAGGAGCGCTGGGTCCGCGAGGCGCTGCTGCGGGCGGCCGGCGCCGGCTGAGCGGCACCCGCCATGCTGCGAACCGAGTCTGGAGATTGGCTCCTTACCGGACAACACCTGCCCGGGCGGCTGCGGCTGGCCAGTTGCCGGCGGGGCGGAAGTAGAGGGAGACGATGGACGCCCAGGGCCCAAGCCTGGCCCCGGCTACGCGGTGCTGGCCCGGATGACCTGGTTGATCAAGGCCGGTGGTTAGCGCAGCAAGGACGCCGCGCTGGCGGCCAGCCGGTCGCTGTCGCCGATCACCGTGGCCCCGGAGCTGACTGGCCGCGGCGGGGTCGGACCCCAGGTGGCGTAGCGGTCGAACAGCAGAAAGAAGTCGTAGTCCAACCCACCGAAGTCGACCCCGAACCGCTCCAGGAACCCTTGGCCGACCACGTTGCCGGTGTCCCACAGGTGGGTCACCCGCGGGTCGACCATGCCGGCCCCGTCGATCTCCTCCCTGGTGTCGAACGCCCAGCGCTTGACCCAGACCACATAGACCCGCAGCCGGGCGTCCCGGTAGCGCTGGAGGATGTTCTGGGCTGCCCACCTGGCGCCCGCAAGGCACTCGCCTCAGGTAGGGGCGAGGGCCAAGACCAGCCGCGGCATCCCCTGGTCGGCGTTGAATCGGGCCTGCAACTGGCCGAGGTCGCGCAGGTCCGTGACGGCGAGGCTCGCCGGACGGACGGCTCCCGGGGTCAAGGTGACGGTGGCCGGCGTCTTGTTCGACGGGCTGGTCGACGGCGTTCCCCAGGTGGTGAGGGCAGCGACCAACCCGAAGACCAGCAGGCACGCCGCGATGAACCCCAGTCGCATGCGTCGGCTCATCGCTGGATCCCTTTCAGCTCGGCGGCGACGGCCGCCCGCAGGCGGCCGAGGTCGATCTCAAGGCCGGCGGGGAGCGGCCCGCCCGCGCCGTGGTAGCCATCGGGCAGTCCGAGGTGCGCGATGACCTGCCGGTGCCGGCGGGAGCTCTTGGGCTTGTCCGTCGGCTGCCGGGCGTCCTCCAGCACTCCCAGCAGCAGGTGCTCGGGCCTGACCTCGCCGTGACCAAGAGCGTGCGCCTGCTGGCTGGCCAGCTGCAAGGCCCGCTTGGCGACCAACGGCGGACCGCACAGCGGCGTCCACACCACCCTGGGGCCCCACCATCAGCGCCGGCGGGTGACCCGCCAGGTCGCCTCGCCCACCGCCTGGACGCCGAAGCGCTGCTCGGTCTGGTGGCGGACAGTGTCCAGGTCGATGCCCAGCGAGCCCAGCAGCTCGCCGTCGCTGGGCCGCGGCGCCGGACCGCCGCCAGCTCCACCCCAGCCGTCCGAAGGAGCTGGGCGGCCCGGCTGTGGCCCTCGGCGAGCAACCCGAGCAGGACGTGCTCGGGGCCGAGGTAACGGTGGCCAGCCCGCCCGGCCTCCTCCCGGGCCAGGTCCAGGACCTGATGGGCCGGCTCGGTGAAGCGGCCGAACACCTTGTTACCGCTGGCACCGGAACCATCCATCGCCGCGCTCCTCCAGCCCTTCGCTTACCGCACGCCCGCCCGAAGCTCAGCCACCAAGGCCGACCGCAGCGCCTCAGGGTCGACACCGAACGCGTCCAGCAGCGGCCCAGCCGCACCCCGGTAGCCCTTGGGCAGCCCGACCGAGGCGTGCAGCTGGCGCCGCCACCGGTTGTTCATGCACCGGGGCCAGGGCGTCTGAATGTCGGTGACGACGCCCAGCAGCAGCAACTCGGGGCCGATGACCTCAGCGGCGAGGGCCCTGGCGTGCTCGCCGGCGTGGACCAGCACCTGGCCGATGAGCATCGGTGGGTCAACCAGCGGCGTCCGCGGCACCCGCCCCACCCCACCTCGTCGCGCCCGGGTCGCCTCCCGGACCGCCCACCCTACGGCTCTGCCACCGAAGGTCTGCTCGGTGCTCTGTCGAACCGTCTCCAGGTCGATGCCGAGGGTGCCCAGCAACTCGGCGTCGCTGGGCCGCGGACCAGGTACCAGCCCCCGCCCGACCAGGCGGCCCAGCGCCACCCGGGCCGCCGGCAGGTCGACCCCGTGAGCTTCCAGCACCCGGCTGGCCCCGCTGGCGCCGTCGCGCAGCACCCCCAGCACCAGGTGCTCGGGCCCGAGGTAGCGGTGCTCGAACGCTTCTGCCTCCGCCCAGGCCAGGTCCAGGACCCGGCGGACCTGCTCGCTGCGCTGGACCATCCTGCTACCTCCGGAAGCCGAAGCGTCGGCCGGCGTACTTGTGGTGCACGGCCTGCTTGGTGACGCCGAGGCGGGCCGCGATCTG
>JBJMHP010000300.1:0-3685 GCA_045807325.1 Actinomycetes bacterium | reverse complement strand
TCGCCTGCCCAGGCCTGGTGCAGCAGCTCCAGGTCCTGGTCGAAGCGCCGCCCGCGGTCGTGGAAGGGGCGGCCGGTGAGCTGGTAGTCGTCGGGGCGGCCCCCCACCCCCAGGCCGAGGGTGAGGCGACCCTCGGAAATCTGGTCCAGTGAGGCCGTGACCTTGGCCAGGTGGACCGGCTGGTAGGCCGGGGCAAGCAGCACGTTGGTGAGCAGGCCGATCCGGTCGGTCGCGGCCGCGGCCGCGGTGAGGGCGGTCAGCGAGTCGTAGCTCGGGTAGGCGATCCGGTCGATGGTGGCCAGCGAGGAGAAGCCGCGCTCCTCCGCCCGCCTGGCCCAGTCGACCAGGAGCCGCCCGGGAACCGCCAGGACCGTGTTGGGAAGGCCGATGCCGATCTGCACGCCGTTGTCCTCCTCTGTCGCCGGCTCCCTCGGCGGTGCACGATAACCGTATCTCGCCACCTTCACCGTAACGATCCCAGGACGTTCGGCCGTCACCGTCGCGGTGTCGGTTACACTGCCCGCTTGAGGTGCAGGGGGGTGCAGGATGCCAGAGCGACCGTCGCGGACGCGCATCGCGAATGTCGTGTTCCTGGTCTTCTTCGTCCTCTACACGGCGGGCTCGGTCATCTGGCTGCTGTCCGGGATCCCGCCGATCCTGGCCAGCCACAGCCAGGCCGTCCACGAGACGCTGCACCGGTGGGGTGCGAGCGACCGGGGATATGTCGCCGTCGCGAGCAACGGCGAGCTGGGGCAGCGGGTGACCGCCGGGTCGCGGTGGGTCAAGGCGAAGGAGCTCGCTGTCTGGGCGGACACGCGGGTCGTCATCCACTTCGAGAACCTCGACCCCGGCCAGCGCCACAACTTCGCCATCTACCGCGGGAACGAGGCGATCCGCTACATCCGGCCCACCGTCGGCCCTCGTACGACCGAGATCGCCTTCACCGCGCCGCCGCCAGGCCACTACCTGTTCAAGGACGAGCTGAGCGATTCCAAGCCCGCGGAATTCGTGGCCGTGGAGCGGGGCCGGGAGATCCCGGCCTGGGCCCGCTGGATCCCGGGCGTGCGCACGGCCGCTGTCGGGGCGGCGATCGACTCGCACGCCCTCCTGTCCGGTCCTCAGATCCTGCTCCAGTACCTGTTCAGCGCCCTCAACATCGGCCTGGGGATCCTCCTCATCCGGCTCCGCCCGAACGACCTGGCGGCCAGACTGCTGGCGCTCGGGATGGTGGGGACGGCCGCGGTGTTCAACGCCACCGCGCACAGCGGCCTCCAGGAGATGCCCTGGCTGGCAGCGCGGCTGCACGACAACTATCACCTGTTCGCCGGGCTGGCCTATGTCTTCGCCCTGCTGGTGTTCCCCGACGGCCGCCTGCCTGCCGCCTGGTCCAGACGGCGATGGGTCACCTGGCCGTTGCTGGCCATCCTGCTGGTGGTCGCGGTGGAGCTCTTCACCCGCTTCAAGACCTGGTTCCACGGCGACCCCACCGGGCTGGTGCTCTTCTTCGGGATACTGATCCCGGTCGCCGGCATCACCTCGCAGTCGTTTCGGCTGCACCAGGCCGGCTCGGCGGCGCAACGCCAGCAGTCCCGGGTGCTCGTATGGGCTCTCTCGCTGGCGCTGGGTGCGGCCCTGTTCCTGTTCGGGCTCAGGGCGGCGCTGGGGAACGCGCGCGCGCAGGAGCTGCAGGGCCTGGCGTTCGTGGTGTTCCCGGTGCTGTTCGCGGCCATCCCCCTGACCCTGACCGCCGTGCTGGTCCGGTACCGGCTCTGGGACTTGGACCGGGTCATCAACCAGGCCCTCGTCTATGGAATGCTCACGGGCGTCCTCGGCCTGGCGTACGTGGCGGGCGTCGTGGTGCTTCAGCGTCCACTCTCGCGGATCGTCGGCGGGTCCAGCCTGATGGTGGTGGTGTCCACCCTGGCCGCCGCGGCGTTGTTCCGGCCGGCGCGGGACCGGATCCAGGCCTTCATCGACCGGAGCTTCTACCGGAGCAGGTACGACGCCGCCAAGACCCTCGAGGCCTTCAGCGCGAAGGTCCGTGACGAGATCGACCTGGACACGGTCGCCGGCGAGCTGCTGGACGCCGCCGACGAGACGATGCAGCCCACCCGGATGGCGCTCTGGCTGCGCCCACAGGACGGCGACCCTGGAGAGGACCAGGGCGCGGCGCCGCCGCCCCGGCCCCGGCGGACGCCGGTCGTGCCGGTCCAGGTGGGCCCCGACGACCCGCTCGTCGCCTGGCTGGAGGCCGTCAACGGTCCGGTCGCCCTGGACGAGCTGGAGGTCGACTCCCCGACCCGTGAATCGCTCCAGGCGGCCGGCATGCGGCTGGTCGTCCCGCTGGTCAGCCAGGCTCGGCTGGTCGGCCTGCTCGGCCTGGGGCCGCGGCGCAGCGAGCGCGACTACGCCGTCGACGACCGCAAGCTCCTGGAGGACCTGGCCGAGCGGGCCGCCCCGGCGCTGCGGGTGGCCCAGCTGGTCCGCCGGCTCGTCCGCGAGCAGGCGGACGAGCTCCAGGCCCGGGAGCGCATCGAGCAGGAGCTCCAGGTCGCCCAGCTCATCCAGCGGCAGTTCCTGCCCCGCGAGCTGCCCGAGCTGTCGGGCTGGTACGTGGCCACCTACTACCAGCCGGCCAAGGCGGTGGGCGGGGACTTCTACGACTTCATCGAGCTCCCCGACGGCCGGATCGGCCTGGTCTGCGGCGACGTCACCGGCAAGGGCGTGCCGGCGGCCCTGGTCATGGCGACCACCCACAGCATCCTGCGCGGCGACGCGCCCCAGCTCTCCTCGCCCGGCAAGGTCCTGGAGCGGGCCAACAACCTGCTCCTCCAGGACATCCCGCCGCAGATGTTCGTCACCTGCCTGTACGGCGTGCTCGACCCGTCCACCGGGACGCTGCGGTACGCCAACGCCGGCCACAACCCTCCGTACGTCCACACCCGCGGCGGCGTGGTCGAGCTCCGGGCCACCGGCATGCCGCTGGGCGCGATGCCGGACATGACGTATGAGGAGAAGGAGGCGACGCTGGCTCCCGGCGACACCCTGCTGCTGCACAGCGACGGCCTGGTCGAGGCCCACGACCGCGAGCGCAGGATGTTCGGCTTCCCCCGCCTGGCCGAGCTGATGAACGACTGCACCGGCGGCCCCGAGCTCATCCAGCTCCTCCTCGGCGAGCTCGACGGGTTCACCGGCCCCGACTGGGAGCAGGAGGACGACATCACCCTGGTCGCCCTCCAGCGGGCGGCCGTGCCCGCCGTCACCGAGGCACCGAAGAGGCCGGCGCTGGTGTCCTGAGCAGGTTGCATTCCGATCGACTCGCAGAGACGGGAGGCGACATGGCGGACGAGCGCGGCGACCCGTGGGAGCACGACCCGGGGCCGACCACGGCCAGCGGCTGGTCGGCCTTGTTCGCCGAGACGCCGAACTACCGGGGCCTGGGCCGGGCGGTGGTGGGCCCGGAGGCGCTCACCCCGGCCGAGCAGCAGGCCGCCGATCAGCTCTGAACGGGAGGCTCCAATGCTGGTGCTGCGAGGAACCGTGGTCACGATGCGGCCCGGTGGTGCGGTGCTCGACCAGGGCGAGGTGTACGCCGACGACGACGGGCTGATCGCCGCCGTCACCCCCGGGGACCCGGTGCCCCCCGGGTTCCAGGACGCCCCCCGGGTCGCCGCCGGCGGGCTGA
>JBJMHP010000299.1:0-6595 GCA_045807325.1 Actinomycetes bacterium | reverse complement strand
GACCAGGAAGGTCGAGGTGGCGGTGCCGTGGCGGAGCTCGCCGGCCATGCCGAGGACGCCGAGGACGAGGGCGGCCAGGGTCAGCGGCTGGGCCGGGACCAGGACCAGCTGGCGCAGGGCGTCGGGGCCGAGCGCCGGCTGGCCGGGCTGGCCGGCGAGCAGGAGCACGATGGCGACCAGGGCCGCGGTGCCGGCGGCGGCCAGGCCGAGCAGGACGCGGGCGGTGCGGGTGGTCCGGAGCTTCAGCAGCTCCGAGTGGACGAGCCGGGTCATGGCCGGTCTCCTTTCCTGCCGGTGAGCTCGAGGAAGACGTCCTCGAGGTTGGAGCGCTCGAAGCGCATCTCGTGGAGCACGACGCCGCCGGCCGCGGCCGCCTGGCCCACCTGCTCGGTGGTGGCCCCGGTGACCGTCAGCTGGCCGGGGCCGTCGAGGGCGACCCTGGCGCCCCTGGCGACCAGGAGGTCACGCAGCGCCGCGGGTTGCGGGGTCCGGACCCGCACCGCCCGGTCGGCCCCGGCGGTCAGGGCGGCCAGGGTCGACTGGGCGACCAGGCGGCCCCGGTCGATGATCACGACCTGGTCGACCGTCTGGGCGACCTCGGCCAGGACGTGGCTGGAGACGAGCACGGTGCGGCCCTGGTCGGCCAGCTGGCGCAGCAGCCCGCGGAGCCAGTGGACGCCCTCGGGGTCCAGGCCGTTGGCCGGCTCGTCCAGGATCAGCACCTGGGGGTCGCCGAGCAGGGCGGTGGCCAGCCCCAGGCGCTGGCGCATGCCCAGCGAGAACCCACCCACCCGCCGGTGGGCCGCCTGGGTGAGGGCGACCTGCTCAAGGACCTGGTCGGCGCGGGCCAGGGGCAGGCCGGCGGCGGTGGCGACGACCCGGAGGTGGTTGCGGGCGCTGCGGCCGGGATGGAAGCTGGATGCTTCCAGCACCGCGCCGACATGGCGGACCGGCTCGGCCAGTGCCCGATAGGGCTTGCCGTCGATCCTGGCGCTGCCGGCGGTCGGGCTGACCAGCCCGAGCAGCATGCGTAGGGTGGTGGTCTTACCGGCGCCGTTGGGGCCCAGGAACCCGACCACGGTGCCCTGGTCGACTTCGAAGCTGAGGTCGTCGACGGCGACGACCGGGCCGAAGCGCTTGGTGAGTCCCTGGATGGTGATGACGGCCATGGCCTCCTCCTCTGCCCCGCCGGCCTGCTCGTCGAGGCCGGTCACGTCGAGGCGCTGAATACAGCTCGACGGTACGAAGCGGGGGTTGCTGGCGTCGTCGGCCCCTGGCTGACAGTTGCCTGTCGGCTGCAGGGCGACGCCGAGCAGCCATGTCAACTCACGGCCAGTCGCAACACGTAGCAGTGGCGGCCACAGCAGGTTGCGGGCGCTGTCGACCTTCAGCCGGACCAGCTGTCGGCCCGGTCCTCCACCGCGTCGGCGACGACCACGGCCGGCCTGCGCCGCCAGACTGGGCGGACCTAGCCGGCCCCAGGCGTGACTAGGCCGGTCTCATAGGCAATGGCCACCAGCTGGGCCCGGTCACGGGCCCCCAGCTTGGCCAGCAGCCGGCTCACATAGGTCTTGGATGTGGCCGCGCTCACCACCAGCCGCTCGGCGACCTCGGCGTTGGACAGGCCGTGGGCGACCAGGGTCAGCACCTCCCGCTCCCGGTCGGTCAGGGCGTCCAGGGCGGCCGGAGTGACCTGGGTCGGGTCGGGTCGGCGGGCGAACTCGGCGATCAGCCGGCGGGTGATGCCCGGGGCCAACAGGGCATCCCCGGCGGCCACCACCCGGATGGCCGACAGCAGGTCGGCCGGTGGGGTGTCCTTGAGCAGAAACCCACTCGCCCCGACCCGCAACGCCTGGTAAACGTACTCATCCAGATCGAAGGTGGTCAGCATCAGGACGCGCACCCCGGCCAGTAGCTCGTCCGCGGCGATGCGCCGGGTCGCCTCCAGACCGTCCATCTGCGGCATGCGGATGTCCATCAGCACCACCTCGGGCCGCTCGCGGCGGGCCAGCTCCACCGCCTCCACCCCGTCGACGGCCTCACCCACCACCTCTAGGTCGGCCGCGGAGTCGACCAGCAGCCGGAATCCCGCCCTGACCAGGGTTTGGTCGTCGGCGACCACCACCCGGATGCTCATCGCCCCTCCACCGCCAGCGGCAGCCGAGCGGCCACCCGGAAGCCCCCACCTGGACGGGGGCCGGTCTGCAGGTCGCCACCGAACACCGCCACCCGCTCGCGCATGCCGATGAGGCCGTGGCCGACCCTCGCTCGGCCGTCGCCGGTCGGCGCCGCGGCGCCCCGGCCGTCGTCGGTCACCTCGACCATGACCTCGTGGTCGCGGTAGCGGATCGCGACCTGGGCGCGTGCCGGGCCGGCGTGCTTGACCACGTTGGTCAAGGCCTCCTGGACGATCCGGTAGGCGGACAAATCAACGCCGGCGGGCAGCTGCGCCGGCCTCCCCTCGACCTGCAGCCTTACCGCCAGCCCCGCCTTGGCCACCTCGGCCAGCAGGCTGTCCAGGTCGGCCAGGCCCGGCACCGGAGCCAGGTCACCCTGGGGCTCATCCTCCTGGCGCAGCACGCCCAGCAGCCGCCGCAGCTCGGTCAGGGCGGCCCGGCTGGTGACCTCGATGGCGGCAAGGGCCTTGGCGGCCTCCTCGGGCTGGGTCTTGGCGACGTGGGCGCCGACTCCGGACTGGACGGCGATCACGCTGATGCTGTGGGCGACCACGTCATGCAGCTCCCGGGCCAGGCGCAGCCGCTCCTCGGCCACCGCCTGGCGGGCCTGCTCCGCCCGGGCCCGCTCCAGCTCGGCGGTCTGCTCCAGTCGGGCGGTGTAGGCGCGGCGGACACCGACGAAGTGGCCCAGCAGCCACGCGGCGGCAATGACCAGCGCATTGGTTATAGGCGTCGGCCATTGGAAGCTGCCCTGGGTGAGCTGGACGGCCGCCGAGCCGAGCTCCGCGGCGGCCAGGCCGGCCAGCGAGACCCACCGGTCGCCGTAGGCCGCTACCGAATAGACCGCCACCAGGATGGCGATTCCGAGAAGATCCGGCACGCCAAGGGTGGCGACCGCCAGCCCGGTGGCCACGCACAGGGCAAGTACGGCCCCGGGGAACCGGCGCCGCGCCGCCAGCGGCAAGGTGTGCAGCAACGCCAGCGCATACCCCAACGCGAGCATGCCGCGCGGCGGGGTTGGCTGGGCGGTGTTCATGAAGTCGGTGAACATGAGCGTGCTGACGCCGGCGGCCGCCAGCGCCAGCCCGCTGTCGAACACCCAGGCGCTGGCCGGCAGCCGCCGCGACCCGCCGGCCCACTCCTTCATGATCTGACGCTACCGCCACCGGGCATCCGCCACATCCACCCACAGGTGACAACCCCATACACCTACAGGCGACACTCCAGGTGAAGCTGCCCGGGTCTGTGGATACCTGAACGCTTACGAGCGTCGAACTCGAGATGGAGTTGATGTGCCAGGTACGCGTGCTCCTTATCCGCCGGAGTTCCGGGCTGAGGCCGTCCGGCTGGCCCGTTCGACCGGCAAGACGCCCCAACAGCCAACCTGAAGCTCCTGTGAGGGTGGAAGTGAGGTTCGCGTCTAGCCCTCAGATCCCCGGCTTGGTGCCATCGGGTTCCTAGTCGGCGTGCCTACATGGCGGCCCGGTCAGGGCGCGAAGCCGGCGGGGTGCGCTGCGATGGACCCTGCCTCGACCTGGCGGATCGATCTGCGACATGCTCGCATCCGCGACTGGCGGACCGTCCTCACAGCGATCCGGATGCCCGTGACGCCACCTGTCCTGCGGGCGAAGTCGTCGCCGGCCATGCCGCTCTCACCGGGGAGCCTCCTGTCTCGAACCAGGAGCCACTTCGGTGCCTGGTCAGGCGGCGCCGGCGAGCCAGCGGCCGTACAGGTCGGCGAACTGGCCGCCGCGGGTGAGCAGCTCATCGGGTGGACCGGCCTCGACGACCCGGCCGTCCTCGATCACGGCGATCTGGTCGGCCTCGATCACGGTGGAGAGCCGGTGGGCGATCACGATGGTGGTTCGTCCCTGACGCAGCCGCCGCATCGCCTCGGTGACCCGGGTCTCGGTGGCGACATCGAGGTTGCTGGTCGCTTCGTCCAGGATGAGCAGGGCCGGGTCGGCCAGCCAGGCGCGGGCGAAGGCGACGAGCTGGCCCTCACCCGCTGATAGCAAGGCGCCGCGTTCGCCGACTTCGGTGTCGTAGCCGTGGGGGAGGGCCATGATCACCGGGTCGGCGCCGATCGCTCGGGCGGCGGCCTCGACCTCGGCCCGGGTGGCCTCGGGGCGGCCGAAGCGGATGTTGTCGGCCACCGTGGCCTTACTACTGCCAAAGCTGGAGAACAGGAAGCCCTCCTGGGGGACGTAGCCCATCGCCCGGCGCAGGTCGGCCAGGCGGACCTGACGCAGGTCGACGCCGTCCAGGGTGACCGTTCCCCCCTGGGGGTCGTAGAAGCGGGCGATCAGCTTGGCCACGGTCGACTTGCCGGCCCCGGTGGGCCCGATCAGGGCCAGGGTCGCGCCGGCGTCCACCCGGAGGTCCACGTCGTGCAGGACCTCGGGCCCCTGGTCGTAGGCGAAGCGGACATCCTCAAGGCGGACGTCGCCGCGGGGGTCGGGGAGGGGGACCGGGTCGGGGGCCTCGCGCACCGAGGGCCGCTCGGCCAGCACGGACCCGACCCGCTCGGCCCCGGCGGTGGCCGACTGGAAGCTGTCGTACAGCTCCGACAGCTGCTGCACCGGGTCGAACAGGTTGCGGAGGTACAGCAGGAACGCGGCCAGGGTGCCGATCTCCAGCTCCCCGCTGAGCACCCGGCGGCCGCCCAGGCCGAGCACGACCACGGTGGCGACCGTGCCCAGGAACTCGATGCCGGGGAAGAAGAACGAGGCCAGGGCGATGGTGCGTCGGTGGGCGGCCCGCTCGGCGTGGTTGGCCTCACGGAGGTTGCCGGCGGAGGCCCGCTCGCGGCGGAACGACTGGATGGCCCGCACCCCGGCCAGCGACTCCTGGAGCTGGACGGTGACCACGCTGTGGGTCTCCCGCACCTGGCGGTAGGCGTCGGCCGACCAGCGCCGCCAGAAGCTCGCGGCCAGCCCGATCAGGGGGGCGACGACCAGGGTCGCCAGGGCCAGCTGCCAGTCCATGACGACCAGGATCACCGCCACCCCGACCATGGTGATGAGCGCGGTGACGAGGGTGACCAGGCCGTCGGTGACCAGGTCGCTCATGGCGTCGATGTCGGAGGTCATGCGGGCGACCAGGCGGCCCGTGCGCTCGCGCTCGTAGAAGTCGAGCGAGAGGGTCTGGAGGTGGCGGAACAGCCGGGTCCGGACCGAGAGCAGCACCCGCTGCCCGGCCCGGGCCACGGTCCGGACCTCGACCCGGCCGGCCAGGAACTGCACGCCGGCCAGGACCAGGTAGGCCAGCGCGACCCGGTTCAGCACGGCCAGGTCGCGGGGCGTCACGCCCTGGTCGATGGCCACCTTGACCAGGTAGGGCATGGCCAGCGAGGCGCCGGTCTGGACGAGCACGGCCAGCGAGGCCAGCGCGACCAGCCCGCGGTGGGGGCGGACCAGCGGCCACAGCCAGGCCCGGGCCCGCCGCCCGGCCCGCCGGTCGCGTCGGTCCCGGTCCGGCTCCGGGGGCGCCCCGTAGGTGGAGACCGGGGCCGTCAGCCTCCGGCCGGCCGGCCCGCTCCGCAAGGTGCCTCGGGATCGGCCGCTCACGACGCCGCCTCCTCGACCAGGCGGTCGACGCCGCCGCCGGCGTGGGCGAGCACGGCCCGGTAGGCGGGCTCGCGGGCCGCCAGCTCCTCGTGGCGGCCCTGGGCCACCACCCGGCCCCGCTCCAGCAGCACCACCCGCTCGGCCAGGCGCAGGCTGGCCGGCCGGTTGGCCACCAGCAGCACGGTGGCGCTGCCCAGGGCCTCGTCCAGCCCGGCCAGGATGGCCGCCTCGGTGTCGACGTCGACGTGGGACAGGGCGTCGTCGAGGATCAGCACCCGCGGCCGCATCAGCAGCGCCCTGGCCAGCGCGACCCGCTGGCGCTGGCCGCCCGACAGGGTGTAGCCCTGCTCGCCGACCACCGTGTCCAGCCCCTCGGGGAGGGCCTGGACGACCTCCAGGGCGGCCGCAACGGCCAGGGCGTCGAGCACCTCGGTGTCGGTGGCCTGCGGGCGCCCGAAGGCGACGTTGTCGCGCAGGCTGGCCGAGAACAGCACCGGCTCCTGGTGGACGATCCCGACCGCCGCCCGCAGCGAGTCCAGGGTCAGGTCGGCCACGTCGTGGCCGTCGACCAGGACCCGGCCCCTGCTGGGGGCGTACAGCCGCGGGACCAGGCCGAGCAGGGTCGACTTGCCCGAGCCCGTGCCCCCGACGACCGCCACCCGCGACCCGGGCTCGAGGTCGAGGTCGATCCCGGCCAGGGCGGGCCGGCCACCCTCGCCATAGCCGAAGCCGACGTGCTCGAAGCGGATCCGCGCCCCCCGGTGCCCCCAATGCACCGGGGCACCCCCTTGGAGGGCCCCGGACCCCGCCCGATCCAGCGGGGCCCCCCCCCGGGGGTGCCCGGCCCCC
>JBJMHP010000298.1:0-3428 GCA_045807325.1 Actinomycetes bacterium | reverse complement strand
TCAGCACCCCGGCCAGGTGGCGGCGGTAGGCGGCGCTGGCGTGGATGTCGTCCTCGGGCTCGGTGGCCTCGGCGGCCAGCCGCCCGGCGGCGGCCCAGTCGGCGGCGTCGTGGGGCTGGCCGCCCAGGGCATCGGTCAGGTCGACCGGGACCGGCACCGGCCCGACCGAGATCAGGGCCGCCCGGGCGGCCGCGACCCGCAGCCCCCGGTCGAGCTCGACCAGCACCCCGACCCCGCAGATGGCGTAGTCGCCGTGGCGGCGGGCCACCTCGACCCAGGCGCTGCCGGCCCCCGGCGCCGGCCGCGGGAAGGTGGCCGCGGTGGCCAGCTCCCCCGGGCGCACGGCCGACTCGAGCGGCCCCAGGAAGAAGTCGGCCGCGGCCACCCGCCGGACGCCGTCGCCGGCCCTGGCCAGCTCCATGGTCCCGCCCAGCAGGACCAGCACGGCCGGCAGCTCGGCCGCCGGGTCGGCGTGGACCAGGCTGCCGACCACCGTGCCCCGGTTGCGCACGCTGGCGTGGGCGATGTCGGCGATGGCCTGGCCGAGCAGGGGGACGGCCCCGGTGGCGGCCCGGTCGTGCTCGACCCGGGCGTGGCGGGCCAGGGCGCCCACCCGGACCGCGTCGGGCCCGCAGGCGACCTCGTCCAGCCCGGCCAGCCAGTTGACGTCGACCAGGTGGCGGGGGGCGGCCAGGCGCATGTTGAGCAACGGGACCAGGCTCTGGCCGCCGGCCAGGACCTTGCCGTCGTGGCCGACCTCGGCCAGCACGGCCAGGGCCTCGGCGACCGTTCCGGGCCGGTGATACTCGAACACCGGTGGCTTCATAGCCGCATCATCTCGCAAGCTGGCAACGGAGCAACGCAGGAACCGATATCGTGCACCCAGTTCCGTGGTGGGAGGACGTCAGGAGGAAGTCATGAGAGCAGGCAGGGTACGCGGCGGGGCGCTCCTAGGTCTGGTGCTGGCCATCGCCCTGGTGGTGGCCGGCTGCGGCAACAAGAGCGAGACCGGCGGCGGGAGCACCGGGACGACCACCGCCGCCCCGGCGGTCGATGAGGCGCTGGCCGCCAAGGTCCCGGCAGCCATCAAGTCCGACGGCAAGGTCCTCATCGGAACCGACTCGAGCTACGCGCCCAACGAGTTCCTGGATACCGACGGCAAGACGGTCATCGGCTTCGACGTCGACCTGTTCAACGCGGTCGCGGCCAAGCTCGGCCTGAAGACCGAGTGGCAGTCGGCCGTGTTCGACGCCATCATCCCGGGCCTCCAGTCCGGGACGTACGAGATGGGCATCTCGTCGTTCACCATCAACGACGAGCGCAAGAAGCAGGTCAACATGGTCAGCTACTACAACGCCGGTACCCAGTGGGGCACCAAGAAGGGCAACCCCACCGGCGTCCAGCCCGACAACGCCTGCGGCAAGAAGGTCGCCGTCCAGACCAACACTGTCCAGGACACCGACGACCTCTCCACCAAGCGCCAGCAGGCGTGCAAGAGCGCCGGCAAGCCAGCCATCACCGTCGACCGCTACCAGCGCCAGGACCAGGCCACCGCCGCGGTGGTCTCCGGCAAGGACGACGCCATGCTCGCCGACTCCCCGGTGCTCGCCTACGCCATCAAGCAGACCAACGGCCAGCTCGAACTGCTCGGTGACATCTACGACGCGGCGCCGTACGGTTATGTGATCAAGAAGGACCAGACCGAGTTCGCCCAGGCGGTGGCCGACGCGGTCAAGGCGCTGATCACCGACGGCACCTACAAGTCGATCCTCGAGAAGTGGGGCGTCCAGGGGGGCGCCATCGACAACCCCGCCGTCAATCCATAACCGGCGGGATCGGGGGCGGACATGACCGAGACGAAAACCGCCGAGCGGGCACAGCCGGAGGCCATCACGGCCGTGCCCGTCCGGCACCCTGGCCGGTGGGTCGCGATCGTGGTCCTGGCCATCGTGGCCGCGATGTTCCTCCACATGCTGATCACCAACGACGCGTTCCAGTGGCGCTTCATGCTCGACAACATGTTCCGCCCGCCGGTCATCGAGGGCGTGCGGACAACGCTGCTCGTGACCGTGCTGGCGATGATCATCGGGGTGACGCTCGGGATCGTGATCGCCATGATGCGGCTGTCCCCCAACCCGATCCTGTCCGGGGCCGCCTGGCTCTACACCTGGTTCTTCCGCGCCGTGCCCCGGATCGTGCTGCTGATCCTGTTCGGCAACCTGGGCATCCTGTACGGCAGCTACGGGTTCGGGCTGCCGTTCGACCGCCAGCTCGGTGACCTGGTCGGGATCGACCTCAACGCCCGCCTGTTCAGCCTCGACGCCCGGACCATCCTGACCGGCTTCATGGCCGGCCTGCTCGGGCTGGCCCTGTCCGAGGCGGCCTACATGGCCGAGATCGTCCGGGCGGGCATGAAGGCGGTGGACCCGGGCCAGCAGGAGGCGGCCCACGCCCTCGGCATGGCGCGCGGGACGACCCTGCGCCGGATCGTCCTGCCCCAGGCCATGCGGGTGATCGTCCCCCCGACCGGCAACGAAACGATCGCGATGCTCAAGGACACCTCGCTGCTGGCCTTCGTCCCGGTCACCAACGAGCTGTTCTTCCAGCTCCAGGCCATCGGCGCCCGCACCTTCCAGGTGTTCCCGATGCTGGTCGCGGCCTGCCTGTGGTACCTGGCCCTGACCAGCGTGCTGATGGTTGGCCAGTTCTACGTCGAGCGGTACTTCAGCAAGGGGTTCGGCACCGGACAGGTACGGGCCAAGGCGCAGGCGGAGGCTATCGGACATGGACACTGAGCTCGACGGCAGGGCCGCCACCGGTCCCGGGGACGGGACCCCGATGGTCAAGGCCGAGGCGGTACACAAGAGCTTCGGCCATCTGGAGGTGCTCAAGGGCATCGACATGGAGGTGCTGCCCGGCCAGGTCGTGGTCCTGCTCGGCGCGTCCGGCTCCGGCAAGTCGACCTTCCTGCGCTGCATCAACCACCTGGAGAAGCTCAACGCCGGCCGGCTCTGGGTCGACGGCAACCTGGTCGGCTACCGGCAGGAGGGCGACAAGCTCTACGAGCTGAAGGAGAAGGAGATCTCGAAATCGCGGGCCGAGATCGGCATGGTGTTCCAGCGGTTCAACCTGGTCCCCCACATGACCTCGCTGGAGAACATCTGCGAGGCGCCCTGCCAGGTCAGGAAGGTCTCCAAGGACGCGGCCAGGACCAGGGCCCGGGAGCTGCTGAACCAGGTCGGGCTGGTCGACAAGGCCGACGTCTACCCGGCCCAGCTGTCGGGCGGCCAGCAGCAGCGTGTGGCCATCGCCCGCGCCCTGGCGATGGACCCGAAGCTGATGCTCTTCGACGAGCCCCCCTCGGCGCTTGACCCGGAGATGATCCGGGCGGTGCTGGACGTCATGCGCGATCTCGCGCGTGACGGCAT
>JBJMHP010000297.1:0-2673 GCA_045807325.1 Actinomycetes bacterium | reverse complement strand
GTGGTGCCGCACCCAGCCGGGTCGTAAGCGCTCCAGTCAGCCGGCATTCCCTGCCTAGGAGCGTGGTGCGCAATGGCCTTCCCGCCGGGTAGGTGATGGTGGCCGTTGGAGGGTCGTGGGCGCCACGGCGGCACCAAAAGGGATCAGGACGACGGTTTGTCCCGGTAGGCTCCGTCTCCTCTGGTTCAGTTGGCAGCCAGGGCCCACCCACCCGGTCTTGAGCGCACCCCGAGGGCGGCGAAGCGGGCCAGGTTGACCGCGGCGGCCAGCAGCCGCCAGTCCTGGGCGACTCGCAGCCGGCCTCGCACGCGGGCGCGGCGGCCGCCGTGGCGGCGACGCAACAGATGCGCCAGCTTGCGCTCGACCGTCGGCCGGTGAGCGCGGTAGTCGGCCCGCCAGGCCGGATCCCGTTGCCGCTGCCTGGCCGCCTGCAGCCTGGTCTCCTGCGGGTGGATGGTGATGGTGCGGCCGGCTCGGCTGCTGGTGCAGGCCGACGCCAGCGGGCAGACGGCGCAGGCACGGCCGAAGCGGGCCACCCCACCGCCGCCGCGGGCTGGGATGATCGGCACCTGGAGGCGGGCCGGGCAGGTGACCCTGCCCGCCTCCAGGTCGATACGGAACTGCTGCTTGGTGAAGTGGCCCGCCGGGGCGGTCGGGGCGGCCACCTTGGTCATCGCGGTAATGCCTCGCTGGTCGAGCTCGGCCAGCAGCGCCCCGGTGCCGTAGGCGGCATCGCCGTAGACCTGGCTGGCTGTGGCCTGGTCCGGCGTCGGGTCGCCGTCAGCCGCCGCCAGGTCGGCCAGCAGCGTCGGCGCCATCGCCGCATCCCCAGCATTGGCCGGGCCGACCTCGGCCGCGGTGACGACCTCTGAGTCGGGGTCGATGGCCACATGTCCCTTATAGCCGTCAAAGCCGCGCGCGTTCGACTTGTGCCCGTGGCGGGCCTGCGGATCCACCACCGAGATCACCCGGTCGGGTGCGGTGCCCTGGGCGATGATGAAGCGCCCATCGGCGGTCTCCTCAACATCCTGGCCAATGACGGCGGCCAATAGCTCGGCCGCCTGGGCGGCCTCGGGGCCGAGCATGTGGCCACGCAGGGCACCCGAGGCCCGGTAGCCATCGCGGAACAGGGCGTCCACCAGCTGCTCCCGCGCCTGCGGGTCGTCCCAGTCGCAGACCGGCTTGCCCGCAGCGAGGTAGTCATCGTCGCGGGCCAGCGCCGAGCGCACCACCACCGCCAACTCCGGCGAACACGCCCGCAACACGCCCCGGATCGCGCCCCGCAGCAAGGTGACGGTGTCCTGGGTGGCGACCGCGTCAAACAACGGCGCCGAGTCCAGCACCCGCCGCACCCCCACCAGGCCGGCCTGGCGGGCCAGCTCACAGGTGACCCGGAAGATCCGATCCGGATTGGTCGAGGCGCGCAGCCGGGCCCGCAACTCCACCAGCACCGTGTGCACAAACCCCGGCATCTCGTCATCCACGCCGGCGGCGTACCGCCAGCGCAGGTCGTAGGCGAACCGGTCGCAAGCTTCCCGGTCGCTACAGCCCTCCAGCCGCTGCAGCACCATCACCACGGCCAGGATCGAGGGTGGGATCGAGCGGCGGCCGTGGTGGAGGTACAGGTCGGCGAACAGCTCATCGGGGAACAGCCGGTCGCGCTCGGCGTGCAGCAGCCGGTAGATCGACCGCTCCGGCAGCGCCGCCTCGCACCGCTGGACCGCCACGTTCCCCAGCCTGCCCTGGCGTTCGGCCAGCCCCAGCGTCATCGCCCACCCTCCACCACCGAATCACATCGGTGTGATTCTCCCAGGTCAAGAGCATCAAGGGCGAATCGGCGCCAGCACCAAAAGGCACCACGCACCTAGGACCGGTATGCGTACGTGAAGAACGGTGGGCTGCGATCGAGCGCCCCAGCGTGAGGGTCGTTTGACCAGGTCAACCCAATGTAGTGGGCCTGGCTGGACTTGAACCAGCGGCCTCATCCTTATCAGCAATCGGGGGCTCACCGCTATGCAACCCTGCGTTTCTGCAGGTCGCTGGCGACCGTAGAGGGCGAAGTAATGCGCTGTAAGCCAGCCTCGCCCAAGCCAGGTTGATCCGCCAATGACAATAGCCGAACGGGCGTCCTCACCCTGGCGGGGCGGCCACGCGGGCCAGCAGGTGGTGGTAGGCGTACCCCTCATCGTGCCAGGGCCCCTCGGCCTCCTCTTCGAGGGCGAACCCGGCATCGGTGAGCCATGCTCGGACCTGCTGGATGCTCGGGTAGTGATGGTAGTAGCCGTCGGGCTCGTCCCAGATGACCTCGCCGTCCACCACCGGAAGGCCTGAGCGTCGGGCCGCCTGGTTGGCCGCCCGCACCCGATCGGCGGGGGCAAGCTCGACGGTCAGGTACAGCTAGCCCCCCGAGCGCAGG
The DNA here is from genome assembly GCA_045807325.1 of Actinomycetes bacterium. GTDB lineage: Bacteria > Actinomycetota > CALGFH01 > CALGFH01 > CALGFH01 > CALGFH01. The sequence goes on along the minus strand of JBJMHP010000297.1, from coordinate 257 downwards.
GCCCGGCGGAAGCGCTCCAGGACCGCCGGCCAGTCCTCTGGTGGGACGAACTCCATGGCGTCCACACACAGCACGCCATGAAACTGGTCCTGGTAGGGGAGCTCCTGCAGGTCGTGCTTGGCGGTGGGGACCTGAGGGAACTTGGTGACGGCGATGGCCAGCGAGGCGCCGGCGTGGTCCACCCCGAGCAGCGAGCGACCACTGGCCAGCACCATCGGGAAGTACTTGCCGGTGCCGCAGGCCGCGTCCAGCACCCT
>JBJMHP010000296.1:0-4926 GCA_045807325.1 Actinomycetes bacterium | reverse complement strand
ACGCCGTGGCCGGGCTGCGAACCGGAGACCTGGAGGAGGCCGCGGCCGCGCTGCGGCGGCGGCCCGCCCCCGCGCCCGAGGCCATGCTGGCCCTCCAGCTGGGCGACCGGGCCGCGGCCACCGAGGCCCTGCGGCGGGCCCTCCAGCGGGCCAGCCGCCCCCCGGTCAAGTGCTACTGGTTCGACCTGTACGCCATGACCGCCGAGGTCGCCCTGGCCCTGTGGCTGGACGGCCGGGCCAGGGGCGAGGGCGACACCGGGCCCTGGCGGGCCATGGCCGCCGAGGCCGTCGACTGCCTGGCCCGCTACGCCCGGGTGTTCCCGATCGGCCAGCCCCGGGCCCGGCTCCACCGGGGCCTGCTCGCCTGGACCTCCGGGCGGGCGGCGGCGGCCCGGCGGGACTGGCGGGCCGCCCTGGCCGCCGCCGAGCGCCTGGGCATGCGCTACGACCGGGCGCTGGCCCTTGACGCCCTGGGCCGGCACGGGGACCTGGGGGAGCGCCCGGCCCACCGGGAGCGGGCCCTGGCCCTGTTCGAGCGGCTCGGGGTCGAGGACCTGACCTCCCCGGAGGCGCTGGCCCGGCGGCTCGCCACCCGCGAGCCGTGAACCGGCTCCAGCTGACCCTCCGCACCCTCCGGGACCGCTACCGGAGTGGCGGCGACCCGCCGGGCTGGCGGACGATCAAGACGACCCTGGCCGCGGTGCTGGCCTACCTGCTGGCCGTGTGGCTGCTCGGCAGCCAGCCCCCGCCGCTACTGGCCCCCCTCACCGCCCTGCTGGTGGCCCAGCTCACCATCTTCGAGACGGTCAAGAGCAGCGTGGAGCGGGTCGGCAGCGTGGTCGCGGGCGTGCTCGTGGCCGTGCTGATCTCCAAGGTCGTCGGCCTGACCTGGTGGAGCCTCGGCATCACCATCCTGGCCGCGCTGGTCATCGGCCTGCTGCTGCGTCTCGGCGACCACACCCTTGAGGTCCCGATCAGCGCCATGCTGGTGCTGGCCGTGGCCGGCCAGGCCGGCACGGTCGCCATCGACCGGATCACCGAGACGCTGATCGGCGCCGTCACCGGCGTGGTCGTCAGCTTCATGCTGCGGCCGCCGATGTACGTCCAGCCGGCTGGCGACGCCATCGGCCAGCTGGCCGCCGACATAGCCGAGCTGCTGACGTCCATGGGGATCGAGTTGACCGAGGGCTGGTCGAGCGAGCAGGCCCGCGCCTGGGAGGAGCGGGCCCACGAGCTGGACCGGCCCCTGCGGACGGCCCGGATCGCCCTGACCCGGGGCGAGGACAGCCTGCGCCTCAACCCCCGCCAGCGCCGGGTCCGGGAGAGCGCCTCCAGCCTGCGGGCCGCCCTGGCCGCCCTCGAGCACTCGGCGGTGCAGGTCCGGGGGATCACCCTGGACCTGGCCGACCTGGCCGAGGCCGTCGAGTCCCGGGGCCAGCCCGAGCCGGAGCTGCTGGTCGCCCTGGGGGCGCTGCTGGTCGAGCTGGGCGTCGGCGTGGCCGCCTTCGGCCAGCTGGTCGCCCCCGAGGTCGCCGGCCCCCCGCGCGAGGCCGTGCCCCTGCACATCGCCCTGGAGATCGCCCGCACCCACCGCGACGTGCTGGCCGAGCTGATGCTGGTCGACGCCCGCAGCGACCTGGAGCTCTGGCACATCCAGGGCAGCCTGCTGGCCAACGTCGACCGGCTGCTGCGCGAGATCGACCTGGAGCGCGGCCCGGACGCCCGGCGCGTGCGACGCCGCTGACCGGCGACAATACTGACGGCGGCCGCCGTCCGGGAGCGGCCTGGAAGGAGCCTGGATGGACGTCCACCTGATCACCGACAGCGGGGTCGAGCAGCGCACCGTCGAGGAGCTCCCCGAGCTCCTCGAGCAGCGACCGGGGCTCATCTGGGTCGACATGCCCAAGGTCGACGCCGAGGCCCTCCGGGTGCTCGACGAGGTGTTCAAGTTCCACCCGCTGGCCATCCAGGACTGCGAGAACCGCAACCACGTGCCCAAGGTGCACGTCTACCCCGACCACCTGTTCGTGGCCCTGCACTCGCCCGAGCTGGGCACCGGCGGCCGCGTCCACCACCTGGAGCTGGACCAGTTCGTCGGGCCCGGCTACCTGGTCACGGTGCACGGGCCGCTCGACCCGGAGGTCATCCCCGAGCTCGCCTTCCGCGAGACGGACGCGGTGCTGAAGCGGATCCGGGCCGGGCGCATGCGCCCGACGAGGTCGTTCGAGCTGTCGCACGCCATCGTCTCGGCCATGACCCGCCACAAGGAGGGCTTCGTCAGCATCCTCGCCCTCGAGGTCGGGCTGCTGGAGCAGCGGGTGATGACCGACAGCGACGACGACCCGGAGGAGTTCCTGGAGGAGCTGTTCCGGGCCCGCCACGGGCTGATCGCGGTCCGGACGATAGCCGCCCTGAGCGGGGAGATCTACGGGCGGATGGCCACCCTGACCCGCTTCGTGCCCGCCGACGCCCAGCCGATGGTGGTCGACATCGCCGACCAATTCGAGCGGATCAAGGGCCTGGCCGACGGGGAGACGGCGTTCCTCCAGGCGGTGATCGAGTTCCACGAGTCCCGCACCAACACCAAGATGACCATCGCCGCCGAGCGCCTGGCCGTGATCGCCGCCGTGACCCTGCCGATCACCGCCCTGTCGTCGATCTACGGGATGAACGTGATCGTCAACCAGAAGACCCACTACGTGCAGCTGGCGGTGGTGCTGCTGATCATGGTGGCGATGTCGGCGGCCCTGCTGCGGTGGGCTAGGCACCAGGGCTGGTGGTGAGGTCGTAGACGGTGGCCCCGCCGACGGTGGTCGCGGCGAAGTGCTCCTGCACCCAGGCGGTGATCTGCCTGGCCGTGTCGCTGCCGCCCATGGCCCCGCCCGTGCGGCCGCCGCCCAGGAAGTAGTGCACGTTCCCCTCGGCCACGTACTGCTGGAACTGCTCGAGGGTGGGGGCGGGGTCGCTGCCGTTGAAGCCGCCGATGGCCATCACCGGGTCGCCGGTGGCCAGCTGCACCCCGGCGGCCGAGTTGGACCCGACGGCGGCCGCGACCCAGCGGTAGCGGCCGGCGTCCTGCCGCAGGAGCGCGACCAGCTCGGCGTTGGGGGTGCCGCCGTCCAGCAGCCCGCCCAGGGCGCCGGCCCGGCCGAAGCCGCCGGGGCCGCCCGGGAACGTCTGGCCCAGGCCGGGGCCGAAGCCCTGGCCGAAGCGGCCGGGGGCGCCGCGGACGCCGCCACCGGGGCCGAAGCGGGCGCCGGCCACCGCCGGCCCGGCCGAGGGGATGGCGCCGCCGTGGGGGGTCGCGGCCGTGTCCAGCGAGTAGGCGGCCGGCCCGGCCAGGGCGACAAGCAGCCCGGCCGCGGCCACCCCGAGGACGGCCCGCCGCGGGGCGACCGAGGGCATGGTGGCGATCAGGGCGGCCACCACCAGCCCGACCACCAGCACCAGCGGGGCCAGCCCCGGGTGCCAGTGGGGCGTGCGCCGCAGCAGCACGAACGACCAGACGGCGGTCACGGCCAGGGTCCCGGCCAGCCACCAGCGCGTCTGCGGGTGCCGGCGCACCTCCCACAGGCCGGTGGCGCCCATGCCGACCAGGGCGGCCACGGCCGGGGCGAGGGCGACGGCGTAGTAGGGGTGGAAGATGCCCTGCATGTAGCTGAAGACCAGGCCGGTGACGGCCAGCCAGCCGCCCCAGAGGACGAACCCGGCCCTGGCCCGGTTGGTCCGCGGGGCCCGCCGGGTCAGCCACAGCCCGGCCGCCAGCAGCAGGATGGCCGCCGGCAGCAGCCAGGCGACCTGGCCGCCGACCTCGGCCCCGAGCATGCGCGCCCAGCCGGTCGAGCCCCACCCGCCGCCGCCGGGACCGCCCGGGGCGCCGCCGACGCTGCCGGTCTCGCTGCCGGTGAGCCGGCCGAAGCCGTTGTAGCCGAAGGTCAGCTCCAGGATGCTGTTGGTCTGGGAGCCGCCGATGTACGGCCGCGACGATGCCGGCCACAGCTCGACGATGGCCACCCACCAGCCGGCCGCGACGATCATGGCCGCCCCGGCGGCCAGCAGCTGGCCGAGCCGGCGGGCCAGCGACCCGGGGGCCGCGGCCAGGTAGACGAGGGCGAAGACCGGGACGACCAGCAGTGTCTGGAGCTGCTTGGCCAGGAAGCCGAGGCCGACCAGGACCCCGGCCAGGACCAGCCAGCGGGTGGACCCGCCCTCCAGCGCCCGCACGGTGGCGTGGGCCCCGGCCACCAGCAGCAGGACCAGCAGGGCGTCGGGGTTGTTGAAGCGGAAGATCAGGGTGGCCACCGGGGTCAGGGCCATGACCGCCCCGGCCAGCAGGCCGGCGGCCGGGCCGAACCAGCGGCGCACGGTGGCGTACAGGAGCCCGACCGTGGCCACGCCCATCAGCGCCTGGGGGGCGAGCAGGCTCCAGGAGCTCACCCCAAAGACGCGGGCCGACAGCCCCATGACCCACAGCGCGGCCGGCGGCTTGTCGACGGTGATGAAGCTGGAGGCGTCCGAGGACCCGAAGAAGAAGGCCTTCCAGCTGCGGCTGGCCGCCTGGGCGGCGGCCGAGTAGAAGTCGTTGGCCCAGCCCGACGCGCTCAGGGCCCACAGGTACAGCAGGGCGGTGGCCGCCAGCAGGCCGAGCAGCGACGGCCGGACCCAGGCCGGGTCGTCGGCGCGGCCGCGCACCAGGCGGGCCAGCCGGCCGGCGGCGCCGGCCCCCGGCCGGGTCCGGGAGGACCGTTCGAAGCTGGTGGTGGTCATCGGGACGCGGTCTCCTTCGTTGACATCCTCCTCGCCCTGAAGGGCGGGGATTCCAACTACGCGACCTGGAAGGTCGGCAGTTGAGGTTCGCGGTTCGACGGCCGGGGCAACCCCCGGGCTCCCCGCGCAGCGTGTCCCGCCGCGATGTTCTGTGCAGCG
>JBJMHP010000295.1:0-17610 GCA_045807325.1 Actinomycetes bacterium | reverse complement strand
GGGGATCTCGATCCGGTACTGGGCGCCGTCGCCGAACCGCCTGGGCGAGCTGGGCAGCTCGCCCAGGTCCCGGTCGGGGAGGCCCAGCGCGGCCCGATGCCGCCGGGCCTCGGCCGGTGGTCCGGTCATTGCCGGAGCCTGACAGATATCTGAGGGGCAGGCAAGGGTAGATGAGGGATAGGCGCAGTTCATGGGGGTTCCTGTGCCATCTGGAGCAAAACTCATCAGATAGGTCTTGCCCCTGGGTGCTGAGGTGCTGCATGCTCTGGTCCGTGGAAGCTCCCGCGGACGACCTGGGCAGTCCCGCCGCCTCGGAGGCGGCGGCCAGCATCACGGAGACGGTGGTGCAGCGGCTGGAGGACCTGGTGCTGGGGGAGCTCGAGCCCGGGGCCGAGCTCCCGTCGGAGGCTGAGCTGGCGGTCCGGTTCGAGGTCAGCCGGCTGACCGTCCGCGAGGCGGCGCGGTGGCTGCAGGCCCGCGGGCTGGTCGAGATCCGCCAGGGCCGGCGCACGGTGGTCGCCCACCCCAACGCCGGGCCGATCGGCGGCTTCTTCACCGCCGCCGTGCGGCGGGACCCACGCCAGCTGCTCGACCTGCTGGAGGTGCGTCGGGCCCTCGAGGTGCACATCGCCTCGCTGGCCGCCGGCCAGGCGAGCCGCACCGACGTGGCGGCCATGGAGCGGGCCCGGGCCGCCATGCGGGAGGCCGCCGACGACCCGATGGCGCTGCACGAGAGCGACATCGGCTTCCACGCCAGCGTGGCCGCGGCCGCCGGCAACCAGATGCTCCGCTTCCTGATCGAGGCGATGGAGGAGCCGCTGCGGGCCAGCCGGATGCGCAGCCTGCGCGGCCACCTCGCCCGTGGGGGGACCGTCCAGGACGTCATCGAGCAGCACGCCCGCATCCTGGACCGGATCAAGGCCCGCGACCCCAAGGGGGCCGCCGCGGCCATGCTCGCCCACCTGGAGCAGACCGCCCGCGACCTGCGGGCCGCGTTCACGCTGACCGGGCTGGACATGGGGGGTGACGGGGCGCGGTGAAGGTCGTCGGGGTCGAGACGGTGGTGGTCGGCACGCCCTGGCGCGAGCTGACCTTCGTGGAGCTGGTCACCGACGAGGGGCTCCGGGGCGTCGGCGAGGCCCGCATGGTCAACAAGACCAACACGCTGCTGGCCTGCATCGACGAGCTGGCCGGGCGCTACGTCCTCGGCATGGACCCCTTCGATGTCGAGCGGCTGGCCTGGCAGGCCCACTGGGCCGAGTACGGCCGGGCCGGCGAGGTCACCCAGACGGCGCTGGCCGTGCTCGACGTCGCCTGCCACGACCTCATCGGGCAGGCCACCGGGGTGCCGGTGTGGCAGCTGCTCGGCGGGCGCTTCCGCGACCGGGTGCCCGCCTACGCCAACGGCTGGTATCAGGGTGACCGCGACCCCGAGGTGGTCGCCCGGTTCGCCACCGAGGTCGTCGGGCGCGGCTACCGGGGCCTCAAGATCGACCCGTTCGGCGCCGCCTCGGCCGAGCTCGGCCAGGCCGAGCTGGGGCTGGCCGTCGACATCATCGCCGCCGTCCGGGACGCCGTCGGGCCCCAGGTCGAGCTGATGGTGGAGATGCACGGCCGCTTCACGGCCGCCACCGCCGTCCGGGTCGCCCGGGCCCTGGAGCCGTTCGGGCCGGCCTGGATCGAGGAGCCGGTGCCGCCCTACAACCCGGCCGGGCTGCGCCAGGTTCGGGCCGGGACCTGGCTGCCGCTGGCCACCGGGGAGCGCCTGCACGTCCTGGCCGAGTTCCGGGAGCTGTTCGAGGGCGGCCTGGTCGACATCGTGCAGGCCGACCTCACCCATTTCGGCGGGTTCACCACCCTACGCAAGCTGGCCGGCTGGGCGGCCGCCTACGAGCTGCTGCTGGCCCCACACAACGTCTGCGGTCCCGTCGGCACCGCCGCCAACCTCCACCTGGCCGTGGCCACCGGCAACTACAAGGTCCTGGAGCACTTCAACGACTTCGCCGACCCGTGGGTGACCGACCTGGTCGACGGCGCCCCACGGGTCGACCCGGCCGACGGCTGCTTCGGGCTGCCGACCGGCCCCGGGCTGGGGGTGCGGCTCGACCGCGAGGCGGCCGGCCGGCACCCGCGCACCGGCGTCCATTTCAACCTGGTCGAGGAGGGATGGGAGCGACGTGACGTCCGGCCGCGCGGAACACCGCCGCCGGCTCGGACAGGACCCGCTTGACGACCGCCCCGGCGGCGCCGCGCACGGCGGCGTCGGGGCCGAGACGGGAGGCGAGCACACGGACCGGCGACCACCGCAGGGTGATGGCCCGCTGCCCCAGCTCGGTGAGCAGCGGCTTGCTGAGCCACGGCTCCAGGGCGGCGTACAGGCCGCCCAGCACCACCGTGCTCGGGTCGACGATGTTGACCGTCGCCGACAGGCCCATGCCAAGGGCCCGGCCGGCCTCCGAGACCGCCCGCAGCGTCTCCGGCTCGCCGTCGCGGGCCCTGGCCAGCAGCTCGGCCACCGAGCCATGTGGCTGCCCGATGCTGGTGCCGACGGCCCCGGTCAGCCCGGCGGATCGAAGGATGGCCTCCTGGCCGGCGACCTGCTCGAGGCAGCCGCGGGCGCCGCAGCGGCAGCGTGGGCCGTCGGGCTGCACGACCACGTGGCCGATCTCGCCGGCGTACCCCCTGACCCCGCGGAACAGCTCGCCGTCGATGACGATGCCGCCGCCGACACCGATCTCACCCGAGACGTGGACGAAGTCGTCCAGGTCCTCGTGGCCGCCGAACCACAGCTCACCGAGGGCGGCCAGGTTGGCCTCGTTGTCCACCATCACGGCGAGGTCGTGGGCGGCGAACCGGTCGGCCAGGATCTCGGCCACGGGCACGTCCACCCACCCGAGGTTCGGGGCCAGCCGGAGCAGCCCGCGGTCGGTCTCGACCGGGCCGGGCACGGCCACGCCCAGGCCGGCCACCGTCAGTCGGGCGGCCTCGGCCAGCTCGACCGCGGTCCGGGTCATCCGCACGGCCCGCCCGAGCACCCTGGCGGGGGACTGGCCCCGGTTGTCCCGCGGCCGGGTCCGGAGGTAGCGGACCTCGCCGACGAGGTTGGCCATGCACACGGCGATGTAGTCGACGTTGATCTCCAGCCCGATCCCCACGTAGCCGGTGCGGTTGAGGGCGAGATCGCTGCCCGGCCGGCCGATCTTGCCCCTGGCCTCCGGGCCCAGCTCGGTGACCAGACGGGCCCTGATCAGGTCGTCGACCAGGCTGGAGACGGTGGTCTTGGTCAGGCTGGTGGAGGCGGCGATGCGGGCCCGGGACACCGGCTCGCCGGCCGCGATGTGCTGGAGGACGAGGGCCAGGTTGTGCTCGCGGAGCGCATCCTGCCTCGCCGGCGACCGCCCCGTCCGCACCGCGCCCCTCCCCCTTTCGTCCATCCTCTGGACATACTCTACAGACTCTACAGACCAAGCATTGACATGGGAACCAGGGCCAGCTTAGTTTGGCCAGTGAACGGACAAACTCCAGAGTTCGCCACATCTCCGTAGCTGGAAGTTGGGGTTGGCATGGTGGGCGACCGCGGTGTGCTCGGGATCGGGATGGTCGGCTACGCGTTCATGGGCCGGGCCCACTCCCAGGCCTGGCGCAACGTGGCCAGCTTCTTCGAGCTGCCGCTGCGCCCGCGGATGGCCGCCATCTGCGGCCGGGACCAGGCGGCGGTCGCGGCCGCGGCGACCAGGCTGGGCTGGCCGGCCTGGGAGACCGACTGGAAGCGGCTGGTCCAGCGGGACGACGTCGACCTCGTCGACGTCTGCCCCCCGGGGTCCAGCCACGCCGAGATCTCGATCGCCGCCCTCGAGGCCGGCAGGCACGTCCTGTGCGAGAAGCCGCTGGCCAACACCGTCGATGAGGCGCGGGCGATGGCCGCCGCGGCCGAGCGGGCGGCCACCGGCGGGGTCCGGGCCATGGTGGGCTTCAACTTCCGCCGGGTGCCGGCGGTCGCCCTGGCCAGGCAGCTGGTGGCCGCCGGCCGCCTCGGCCCCATCCGCCACGTCCGCGCCGCCTACCTGGCCAGCCACGCCCTCGACCCCGAGCTGCCGCTGGCCTGGCGGCACCAGGCCTCCGAGGCCGGGTCGGGGGCCCTCGGCGACCTCGGCGCCCACGCCGTCGACCTGGCCCAGCACCTGGCCGGGGACCGGATCGCCGGAGTCTCGGCCCTCACCGAGACCTTCGTCCGGGAGCGGCCCCTGCCCGGCGGCGGGGGCGCCCGCGGGCCGGTCACCGTCGACGACGCGGCGCTGTTCATCGCCCGCTTCGGCGGCGGGGCGCTCGGCAGCTTCGAGGCCACCCGCCTCGCCGCCGGCCACACCGAGGGCCTGGCGGTGGAGCTCAACGGCGAGCTGGGCAGCGTCGTCTGGGAGCTGGGTGCCCTCAACGAGCTGCGCCTGTTCGACGCCACCGAGGAGCCGGCCACCCAGGGGTTCCGGAGGATCCAGGTCACCAGGGCCGAGCACCCGTACGCCGGTGCGTGGTGGCCGGACGGGCACACCATCGGCTACGAGCACACCTTCACCCACGAGGTGCGCGACCTCATCCAGGCGATCGCGGACGGACGCGACCCGGAGCCGTCGTTCGCCGACGGGCTCCAGGTGCAGGAGGTGCTCGACGCGGTGCAGCGCAGCGCCGCGTCGGGCGCCGGGTGGACGGAGGTCGGAGCATGAATACGGAGTCCGTTGACGGCTCGCCGCGACGACGGCGCGCTGCGGAAAGGAGGAGGGGAACCATGCACGACATCCTCGCAGCACGGGGGACCATCCGCCGGGCCGTGGTCATGGGCGTGGTCGTGCTCATGACGCTCTCGACCATGGCCTTGTTCGCCACCGCCTCGGCGTCCTCGGCGGGCCACCGCCCCACCATCACCAAGGCGCCGTTCGGCAGCCTGGCCGACGGCACGGCCGTCGACATCTACACCCTGACCAACTCCCGGGGCATGGAGGTGAAGATCCTCACCTACGGCGGCATCCTGCAGTCGATCAGGGTGCCCAACCGCCACGGCCGCTTCGCCAACGTCACCCTCGGCTTCGACAACCTGGCCGACTACGTCGCCAAGAGCCCGTACTTCGGCTGCATCACCGGCCGCTACGCCAACCGCATCGCCAAGGGCCGGTTCCGGCTCAACGGCCAGACCTACCAGCTGCCGATCAACAACCCGCCGAACAGCCTCCACGGCGGCACCGTCGGGTTCGACAAGCACGTGTGGGCCGCCACCCCGGTGCGGGACCGGCACAGCGTCGGCCTGGAGCTCCGCTTCACCAGCCCCAACGGCGACCAGGGCTACCCGGGCAGGCTGGCCAACAAGGTCACCTACACCCTCACCAACCGCAACGAGATCCGCATGGACTACCGGGCCAGGCTGGTCGGCAACAGCAACCTCAAGACGATCATCAACCTGACCAACCATGCCTACTGGAACCTCGCCGGCGAGGGCTCGAGCGACATCTACGGCCACAAGCTGACCCTCAAGGCCAGCCACTACACGCCCGTCGACCCGACCCTGATCCCCACCGGGGCCATCGACCCGGTGGCCGGCACCCCGATGGACTTCACCAGGTCGACCGCCATCGGCGCACGCATCCGTAACGGGTTCGGGCAGCTGGTCATCGGCCGTGGCTACGACCACAACTGGGTGCTCGACCGGCACGGCAGCGGGCTCGAGCTGGCCGCCAGGGTGGTCGAGCCGAAGAGCGGCCGGGTCCTGGAGGTCATCACCGACCAGCCGGGCATCCAGTTCTACTCCGGCAACTTCCTGGACGGGACGCTGGTCGGCACCAGCGGCCGGATGTACCGGCAGGGCGACGGGTTCGCGCTGGAGACCCAGCACTACCCGGACTCGCCCAACCATCCCAACTTCCCGTCGACCGTGCTGGCCCCCGGCCAGCGCTACGCCACCACCACCATCTACCGGTTCTCCACCGACTGACCGGACAGCGCCCGTTCGAGGAGGGTCTCAATGTCCAAGGTCGATCCCGTCGTCGAGCAGGCCGTCGACACACTTGACCTCAACCGGGTCACCCGGCGGCGGCTGCTGGGCGGCATCGGGCTGACCAGCGCGTCGCTGGCCGCCTCGGCCCTGCTGGCCGCCTGCACCAACAACGACAACAAGAGCGGCGACTCGGCCTCCGCGACCGCCGCCGGCGACTTCCCCTCGACCCCGAAGTGGAAGTTCGTGTTCGTCTGCCACGTCACCACCAACTCGTTCTTCACCCCCACCCAGTACGGCGCCCAGGACGCCTGCGCGCTGCTCAACTGCGAGTTCCAGTGGACCGGGTCCAAGGACTCGATCGTCGCTGAGATGGTCAATGCAACCAAGACCGCCATCTCGGCCAAGGCCGACGGGATCGCGCTGGCCGTGGTCGACAAGAACGCCTTCAACGCGCCGGTCAACCAGGCGCTGTCGGCCGGCATCCCGGTCGTCTCCTACAACGCCGACGGGGCCAAGGACGACCCCGGCACCAACCGCCTGGCCTACATCGGCCAGGGCCTCTACGACTCCGGGTTCCAGCTCGGCCAGCGGGCGCTCGCCTCGGGCCTCGCCTCCGGCGACGTGGTCGGGTTCATCGCCACGCCGGGCGCGCTCAACATCCAGCCGCGCATCGACGGCGCCTCCGACGCCATCAAGCAGTCCGGCAAGCCGATCAAGTTCACGCCGGTCGGCACCAACGCCGACGTGACCAAGGGCCTGTCGATCATCGACGCCTACGCCCAGGGGCACCCCAACCTGACCGGCATGCTGGCGGTCGACGCCGGCTCGACCCAGGCGGTGGGCCAGGTGGTGCAGAAGTACAAGATGCGGGACAAGGGCCTGAAGGTCGCCGGCGGCTTCGACCTGGTGCCCGAGACCCTGCAGGCCATCAAGGGGGGCAGCCTCGACTACACCATCGACCAGCAGCCGTACTTGCAGGGGTTCCTGCCGGTGCTATACCTCTACATGTACAAGCTGTCGGGCGGCCTGGTCTTCCCGTCCGAGACCAACACCGGCCTGTTGTTCGTGACCAAGGACAACGTCGACCCCTATCTCCAGAGCAAGACCCGCTTCGAGGGGTCCAGCACCGAGCAGCAGGTGGTGCAGCGTTCGGGAGCGATCACCAGCTAGGCGAGGGACAGGGTGAGCGACACCGTCGACGTCGCCGCGAGGGTCGAGCCGGCTCCGGCCGGCCGGCCCTCGCGCGGCCTCCTGCGCCGGGTCGGCGACGCCTTCCTGCGTCGGCGGGAGGCGAGCGTCCTGGTGGTCGCGGTCGCCCTCGGCGTCTACTTCGCCTCGGCCTCGCCGGCGTTCCTCACCAAGCCCAACATGGTCAACATCGCCCAGGCGACCGCGCCGGCGGCGATCATCGCCGCCGGCATGGTGCTCGTGCTGGTCTGCGGCGAGATCGACCTGTCGGTGGCGGCGGTGTTCGCCCTGGCCCCGTTCAACATGCACTACCTGACCGACTACTACGGCGTGCCGATCCTGCTGGCGATCGTCATGGCCCTGGCCATCTCGGCCCTGATCGGCTTCATCAACGGCTTCATCACGGTGTTCTTCAGGGTGCCGTCCTTCGTGACCACCCTGGGCACCGCCTACATCGTCATCGGCATCGTGCTGACCACCTCGCACGCCTACCCGGCGCCGATCCCCGACGCGGCCACCGAGACGATCCGGCACTGGTTCGGGGCCTCGGACTGGGCCCACCTCACCTGGTGCCTGCTGATCGTGGCCGCCTTCCACCTGCTGCTGACCAGGACCCGCTGGGGCCTGCACACCATCGCCGTCGGCGGCAACCCGCTGGGGGCCACCGAGGCCGGGATCCGGGCCGGCCGCATCAAGATCGGCAACTTCATGATGGTGGCCACCCTGGGAGGGTTCGCCGGGATCCTCGACGCCTTCCGCATCAACACCATCGACCCCAACCTGGGCGGCGGCTTCGGGATCATGTTCACCGCCGTCTCGGCGGCGGTGATCGGCGGCACCTCCCTGGCCGGCGGCTCGGGCACGGTCATCGGGGCGTTCCTGGGCGCGCTGGTCCTGGCCGAGCTGCAGAACGGCATGAACCTCATCGGCATCAGCGCCAACCCCTACTTCCTCATCCTGGGAGCCGCGATCGTGGTCTCGATGATCGCCAACGTGTACCTCTCCAGGCTCCGCCGGGCGGGCAGGACCTGATGGCCCCCCCCGGCGGTCCCGGCGGCGAGACCCTGCGGGTCGAGCACGTCGCCAAGCGCTTCGGCGGGGTCACCGCCCTGGCCGACGTCAACCTGCGCCTGGGCAGGGGGGAGGTGCTCGGGCTCATCGGCGACAACGGCGCCGGCAAGTCGACCCTGATCAAGATCCTCTGCGGCTTCCACCAGCCCGACGCCGGCCGGATCTTCGTCGGCGGCGAGGAGGTCGTGCTCAAGTCCGTCGACCACGCCCGCACCCTCGGGGTCGACACCGTCTACCAGGACCTGGCCCTGGTCAACGAGCTGAGCGTCTACCACAACATGTTCCTCAACCGGGAGCTGGTGCGCTGGCCGCTGCTCAGCAACCGGCGGATGCGGCGGCTGGCCCAGCAGCACCTCGAGGCGATGGGCGTGAACATCCCGTCGGTCGACGACGAGGTGGCCAAGCTGTCCGGCGGCCAGCGCCAGGCGATCGCGGTCGCCCGCTCGGTCTACAGCGACGCCAGGATCCTGCTGCTGGACGAGCCGCTGGCGGCCATGGGGGCCAAGGAGGGCGCCCTCATCCTCGACCTGGTCCGCGACCTCAAGGCCAGGGGCGAGGTCTCGATCGTCATCATCGCCCACAACTACGGCCAGATCCTCGAGGTCTGCGACCGGATCAACCTGCTCCAGCACGGGTCGATCACCTTCGACAAGCCGACCTCGGAGACGTCGGTGCAGGAGCTGACCGACCTGGTGGTGGCCGAGTACCGCGCCGCCCGGACCCAGAAGCTGCGGGCCGACCCGGGAATGGACGCACGGCCCACGCCGCGGCGGTAGCGATGCGGGCCCTGGTGGTGGACCGGCCGGGGATGTCCGCCGTCAGGCAGGTCCCGGAGCCGGTGCCGGGGCCGGGCGAGGTGCTGGTGGAGGTCGCCGCCGCCGGGATCTGCGGCTCGGACCTGGAGGTGCTCGACGGCAGGCGCCCGGCCGCCTACGTCGACTACCCGGTCGTCCCGGGCCACGAGTGGGCCGGCCGGGTGCTCGCGGCCGGGCCGGGCGTGAAGGACGTCGGCCCGGGCGACCCGGTGGTCGCCGAGGGGCTCCGGGCCTGCGGGGTCTGTGACCGCTGCGCCGAGGGCCGCACCAACATCTGCACGGCCGCCTATGCCGAGACCGGCTTCACCCATCCGGGCGCCCTGGCCGAGCGCCTCCTCGTCCCCGCCGGCCTGCTCCACCGCCTGCCGGCGAACCGGCCGGTGGAGCCGGCCGCCCTGCTCGAGCCGGCCGCCTGCGTGGCCAGCGGGCTCCTGGAGGCGGGCATGCCGCTGCCGGGCTCGCGGGTCGCGGTGGTCGGCGACGGGCCGCTCGGCCTGCTCGCCCTGCTCCTGCTGCGCACGACCGCGCCGGCCGAGCTCGTGCTGGTGGGAGCCCGGCCGGTCCGCTCCGCGTTCGGGCCCGGCTGCGGCGCCACCCAGGTCGTGGCCGCCACCGACCGGGCCGCCCTGGCCGGTCTGGTCGGCCGGTTCGACATGGCGGTGGAGGCGAGCAACGCCCCCGCGGGCTCGGCCACCGCCGTGTCCCTGCTCCGGCGGGGCGGCAGCGCGGTCCTGCTCGGCATCTCCGGCGCCCAGCAGCCGGTGATCGACCCGGACACGGTCACGCTCAACCAGCTCCGTCTCCAGGGCGGCTTCGCCGCCTCCCGGAACGCCTGGCGCTGGGTCGTCAGGCTCTACAGCGAAGGGATCCTCGACCCGGCGCCGCTGGTCACCCACCACTTCCCGCTGGAGGAGGTCGAAGGGGCGTTCTCGGCCCTGACCGCATCCGACGGCGGGGCGGTCAAGATCCTCGTCCACCCCTGATCGCAGCTCGACCGAGGAGGCACCCATGGCCGATGTCACGCCGTCCCGTGAGGACAAGTTCACCTTCGGGCTGTGGACGGTCGGGTGGCAGGGCGTGGACGTGTTCGGTGGGGCGGTGCGCCCGCCGCTGGACCCGGCCGAGGGGGTCCAGCGGCTGGCCGAGCTGGGCGCCTGGGGGGTGACCTTCCACGACAACGACGTCTTCCCGTTCGGGTCGGACACGGCCGAGCGGGAGCGGCGCCTTAAGCCGTTCCGCCAGGCCCTGGCCGCCACCGGGCTGACCGTGCCGATGATCACCACCAACCTGTTCTCGCATCCGGTGTTCCGCGACGGCGGGTTCACCAACAACGACCGCGACGTCCGCCGCTTCGCCATCGCCAAGGTGGCCGACAACCTGGACCTGGCCGCCGAGCTGGGGGCGGAGATCTTCGTCTGCTGGGGCGGTCGGGAGGGGGCCGAGTCGGGGGCGGCCAAGGACGTCCGCGCCGCCCTGGACCGCTACAAGGAGGCCTTCGACGTCCTCGGCGCCTACGTCCTGGATCAGGGCTACTCGATCCGGTTCGCCCTGGAGCCCAAGCCCAACGAGCCCCGCGGGGACATCCTGCTGCCCACCGTGGGCCACGCCCTGGCGTTCATCAACGAGCTCGAGCATCCGGAGCTGGTCGGGCTGAACCCTGAGGTCGGGCATGAGGAGATGGCCAGCCTGAACTTCGCCCACGGCCTGGCCCAGGCCCTGTGGCATCACAAGCTGTTCCACGTGGATCTCAACGGCCAGCACGGCCCCCGCTATGACCAGGACCTGCGCTTTGGGGCCGGCAATGCCCGGGGGGCGTTCTGGACCGTGGACATCCTGGAGGCCGGCGGCTACCAGGGGCCGCGGCATTTCGACTTCAAGCCGCCCCGGACCGAGGACCTGGACGGGGTGTGGGGGTCGGCGGCCGCCTGCATGCGCAACTACCTGATCCTGCGGGCCAAGGCCCAGGCGTTCCGGGCCGATCCCGAGGTCCAGGCGGCGCTGCGGGACGCCCGGGTCGATCAGCTGTTCGAGCCGACCCTGGCCGAGGGGGAGACGCTGGAGTCGCTGCGGGCCGAGTCGTTCGATCCCGAGGCGGCCGGCCGGCGGGGGATGGCCTTCGAGCACCTGGATCAGCTGGCTCTTGAGCACCTGTACGGCGTGCGGGGCTGACGGTGGCCGCGCGAGCCGGGGCGAGGCTGGTCGCCGGGATCGACTCGTCCACCCAGGCGACCAAGGTGGTCGTCCGCGACGCCGACACCGGCACGCTGGTCGGCGAGGGCCGGGCGCCGCACCCCGACGGGACCGAGGTCGACCCGGGCAGGTGGTGGCAGGCGTTGGAGAGCGCCACCGAAGGCGGCCTCCTGGACGGGGTGGCCGCCGTGGCCGTGGGGGCCCAGCAGCACGGCATGGTCTGTGTGGACGCGGCCGGGGCGGTGGTCCGCCCGGCCCTGTTGTGGAACGACACCCGCTCGGCCCAGGCCGCCGCCGACCTCATCGGCGAGCTGGGCGGCCCCCAGGCCTGGGCCGAGGCCGTCGGGCTGGTCCCGGTGGCCAGCTTCACCGTGACCAAGCTGCGCTGGCTGGCCACCCACGAGCCCGACCAGGCCAAGCGGACCGCCGCCGTGCTGCTGCCCCATGACTGGCTGACCTGGCGGCTGGCCGGTGGCCAGGCGGAACCGGTGACCGACCGTGGGGACGCCTCGGGGACCGGCTACTGGTCACCGGCCACCGGCGCCTACCGGCCCGACCTGCTGGAGCTGGCCTTCGGGCACCTGCCGCGGCTGCCCCGGGTGCTCGGGCCCACCGAGCCGGCCGGCCACACCCAGACGGGAATCCTGCTCGGCCCCGGCACCGGGGACAACATGGCCGCCGCCCTCGGGGTCGGGGCCCGCCCCGGGGACGTGATCGTCTCGGTCGGCACCAGCGGGACGGTGTTCGCCGTCCACGACCGGCCAAGCGCGGATGCCAGCGGGATCGTGGCCGGCTTCGCCGACGCCACCGGCCGCTACCTCCCCCTGGTCTGCACCCTGAACGCCGCCCGGGTCCTTCAGGCCACCGCCGCCCTGCTCGGGGTCGACCTGGACGGCCTGGACGAGCTCGCCCTGGCGGCCCCGCCGGGGGCCGAGGGGGTCGTCCTGGTCCCCTACTTCGAGGGCGAGCGCACCCCCAACCGCCCCGATGCCACCGCCCAGCTGTCCGGGCTGCGGCTGGCCACCACCACCCCGGCCAATCTGGCCCGGGCGGCCGTGGAGGGCATGCTGTGCGGGCTCGCCGACGGCCTGGACGCCCTCCGCGACCAGGGCGTGACCGTCGACCGGGTCCTGCTGATCGGTGGCGGGGCCCGATCCCGGGCCGTCCAGGCCATCGCCCCGTCGGTGCTGGACGCCCCGGTCCTGGTCCCGGCGGCCGCCGAGTACGTGGCCGACGGCGCCGCCCGGCAGGCCGCCTGGGCCCTCACCGGCGACCCCGAACCACCCGACTGGTCGGCCACCACCGCCCCCCGGACCGTGCATGGGGAACCAACCCCACAGGTCCGCCAGGCCTACGCCCAGGCCCGCGACCGCGACGTCTGAGCACCGTCGCCACCGGTCTCATACGATGAGCCCGTGTCCGGCCTCCAACCTGCCCAGCTCCTCCTGCTGGCGGCCGCGGCGCTGGTCGCCGGGGCCGTGAACGCCGTGGCCGGCGGCGGGTCGCTGCTGTCGTTCCCCGCCCTGCTGGCCGTCGGCTACCCGGCGCTGACGGCCAACGTCACCAACTCGGTCGCCCTCACCCCGGGCTACCTGGGGGGCACGGTCGGCTACCGGCGGGAGCTGGCCGGTCAGCGCCGCCGCATCCTCGCCCTCGGCGTCACCAGCGCCATCGGTGCCGTGGTCGGCGCCTTCCTGCTGCTGGTCAGCTCGCCGGCGCTGTTCGAGCGCATCGTGCCCTGGCTGATCTTCCTCGCCTGCGGCCTGCTGGCGGCCCAGCCACGCCTGGCCCGGCTGGTCCGTGAGCTGCGCGCGGACCCCGACGGCCGCGCGGAGCCGGCGGGGCGGGCGGGCCTCGACGGCCACACGGCAGCCCTGTTGGCCGCCCAGTTCCTCGCCGCCGCCTACGGCGCCTACTTCGGCGCCGGGGTCGGCATCATGATGCTGGCCATCCTCGGCATCTTCGTCGCCGACACCCTGCAGCGGCTGAACGCCCTCAAGGGCCTGCTGTCGCTGCTGGTCGCCGTCATCGCCGCGGTCGCGTTCGCGCTCTTCGCCGACGTCCGCTGGGTCGCGGTGGCCGTGATGGCGGTGGCCAGCCTGGTCGGCGGCCAGCTCGGGGTCGTCCTCGCTCGGCGCCTCAACGACCAGGTTCTACGCTGGCTGGTGATCGCCTTCGGGGTGGCCGTCGGCCTGCGGCTCCTCGTCGCCGGCTGACGCCCTGGCCGATGCGTCCCGCGGCCCTGCGGTTCCGCCCCATCGGCGGGTGGGCCAGCTAACCTACCAGAGGGGCCGCGATCGGCCGGGAGGCGGTGGTCCACACCGGAGCGCCGGGAGGTGCGGATTTGAGTTTCAATCATGCGTGTCCGGACGTGCCCGCGCCGGTGATCGCCGACTCGGCGGTGCTGCTGGGGCCGAGCTGGGTCGGGGCGGGGGTGGTCCTGGCCCAAGGGGCGGTGGTCCGCTCCCATGAGGCCACGGTCTCCATCGACAACCACTCGGCGGTGCTGGAGAACTCCAGCGTCGTCGGCACCAGCGACCACCCGGTGGCGATCGGCCAGCGGACCGTGTTCGGGCACCGCTGCCAGGTGATCGGGGCCCGGATCGGCAACCTGTGCGAGGTCGGCAACGGCTCGATCCTCATGCCCGGCGCCGTCCTGGGCGACGGCTGCATCCTGGGCGAGGGCACCCTCATCCCCTCGGGCACGGTCGTCCCCGACCAGGCGGTCGTGGTCGGCCGGCCCGGTCAGGTCATCCGCACCGCCACCGACGCCGACCGCGAGCGGGTCGCGCGCCTGCGCGACTACGCCGTCGAGCTGACCACCTATCCCCGCGTCTTGATGACCGTCGAGGCGCCGGCCGCGGGAGCCACCATGGGACGTCTGTACGCCTACCAGGACAAGCTGCCGCAGATCGCGGCCAGCGCCCTGCTGCTGGACTCGGCCGAGATCACCGGCGACGTGGTCGTCGGTGAGGACACCATCATCGGCGCCGGGGTCAAGATCATCGGCGACTCCCACGGCCCGGTGCGCATCGGGGCCCGGGTGCGGATCCTGGAGAACACCGTGCTGCACCTGCTGCCCGATAACCAGCTGGTCGTCGAGGACGACGTGGTCATCGGCCCGGGGGCGATGATCCACGGCTGCCACATCGAGGCCGGCAGCGTGGTCGAGCCGGCGGCGATCATCTGCGACTACAGCCGGGTCGGGGCCGGCTCGCTGGTCCGGGCCGGGGCGTGCGTCAAGCAGCGCGACCGCTTCCCGGCCCTGTCGGTGCTGGACGGGTTCCCCGCCGCGGTCGTGGACACCCTCCAGGAGCCACCGGAGCGGCCCTCGTGGGCGCTGACCCGCCAGGCGCTCCAGACCCTGGTCCGGCTGTGACGGCCACGACCGAGTGACCGGCGTGACCGAACGGATGGTGGTCGTCGGGGCGGACGCCGCTGGCATGAGCGCGGCCTCCCAGGCCAGGCGGCTGCGAGGTGACAAGCTCGAGGTGGTCGCCTTCGAGCGCGGGGACCACAGCTCCTACTCGGCCTGCGGCATCCCCTACTGGGTCGCCGGAGACGTCGTCGACGGGGAGCAGCTGGTGGCCCGGACGCCCGCGGCGCACCGGGCCAACGGCATCGACCTGCGCATGCTCACCGAGGTGGAGGGCATCGACCTCCAGGCCGGCAGGGTGGCGGTCCGCGACCTGGCCTCCGGCCGCACCGTTCTCGCCGGTCTGGGACCCCATCCTGGTCGCCGCCGGCCAGGCCTCGGCAGCCGTCCGCGCCGCCCCCTGAGCCGCACCGAGGCCCACAACAGGCCTCCAAGGCGCCAGCTGGCAGGTAGGCCAGGATTCCAGCTGGCCGGACAGGAACTGGGGCTCGCCGTGACGACACCCACCAGGCTGGCGCGCATGGTCGCGGCAGCACCGGGTCGCCGGAGCGATGCCCGGGCTAGCCGAAGGTGAAGGCGTAGGCCTGGACGCCACCGTCGAGGAAGGTGATCTCGAAGGTCCGCTCGGCGATGGGGCCGGGTTGGCGGATGAGCTGGTACAGCCGCGGCTCGGTGACCCTGCCGTTGCCCTGGTCGTCGACGTCGGCTCCGTGGGCGGCGCCCGGTGGCTGCCCGTCGATGCGCGCCCGGAACGCGATGGACGTCCCTGGGGTGGCCGGTGCCATGACCAGGTGGAGGTCGCGGGCGTGGAAGCGGTAGGCGATGCGCCCCTCGGCCTGGTTCCCCACGATGGCCTGGCGCTTGACTGTCCAGTCCCCCGAGAGAGCCCAATGGTTGAGCCGCAGCGACGGGGGGGCGGCATAGAGGTTCGGCGTGTCCAGCACCGCGCCATAGGGTGACGCGAAGTTCTCGGTGCGCTCATAGCTGAGGTAGTTCTCGGGTGACCACAGGCTGTCCCAGTCGGCGGCGGCCTCAACCCCGGCGGCGTCGACGGCCACCAGGTCCTGGCCGATCTCGTCGATGCCGGCCTCCATCAGCAGTCGCTGGATGACCATCTCGGATTGTTCGGAGTCGCCTTCGCCGAAGCGGTGGTGGCGGATCTGCCCTTGGGCGTCGACGAAGTACAGGGCCGGCCAGTAGTGGTTGTCGAAGGCGCTCCAGATGGCGTAGTCGCTGTCGATGGCGATGGGGTAGTCGACCTGGAGGTCCTTGGCGGCGCGGCGGACGTTGTCGGGGTGGTGTTCGAAGTCGAACTCGGGGGTGTGGACGCCGACCACGGTCAGCCCGTGATCGCTGTATTTCTTGGCCCAGGCGCGGATGTAGGCGAGGGTGCGGAGCCAGTTGATGCAGGTGTAGGTCCAGAACTGGACCAGGACGACGCGGCCGCGTAGCCCCTCCGCCGACAGTGGGGACGAGTTGAGCCACCCGGTGGCCCCGTCCAGCGACGGCAACGAGCCTTCAACGGGTAGCTGAGCCGCCGCCGGGTGGATCGGGCCGCGGAAGAGTCGGTTGGCCCTGGTGAAGAATGAATCCCGGTCGTTTGTGTCCTGGTCCATCTGTCGCTCCTTCAGCGCGCATGCCGGTCAGTAGCCGTCGACCTCGACGATAGCTTCGGTGAAGGCCTGCGGGGCCTCCTGCGGCAGGTTGTGCCCGATGCCGCCCTTGATCACCCGATGCGTATGTTTGCCCCGGAACTTGTTGGCGTAGGAGCCGGGGTCGGGGTGTGGTGCGCTGTTGGCGTCACCCTCAAGGGTGACGGTGGGCACGGTGATGGCTGGACCTTCGGCGAGCCGCTGTTCCAGATCGTCGTATTCCGGCTCACCTTCAGCCAGGCCCAGCCGCCAACGGTAATTATGGATGACGATACTGACATGGTCCGGGTTGTCGAACGAGGCCGCGCTGCGATCGAACGTGGCGTCGTCGAAGTCCCATTTTGGAGAAGCCGTCTGCCAGATGAGCTTGGCAAAATCGCGCCGGTAGGTGTCGTAGCCGGCTCGGCCGCGGTCCGTGGCGAAATAGTATTGGTACCACCATTGGAGCTCGGCCTCTGGCGGTAACGGCATCCTGTTGGCTTCAGGGCTGCCGATGAGATAGCCACTCACCGAGACCATGGCCTTGCAGCGCTCCGGCCAGAGCGCCGCGACGATGTTGGCCGTCCGCGCTCCCCAGTCAAAACCGGCAACGATCGCCTTGTCGATCTCGAGAGCATCCATCAGCGCGATGGTGTCTCGAGCAAGCACCGATTGCTGGCCATTCCGGAACGTCTCACCCGAGAGAAAGCCTGTCGTCCCATAGCCACGCAGATACGGCATGATCACCCGATAGCCCGCCGCCGCCAGCAATGGAGCGACCTCGAGGTAGCTGTGGATGTCGTAGGGCCAGCCGTGCAGCAGCAGCACGGCCGGGCCGTCGGCCGGGCCGGCCTCGGCATAGCCGACGTTCAGGACACCGGCATCAACCTGCTGCAGTCGCCGAAGTCGGACACGACGTCTCCTCTGCTGGGCTCAGATCGGCGTTGCCGCGTGTGCCGTGAGACTGACCGTCGCCTCAGTCATTGCCGTTCCCTCCCGGTCGGTGCAGGGAGAAGCCTCTCTCGCAGCTGGTGTGTCGACACGGTGCCAGCGGCCCACACCGAGTCTCGTTCGCCCCGGCCACGCTCGCATCCGCCAGTGGCTAGTCCGGGACGCGAGTCGCGGCCCGCCGGCCAACCGGGGGACAGGCCGGGCGGCTACAGCGGCCGGGCGGTGGCCGGGTCGCCGGGCAGGGCCCGGTCGAGCTGGCTTCGTGAGCTGATCGCCAGCTTGGTGAACACCTTGCCCAGGTGGTACTGGACCGTGCGCGTGCTGATGAACAGCCGGGCGCCGATCTCCGGGTTGGAGAGGCCGTCACGGGCCAGCCGCGCGATCTGCGCCTCCTGGGCGGTCCGCTCG
>JBJMHP010000294.1:0-6811 GCA_045807325.1 Actinomycetes bacterium | reverse complement strand
TCCGTCCCAGTGCGCCGCCCTTCAGGGCGGTGGTGAAGGGACGCCACGCCGTCAGGCGTGGTGCTAGTGGGGTCGCTGCTGCTGCTCGATGTAGGCCCGGAGCATGCTCAGCGGGGCGCCTCCGACCGACCCGGCGAAGTACGACCCCGACCACAGCCGCCTGGCCCGCCAGTAGTGCCGGGCCAGGTCGGGGAACTCCTGCCGCAGCCGCCGGGACGAGACGCCCTTCAGGCTGTTGACGAGCCGGGACAGTGCGACGGTTGGGGGAAAGTTGACGAGCAGGTGGACGTGCTCGGTCTCGCCGTTGAACTCGACCAGTTCGCAGCCGAAGTCGCCGCAGACCGCCCGCATGATCGCCTCCAGGCGGTCCAGGTGGGTGGCGGTGAACACCGGATGCCGGTACTTCGTCACGAAAACCAAGTGGGCGTGCAACGCAAATACGCAGTGCCGGCCTGTACGAACGTCCCTATCTTGTCGGATAGACCAAGCATACTGGTCGGTGTGCGACTCCGGTATCGGTACCGCCTCGACCCCGACCCCGCCCAACGCCGGGCACTCGCCAAGGCGTTCGGCTGCGCCCGGGTCGTGTTCAACGACGGGCTGCGGGCGAGGGAAGACGCCGACAAGGCCGGTCGCCCGTACCTCGCCGACGAGGAGCTGTCGCGTCGGCTCACCGTGGCGAAGGGCACTCCTGAGCGGGCGTGGCTGGGCGAGGTGTCGGCGGTGGCGCTGCAGCAGTCGCTCGCCGACCTCCACCGCGCCTACCGCAACTACTTCCGGGCGCTCGCCGAGGCCAAGGCAGCACGCGCTCGGGGCGAGCAGGTCAGGCTCAAGGTCCGCAAGCCCCGGTTCAAGTCGAGGCACCACGCTCAGGCGGTGCGGTGCACGGCCAACAGCCGCTTCCGGGTGCTGCCCGACGGCAGGCTGTCGCTCCCCAAGATCGGCGAGCTGAAGGTCCGCTGGTCGCGTCCTCTGCCCGCTGACCCCTCCAGCGTGACGATCACCTTGGACGGCGCGGGCCGCTACCACGCCTCATTCGTCGTCGAGGTCCGGGAGGTGCCGCTGCCCGCGGTGGACGCGGCGGTTGGGGTTGACCTCGGCCTGACCAGCTTCGCGGCCCTCTCCACCGGGGAGAAGGTCGACAACCCGCGTTGGCTGCGGCAGCGGGAGAAGGCGCTGGGCCGTTCCCAGCGCAACATGGCCCGCAAGCACAAGGGCAGCAAGAACCGGGAGAAGGCCCGTCGCAGGGTCGCCCGGCTGCACGCCCGGGTGGCCGACGCCCGCCGGGACTTCCACCATCAGCTCTCCACCCGCCTGGTCCGCGAGCACCAGACGGTGTGCGTGGAGACCCTCAACGTCGCCGGGATGGGCCGCTCCAAGCTGGCCAAGAGCGTCCACGACGCCGGGTTGGGCCAGTTCACGGCCATGCTGGAGTACAAGGCGGCCCTGTACGGCCGCCAAGTCGTCAAGGTTGACCCGTGGTATCCGTCGTCGCAGGTGTGCTCGGCGTGCGGGCACCGCGCCGGCCCAAAGCCTCTGAAGGTCCGTTCGTGGACCTGTCCCGGATGCGGTGTCGCGCTCGACCGGGACCTCAATGCATCGAAGAACATCTTGGGGGCCGGGCTGGCCCTTGCCGCCTGTGGAGTCGGTGTAAGACCGGGGGCGACCCCGGCAGTCGACGCTGAAGCAGGAACCACCCTGGCCGGTGCCGCATGAGCGGCACCACCAGGAATCCCCGCCCTTCAGGGCGGGGAGGAAGTCAACTGGCCCCGGTCGCCACCGACCTGCTGCCCTTCGGCGCCCCCCACCATCATGATGGTCGTCGGCGAGCATCTGTGCATGACCGTCCGCGGCGTCCAGGCCCCGGCGTGCGCACCGTCACCTCGGCCCTGCCCGGCCGGGTCCGCGACGACCCCGCCCCCGGGCCGAGTTCCTCGCCCTGGCCACGACCGTGAGATGAGAGGATGAGGCGTCCGCCGTCGCTCCTGGAGGACGCCCGTGATCGACCGAGAACGGCTGGCCGCCCTGCTGGGGCGCGAGCGCGAGCGCTTCGCCGAGCGGCACCCGCGTAGCCGGGCCGCCTACCAGGCCGGGGCCAACCTGCTCGGGAACGTCCCCATGACCTGGATGAACAAGGCGGCCGGGCGGTTCCCGGTGTACCTGGCCGAGGCCAGGGGGGCGACCGTGGTCGACCTGGACGGCCACCGCTACGTCGACCTGTGCCTTGGCGACACCGCGGCCATGGCCGGGCACTCGCCGACCCCGACGGTGGCGGCCGTGCGACGGCGCTTCGCCGAGGCCGGCGGGGCCACGGCCATGCTCCCCACCACCGACGCGGCCTGGGTCGGGGCCGAGCTGGTCCGCCGCTTCGGGGTGGCCCGCTGGAGCTTCAGCCTGACGGCCACCGACGCCAACCGCTGGGCCATCCGGCTGGCCCGCCTGGTCACCGGCCGGCCCAAGATCCTGGTGTTCAACTTCTGCTACCACGGCACCGTCGACGAGAGCCTGGTCACCCTGGGCCGCGACGGGGCGGCGGCCCGCGAGGGCAACGTCGGCCCCCCGGTCGACCCGGCCGCCACCACCCGGGTGGTCGAGTTCAACGACCTGGACGCCCTCGCCCGCGAGCTCGGCCACGGCGACGTGGCCTGCGTGCTCATGGAGCCGGCCCTGACCAACATCGGCATCGTCCTGCCCGCCCCCGGCTACCTGGAGGGGGTGCGGGAGCTGACCCGCCGCCACGGCACCCTGCTGGTCAACGACGAGACCCACACCCTGTCGGCCGGGCCCGGCGGCTGCACCCTGGCCTGGGGCCTGGAGCCGGACCTGGTCACCGTGGGCAAGGCGATCGCCGGCGGGATCCCGGCCGGCGCCTACGGGCTGTCGGCCGAGGTCGCCGACCGGGTCGCCGGCCACCGCGACGCCGACCTGGTCGACACCGGCGGGGTCGGCGGCACCCTGGCCGGCAACGCCCTGTCGGTGGCGGCCATGCGGGCCACCCTCGAGCACGTCCTCACCGACCAGGCCTTCGAGCACATGACCGCGCTCGGCACCCGGTTCACCGCCGGCGTCCAGGGGGTCATCGACGCCTGCCGGCTGCCCTGGTCGGTGGTCCAGCTGGGGGCCAGGGCCGAGTACCGGTTCACCTCCCCGGCGCCGGTCAACGGCGGCCGGTCGGCCGCCGCCGGCGACGAGGAGCTGGAGGACTACCTGCACCTGTACCTCCACAACCGGGGCATCCTGCTGACCCCGTTCCACAACATGGCCCTGATGAGCCCGGACACCACCGAGGCCGACGTCGACCGCCACACCGAGGTGTTCGGGGCCGCGGTGGCCGAGCTGGTCGGCGAGCCGGGCTGAGCAGCGCTACCAGCGGGTGTAGAACAGCAGCTCGATGGCCAGGGCCTGGCCGAGCAGGAGCCCGGCCACCAGCGGCAGCCCGGCCCGCCAGCGCAGCAGCTGGCGGGCGGCCACCACCACCGCGAACGGGACCAGGAACTGCCACATCCGCTCGACCTCGCCCCGGGTGTGCCCCCAGCAGGCGGCCACCAGCAGGGCGGCGGCGGTGGCGGCCTCGAACGAGCCCCAGGCCCGCTCCCTGACCGCCGTCATCAGCCGCACGACCAGGGCCGCGGCCAGGGGGAAGCCGAGGATGGCGGCGAAGGCGGCCAGGTCGCCGAAGATCCACACCCACCAGGCCCGCTGCCGGGTGCCGGGGGCGTGGCTCCAGAAGTCGTTCACGGCGGCCACCGCGGCGGCCACGTCGTAGCCGGTGGCCGCCCAGGTCAGCCCGGCCAGCCCGACCACCACGGCCGCGGTGGCGGCGGCCCAGCGCAGCACCCGGCCCCAGCCGGCGGCCGCCCGGACGGCCAGGGCCCGCACGGCCAGGAACGGCAGGACCAGCGCGGCCGCGAAGCTCAGCATGGAGGCCAGCCACAGCAGCACCCCGCCGGCCAGCGTCCAGCCCCACGACTGGCGCCGCAGGCCCCGGTCGGCGGCCAGGGCGGCCCCGGCCAGCACCGGCGCCCACATGGCGTCGGCCGAGGTGGCCAGGTACAGCACCGTCACCGGGGCCAGGGCCCAGCACACCACCGCCAACCGCTCGCCCTCCTCGCCGAGCTCGTCGCGGGCCAGGCCGGCCACGACCAGCAGCCCCAGGCAGCCTGCGGCCACCGTGGCCAGGGCGGCCGCGTCCAGGCCGGCCCAGACCCGGTCGACCAGCAGGTAGAACACGGTCGCGAACGGCGGGTGCTGGGCGGCGAAGTCGGGCAGGGTCGGCACCCGGGCCGGGAACTCGCCGATGAAGGTGGGGATCGGCCCGACCTGGCCGACCGCCCCCGGGTACTCGCCCTCGAAGGCCAGTGGGGCCGCCCAGGCGGCCGGCCCCCCGGCCAGGGCGGCCACGGCCAGGGCCAGGGCGGCCACCGACACCAGCGACCCGGCCAGCCGCAGCCGCCGCGGCACCCCGGCCGAGCGGGCCAGCCCGACCAGGGCGGCCGCGGCCGCCAGGGCCACCGGCAGGGCCGGGGCGGCCCAGCCCAGGTCGAGGCCCGGCTGCCAGAACAGGTAGGAGGGCCAGCTGTGATACCAGGGCCAGCTCGGCACCGAGAACGGCACCCGGCCGAAGTGGCGCATGCTCAAGGTGCCGACCAGCCCCACGGCGACCAGGCAGCCGGCGGCGACCGCGGTCGCGGCCAGCAGCCGCCGGTTGCCGGGAGGCCGCTCCCGGGCCGGGCTGGGCAGCCGCGACGGCGCCTTCATGCGCCCCGGATGTTGGCCAGGAGCAGCTCGCGGACCTCGGCCGGGCGCTCGATCAGCGGGCCGTGGCCGCAGCCGTCGAGGACCACCTCGCGGACCGACCCGCCCCCGGCCTGATAGCGGTCCAGCATGGCCCGGGTCTGGACGATCTGGGGCTGGGGCGGGAACACCTCCATGCCCGGCCAGCCCGGCACCGCCTCCAGCTTGCCCAGGGTGCCGAAGTCGAACATCGACTCGTCCGAGATCACCTGGTCCTGGTCGCCGCGCAGCCACAGCACGGGCGGCTTGACCTGAAGGTCGGCGAAGGCGCTGGTGTCGCACCACCTGCCCGAGAAGGCGTTGTTGACCCCCGAGCGGCCCGGGGCGACCCCCGGCCAGTTGGACGAGGTGGTGGTGTCCCCCGGGTAGCCGGTGTCGCCGACCGCGGTCAGCAGCACCTCGGCCATGAGCTCGTCCTCGTCGGGGGCCTTGTAGGCCGGCGACCAGAAGAAGGTGCGCATCACCACCCGGGGGCTGGAGACCGGGTCCTCCTCGGAGTCGTCGCCGGCGGCCATCCGGCGCACGAAGTCGGGGGCGGCCGTGCCCCCGCCGGTCCCGGCCCAGTCGTCCCAGCACGGCGTCCCGTGGACGTCCTTGCTGCCCCCGAACCCGTAGGGCGACAGCGGCGCCACCAGGGTGATGCCGGCCAGTTGGTCGCCGTGGTCGAGGGCGTACTGCTGCACCACCCCGCCGCCGTTGGACCAGCCGGCGATGTGGAGCCGCCCGCTCCCGGCCCAGCCGAGCGCCTCGACCAGGGCGTGCAGGTCGTCACTCCAGTCCCGCAGGCCCCGGGTGGCGTCGACCGGCCTGGGCTCGGTCCGGCCGAAGGACCGCAGATCGGGCGCGACCAGCCGGTAGCCGGCCGGGAAGCCATCGGCCACGTCCTGCCAGAACCGCCCGGTGCTGATGTTGCCGTGGACCAGCAGCACCGGCACCCCGTCCTCCGGCCCGCTGACGAAGCAGTGGGTGCGGATGCGGCTCGTGTCCACCATCACCTTGTCCATGCCCGGCCCTCCTCGGTCGACGCCCGACCCGTAAGGTAATGGCTGGGAGGGAGACGTGGGAGGGCCGGTGGCACTCGAGGTCGAGGTCGAGGCGGGCCAGGTCGGGTTCGACGCCGGCCGGCTGGCCCGCCTCGACCGGCACTTCGCCCGCTACGTGGACGACGGCCGCCTGCCCGGCTGGCTGGCCCTGGTCAGCCGGCGGAACCGGATCGTCCACCTGGCCACCTGCGGCCGCCGTGACCTGGAGGCCGACCTGCCGGTCGAGACCGGCACCCGCTTCCGCATCTACTCCATGACCAAGCCGGTCACCGCGGTGGCGGCCATGCAGCTGTACGAGCAGGGGGCGTTCGCGCTCAAGGACCCGGTGTCGGCGTTCATCCCCTCCTTCGCCGACCTGGCCGTCTACCGCGACGGCCCCGCCTCCAACCCGCGCACCGAGCCGGCCACCCGCCCGCTGCTGCTGTGGCACCTGCTCACCCACACCGCCGGCCTGACCTACGGGTTCCACCACGCCCACCCGGTGGACGAGATGTACCGGGCGGCCGGGTTCGAGTGGGCTCCCCCGGAAGGGCGCGACCTGGCCGCCTGCTGCGAGGACTGGGCCGGCCTGCCGCTGCTGTTCGAGCCGGGCAGCGAGTGGAACTACTCGGTGGCCAGCGACGTGCTCGGCCGGGTGGTCGAGGTGGTCAGCGGCCAGCCGCTTGACCGGTACTTCGAGGAGCACAGCGTCGGGCCGCTGGGCATGGCCGACACCGGCTTCTGGGTCGACGGGGCGGCGCGCCAGGAGCTGGCCGCCCTGTCCGTGGCCGCCGGCGGCGGGACGGCCCGCCACGACCAGATGGGCGGCCGGGCCCTGCGCCGCCCGGCCTGCCTGGACGGCGGGGGCGGGCTGGTCTCGACCGCGGCCGACTACCACCGCTTCACCCAGGCCCTGCTGCGCGGCGGGGAGTTGGACGGGGCCCGGCTGCTCGGCAGCCGCACCCTTGCCTACATGGCCCGCAATCACCTGCCCG
>JBJMHP010000293.1:0-5395 GCA_045807325.1 Actinomycetes bacterium | reverse complement strand
CGACGGGGTCGCCCCCAGTGTCGGGGAGGAGCTGCGCGGCCTCTACGACCAGGTCCGCGCCCGCCAGGGCGGCATCGGCGCGGCCGCCCTGCTCGGCAACACCTGCCAGGGCTGCCGGGTGTCGATCTCCCCGGTCGAGCTGGCCGCCATCCGCAAGCTCCCACCCGAGGAGATCAAGCGCTGCGAGAACTGCCGCCGGATCCTGGTGGTCCAATGACCGACGTCGTCGTCTGGACCGACGGCGGGGCCAGGGGCAACCCGGGGCCGGCCGGCTACGGGGCCGTGGTCACCACCCCCGCCGGCAAGGTGCTGGCCGAGGTGGCCGAGGGGATCGGCTGGGCGACCAACAACGTGGCCGAGTACCGGGGCGTGATCGCCGGGCTGCGGCGGGCCAGGGAGCTGGGTGCCCGCCAGGTCCGGGTCCGGGCCGACTCGCTGCTGGTCGTCAACCAGCAGAAGGGCCTGTGGAAGGTGAAGAACGCCGCCCTGCGGCCCCTGGCGGAGGAGGCCGCCCGGCTGGCCCGCGGGTTCGAGCGGGTCGTCTGGGAGCACGTGCCCCGCGAGCGCAACCGCCGCGCCGACGCCCTGGCCAACCGGGCCATGGACGAGCAGGGGCGGGTCGAGGGCCCCGTGCAGGGAACCCTCGACCCCGAGCAGCTCCCGCTGACCTAGGGTCCGGTCCGGCGGGTCACCGGCCGTCGGTCTCGCCGGGCCGGTCCTCGTCCGGCTCCTGCCGGACGACCTTGAAGCTCTGGTCGAGGTTGACCTCGACCTGACGGCCGTCGGGGAGGCGGACCTCGACGCCGTAGGCGGCACCGTCGTCGCCGGCCTCGGTCTCGGTCACGGTGCCGCCGCCGGTGGCGGCCAGGGCGGCCGCGACCGCCCGGTCGCGGGTCGCCCCGGTCAGCTCCTGGTCGCTGTCGCCGCCGCCGGCCGCCGCGGCCGCGGCCCCGCCGACCACGGCCACGGCCAGCCCGGCGGCGGCGATCCATCTGGTCCTGCGTCGCATCCCGCTCCTCCTTCATCGGGTGGGTCCGCTGCCAGCTTGGGCGAGCGCGCCTGAGCGGAGGCTGAACGCCGCTGAAGGGCCCTTCAGTCGCCCGGGTCGGCCAGCCGGGGCAGGGTGACCTCGACCCGGGCCCCGCCCAGGGCGCTGGGCGCCACCGCCACCGTGCCCCCGTGGGCGGTGGCCAGCTCGGCCACGATGGCCAGGCCGAGGCCGCTGCCGCCGTCGTCGCGGGCCCGGGCGTCGTCCAGGCGCACGAACCGCTCGAGCACCCGCCGCCGGTCGGCCTCGGGGATGCCGGGCCCGTCGTCGTCGACCCCCAGCAGCACCAGGCCGTCGGTCTCGGCCAGCGAGAAGGCCAGCCGCCCGGCGGCGTGCCGGGCGGCGTTGTCGCCGAGGTTGCGCAGCACCCGCCGCAGCCCGGCGGCGTCCCCGTCGACCCGCCCGGCCGACACCGCGGTGGTGTCGACCCGCAGCCCGGTGCTGGCCCGCAGCCGCCTGGCCTCGTCGAACACCAGGTCGTCGAGGTCGACCGGGCGCCGGCGCAGGGCAAGGGTGTGCTCGTCGGCCCGGGTGAGCAGCAGCAGGTCCTCGGCCAGGCGCTGGAGCCGGAGGTCCTCGGCGAGCACGGTCGCGGCCAGCTCGGCGGTGGTCGTCCGGTCGGGGTGGGCCAGGGCGACCTCGGCGTGCTGGCGGATGGCGGCGACGGGGGAACGCAGCTCGTGGGAGGCGTCGGAGACGAGCCGCCGCTGGCGGGCCTGGGCCTGCTCGAGCCGGCCGAGCATCCGGTTCATGGTCCGGGCCAGGCGGCCGATCTCGTCGTCGGCCGGCGGGGCCTGCACCCGCCGGTGCAGGGCGGCGGCCGAGATGGCGTCGACCTCGGCCCGGATCGCCTCCACCGGGGCCAGGGCCCGGCCGACCACGACCCAGGTGGTGGCCGCCACCACCGCCAGCAGCAGGGGCAGCCCGACGGCGAGCAGCCCGCCGACCGCGGCGGTGGCCTCGGTGACGGCCTCGGTGGAGCGGGCCACCAGCACGGTGCGCGGCCCCAGGGGGGTGTCGGCCCCGGTGGCCACGGCCAGGAACCCGCCGTCGGCCTCGACCGGGGCCGCCTCCGGGATCTCGAACTCGGCCGACTGGCCGGGGCGGAGCCTGGCCACCGGGGCCATCCCCTGGGCGTTGGGGCTGGCCAGGACCACCCGGCCGCGCTCGTCCAGCACCTGGATCAGGAGCTCGTCGGCCTCGTTGACGGCCAGCAGGCCCCGGCCGGCGGGGGCGGCGGCCAGCAGCTCGGCCACGTCCTGGCCGCGCAGCCGGGCCGTGGTCCGCAGCTCCCGGGTGAGGGCCCCGCGCAGCACCGCCACCAGCGCCAGGCCGCCGACGGCCATGGCCAGCCCGGCCACCACCACGGCGGCCACGGTGGTCCGGACCCGGACCGTGCCCAGCCGGGCCAGGCCCCGGCGCCGCTCAGCCGCCATCGGCCACCAGCCGGTAGCCGGTCCCGCGGACCGTCTGGATGGCGGCCCGCCCGAACGGCCGGTCGAGCTTGTTGCGCAGGTGGCGCACGTAGACCTCGACGATGTTGGGGTCGCCCTCGAACTCGTCGTCCCAGACGTGCTGGAGGATCTCCCGCTTGGCCACGGCCTCGCCCCGGCGGCGCAGCAGGAACTCCAGCAGGGCGAGCTCGCGGGCGGTGAGCTCGACCTCGACCTGGCCCCGCCAGGCCTGCTTGGCCGCCGGGTCCAGACGCAGGTCGCCGGCCTCGAGCACAGCCGGGCGCTCGCGGGCGCCGCGGCGCAGCAGCGCCCGCAGCCGGGCCACCAGGACCGCGTACGAGAACGGCTTGGTGAGGTAGTCGTCGGCCCCGCTGTCGAGGGCCTCGACCTCGTCCAGCTCGCCCTCCTTGGCGGTCAGCATGAGGATCGGGGTCCAGATGCCGTCGCGGCGCAGGGCCGAGCACAGCCGGTAGCCGTTGACCCCGGGCAGCATGATGTCGAGCACGATCACGTCGTAGGGGTGCTCGCGGGCCATCCACAGTCCATCGGTGCCGTCCAGGGCCACGTCGACCGCGAACCCCTCGGCGGCCAGCCCGTTGCGGAGCCCGGCGGCCAGCCGCCGCTCGTCCTCCACCACCAGCACCCGCATCCCCGGTCCTTTCTCGCGCCGGAGACGATCCTGGCCTGTAGTACCTGAACGCGGGCTGAAGTCAGGCGTAGGGGTCGGGGCCCGAGGGTGGGCGGTCGGCGACCTCGGCCTGGCCCCAGGTGACGCGGGTCGAGCCGGCCGGGCGGGAGGTGCCGTCCACCATCACGACCCGGCGGCCGCCCCGGCGGCGCAGGCGCCACTCGGCCAGGCGGGGAGCCACCCGCCTGGCCAGCGCCCGGGTCGGGGGCAGCAGCAGCAGGACCCCGATCACGTCGCTGAGGAACCCGGGGGTGAGCAGCAGCGCCCCGGCGAGCAGGATCATGGCGCCGTCGGCCACCTCGACCGAGGGCATCCGGCCCTCGGTCAGGGCGAGCTGGAACCGCCGCCAGGCGGCCAGGCCCTCCCGCTTGGCCAGCCAGGCCCCGGCCACGCTGACGGCCAGCAGCAGCACCAGCGTCGGCACCAGCCCGATCCAGTTGCCGACGGCGATGAGCACGGCCAGCTCGGCCAGCGGGATCAGGATGAAGGCGATGGCGAGAATGGGAACCATGCTCCCAGTATGCCGTTACCAGACCCGTAAGTGCTCGTGAGCGCTCACCGACTGGTACCCCTGTTCGGGGTTCCTCTCCCATGGCGGGTTCGGTTCTGGTGTCACAGGCCCCCGCCACCTCGCGGTGGTCTTTCCAGGGCCTCGCACGCTCATGCCGGTGCATGAGCCTGCCCGCCGTGGGTCGCCCGCTTGGCGGCCACGCGCGGCACCGGGGCGGCAACTCCACCCCGCTGGACATCCCCGTCGGCGTCGACCTTGCCGATGTCGACGGCTCCGGTCCAGTCACGGAGGTTCAACGCCGCGTTGGCGTTGCGGTCCACCAGCCGCCCACACCTGGGGCAATTCCAGACCCGGTCGCCGAGCTTCAGGTCAGCCCGGTAGCCGCCGCAGTCATGATGGGACTTGGACGACCCATACCAGCGGTCAGCGAGGACCAGCCTGCCGCCCAGCGCCGAGCATTTGTAGGCGAGTGTCGGGCGGATCTGGCCGATACCGGCCTGGCTGACGGTGCGGCGGAACGCCCGTCGGCCCATGCTCCGCCGCATCGCGGCCACGTCGAGGTCCTCGACCACCACTGTCCCGTAGCGGCGCGCCAGCCGAGTGGTCAAGACGTGGATGGCCTGGCGGCGGAGGTTCACCGCCCGCCGATCCAGCGCCGCACGCTTGGTTTTCGCGTGCCGGTGGCCTCGGGACCCGACGGTGCGACGGGAGACTTGCCTGGCCAGGCGGCGCTGCTGCTGGTGCACCTCCTTCCAAGGGGCAGGATGCGCCACCCGTTCGATGGTGCCGTCATGGTGGGCGATGACCGCCCACTCGAGGCCGATGCCAAGGTCGACGCCGCAGCGCCCGTCCGGCTCGGCCGGGTGGCGGGGCTGCTGGGCGACGATCGCCTGCACCGCCACGACCAGCCGGCCGCCGCGCTGGCTCAAGGTCATCGACAGGATGCGCGCCCGGCCGGTGACGACCAGCCGCTCCAGCCTGCGGGTGTTCTCCTTGGATCGGAGCTTGCCGATCACCGGCACGGTGAGATGGCGGCGGTCTGGTTCCAGGCGCATTGCGCCGGTGGTGAACCGCACCCGGCCGCGATCCCGATGGCGGGCCTTGAAGCGTGGGAACCCGACTCGCGCGCCCTTGCGGCGGCCTGCCTTGGCATCCGACCAGTTGTGGAGCCCCGTTACCAGGTCGGCAATCCCCGAGGCATAGGCTTCCTTGGACGTACAGCGCCACCAGGGCGCCACCTCGTACTTGGCCTGGTTCCACGCCTTGCGAAGCTCGTAGAAGTTCCAGGCCAGCGGCGGGACAGTCGGATCGGCAGCGCGCGCGTCGAGGTTGGCCCTCACCTGGCCGAGCGCCCAGTTGTAGGTATAACGCCTCGCCCCGAACGCCTGCGCGACCTGCCCTGGCTGTTCGGGGCTGGTTGTCTCCACCTCGAACACAAACCCGCGCGCGACCCAGCCGTCGGGGACCTCGAACATCGGGCGGGAACCCATCACTAGTCGTCCTCGACGCCGAAGCGGGCCAGTCGATGGCGGTGCTCCAGGTCCGGCATGGTGCCGTGACGGAGCCAGCGGTAGGCAGGCTGTGGGTTCACCTTGTTGGCGCGAGCCCACTCGGCGAGCTTCATGCCAGGATACTCGCACGTACGTTCGATCATGGATACTCTCATTTTCTTTGGAGCAGTCCGATGCTCCGCC
>JBJMHP010000292.1:0-3046 GCA_045807325.1 Actinomycetes bacterium | reverse complement strand
TCGGGCCCGACCGCGGCCGACAGCGCCGGCAGCATCGCCCCGGGCCCGCAGCCGACGTCGGCGACCCTGGCGCCCGGCCCGATCCCGGCCAGCTCCCACAGGTCGACCTCGGCCGCCCGGGCCTGCTCGGCCATCAGGCGGTAGCGCTCGACCTCGCCCGGGTCCAGCTCGAGCGGGTAGCGCGGCTCCGGATCGTCCGGAGGGCCACCGGGGCGGTCGCCCGGGCCGCCGGCGCTCACGACGACGTCACCATGACCCGGAGCCGGAGGTGGGCGGTGATCCCGGCCCCGGACACGGTCCGGCGGAGGGTGGCCTGCCCCGAGCGGGGGAACGGGATGGTCAGGTCGATCCGCTCGGTCCGGGTCGGCTCGGGCGGCAGGTCGTGGATGAGCCGCAGGGTCAGCGGCCCCGAGCTGGTCCCGGCGCCGAGCACCGACTCCGGGTATCCGAACGGCTCGGAGGAGGCCGTCGGCCCCGGCAGGCCGGGCCCCAGCGGCGTGAAGGTCGTGCCCCGGAAGCCGGTGGAGATCCCGCCGGTCCCGTCGGGGATGTCCAGGGTGAGGTCCCGGACCTGGAGCACGACCCGCCGGACCAGCCGCCGGGCGGTCAGGACCTCGCTGGACCCGGTCCGCCCGTCGGCCGACTCGCCGGTCACCTGCATCGAGATCGCCCTGGCCGTCGTGGGCAGGACCAGCTTGATGGTGCCGTCGGAGGCCGGGCCGGGGAACCTGAGCCGGTTCTGGGTCGGGTCGCCGAAGCCCCAGTTGAGCACGGCGGAGACCGGTTCGGAGGCGTCGTAGCGGACCAGGACCCCGTCCTCGACGCGCTCCACGACCTCGGCCTGGACGTCCAGGCCGCCGGTGGTGCTGGTGGTCGACGACTGCTCGGTGGAGGAGGTGGACGAGTCCGGCTCGGTGGTGTCGGCGGTGGTGGTCTCGGGGATGGTGGTGGGCCCGGCCAGCTCGGTGGGCGGGCCGGGGTCGCGGGCCAGCAGCAGGCCACTGGCCACACCGCCGCCGGTGGCGAGCACACCGAGGACGACAAGGACGACCAGGAGACGTCTGCTCACTGCGGGCTCCGGGGTCGGGGCGCTGGGGGGCGCCGGGAAGTGGCCGGGGGTAGCCTATCGCGACCATGGACAGCCGACGCCTGCCCGAGGCGGTCCTGGCCGCCGCCGGCGACCGCCGCGGCGGGGCCGCCGAGGTGGCCGCCACGGCCCTCGACGGCCTGCTCGAGGTGGCCGACGACCCATCCCTGCTGGAGGAGGCGGTGGCCGTCCTGCTCGCGGGCCAGCCCGCCATGGCCCCGATCTGGCACCTGGCCTGGGCGGCCCACGGCCCCGACCCCACCGCCGCCCTCACCGACCTCCGCCGACGCCTCACCACCGACGCCGACGCGGCCGTCACCGCCGCCACCGCCTGGCTCCACCGCCACCTGGCCACCCACCCGGGCGCCGTGGCCACCGTCTCCCACAGCTCCCTGGTCGACAGGGTCCTGGCCCAGATTGGCCCGACGGGCGGGGATCCGGTGGTCGGGGTGGCGGGGGCGGACGCCATCGGGCCAGACGGGATCCTCAACGCGGTTGGGACGCTGGCGCTTGCCGAGGAGGTGCCGACGCTGGTGGTGGCGACGGCGGTCAAGCTGGTCCCGGGGGAGGTGTTCGGGCGGCTGGGCGGGCCGGGGTTCGAGGTGGTCCCGCTTGAGACGCTGGCCGCGATGGTGGTGGGGGCGGAGGTGCTCTCCCCCGCCGAGACCGGGCGGCGGGCCGAGGCGGTCAGCCGCGGTCGCCCCTGACCCCGGCCAGGAGCTGGTCGGCGGCGCTGTAGGGGCCGAGCTTGCCGACGGCGACCTGCTCGGCCAGGGTGTCGAGGGCCTCGCCGCGGCCCAGCTCACCCAGCTCGGCCCGGAGGTCGGCCAGGGCGATCTCCTCGACCTCGCGGCCGGCCCGCCGGCGGCGACGCCGCTCCAGCTCGCCGCCGGAGGCCAGGTGGTCGCGGTGGGCGGCGATGGCCCCGACCAGCTCGTCCACCCCGTCGCCGCGCTCGGCCACGGTCAGGACCACCGGCACCTGCCAGGGCCTGGCCTCGCCCAGGTGCAGCATCTGGCGCAGGTCGCGGGCCACCACCTCGGCGCCGTCGCGGTCGGCCTTGTTGACCACGAACACGTCAGCCACCTCGAGGATGCCGGCCTTGGCGACCTGGACGGCGTCGCCGAAGCCGGGGGCGAGGGCGACCAGGGTGGTGTCGGCCAGGCCGGCCACCTCGACCTCGGCCTGGCCGACCCCGACGGTCTCGACCAGGACGACGTCGCAGCCGGCGGCGTCCAGGACCCGCACCGCCTGCGGGGTCGCCCAGGCCAGCCCGCCAAGATGGCCCCTGGTGGCCATCGAGCGGATGTAGACGCCCTCGTCCAGGGCATGGGCCTGCATGCGGACCCGGTCGCCGAGCAGGGCCCCGCCGGTGAACGGCGAGGACGGGTCGACGGCCAGCACCCCGACGGTCAGCCCCTTGGCCCGGTAGGCGGCGACCAGGGCCCCGGCCAGGGTCGACTTGCCGACCCCGGGCGACCCGGTGAGGCCGATCACCTGGGCCCGCCCGGTGACCGGGTTGAGCGCCTCGGCGGCGTCCCTGAGCTGGTCCCGGTCGCCGTCCTCGACCCAGGAGATCAGCCGGGCCACGGCCCGCTGGTCCCCGGCCCGCAGCCGCTCCAGCAGCTGGGAAAGGGTCAAGCTTCGACCCGGACGAGCAGGGCGTCGCCCTGGCCGCCGCCGCCGCACAGGGCGGCCGCGCCGAGGCCGCCCCCGCGGCGGCGCAGCTCCATGGCCAGGGTGAGCACGACCCGGGTGCCGCTGGCCCCGATCGGGTGGCCGAGCGCGACCGCGCCGCCGTTCACGTTGACGATGGCCTCGTCGAGCCCCAGCTCCTGAGTCGAGCGCAGGGCCACGGCCGCGAAGGCCTCGTTGATCTCGACCAGGTCCAGGTCGGCGGGGGTCACCCCGGCCCGCCGGCAGGCGTCGGCGATGGCCCGCGACGGCTGGGAGTGCAGG
>JBJMHP010000291.1:0-12155 GCA_045807325.1 Actinomycetes bacterium | reverse complement strand
GCCGCGAACCGCTCGGCCAGGGCCCGGCCGATCCCCCGCGCCCCGCCGGTGACGACGATGACCGCTCCCTGTAGGTTCATGACTGCTCTGCCGGCTTTAGCGGCAGCTTCTCAAGCCGCGGAAGCTTGACCAGAGCCCAGCCCGGCCCTGGTTGCGATGTTGCGTGCCCCGTTGACATCGGCGTCTATCGGCCCGCAGACGGGGCAGACCACCGTGTCCTGCCGGGACCTGGCGCATCTGGTCCCGCAGGCGTGGCAGTCGATCGAGGTGTAGGCGGGGTTCACGAGGATGACTCGCCGTCCGGCGCTTTCAGCCTTGGCGGTGAGGATGGCCGTGAACTGGCCCCAGCCGGCATCGAGGATTGCCCGGTTGAGTCCGGCCTTCTGCGCGACCGTCCGGCCAGGTGCCTCGATGGTGCCGCTGGCCGAGGCGGTCATATTGGCCACACGAAGGTCTTCCAGCGCCAGCGCGTCGTAGGCGTCGACGAGGGCGCACGCGGTCTTGTGGTGGAAGTCGCGCCGGCGGTTGCGGACCTTACGCCACTCCTTGGTCAGTACCCGCCGCAGTCGCTTGCGGTTCCCGGAGCCAGGCTTGGCGCGCTCCTTACGCCGCTGCAAGTCGGTGAGTGTCGCCTGGGCCGTGTCGAGGAACCGGGGGTTGGCGACCATTTCCCCGTCGGAGGTCGTGAGGAAGCGGACCACACCCACGTCGACGCCGACTGCCCGGCCTGTCGGCGGCAGCGGCTCGGCCTTGGTCTCCACCACGACGATGACGTACCAGCGGCGGTACTCCCGCTTCAACTGGAGCGTCTTCACCCGGCCCACGACCTGCCGGTGCTGCTTCACCTTCAGGCGACCGACCGCCTGGAAGGTTGCGTGCGCCCAGCGGGCGCCCTCGGCCGGCTTCCACCTGGCGCCGTCTCCGGCGACGAACAGGACTTGGTCGAACCGCTGGTAGGGCTTGAACCGGGGGTAGCCAGCCTTCTGTCTTGCCCGGACACCCTTAAAGAAGGCACCGAAGGTCGCATGCAGGCGACGGAGGGTCTGCTGCTGGGCGGTGAACGAGTGCCGACCCTGCCCGTCCGGATCAGCCGCGCGGATCTCCCGGAGCTGTGCCGACTGATCACTGTAGGAGACGCTCACCTGTTGCATCCGCCACGCTTCCCGCCGTTCCTGGAGGGCGGCGTTGTACAGGTCGCAGTGGTCGCGCAGCAGCCTGACCGCCCGGCCTTCTTGCGGCCGAGTCGGGTAGGCACGAAGCTTGTACGCTCGCTTCACCTGCACCGGGTTCCTGTAGTCGGTGTGGGTCACAGTCCCGGGCTGTTGACCCAGCGCCGGGACCACGCTCGTCAGCGTATAACCTGGCGCCGACAGCCTTACCGCTGCACCCGATTCCCCTGCCGAACGAATCCGGCAGTCCCCTCGGAGGAAATGTCGGCATGCAACGCTACGGCATCACCGTCCCCTTCGACGGCATCCCCCTGGTCGCTCAGCGCGAGCTGTTCGCCGAGCTGCCCGATCTCGGCTACACCGACGTGTGGTCGTCGGAGGTGGACGGCGCCGACGCGTTCACCCCGCTGGTCCTGGCCAGCGTGTGGGCGCCGGCGCTGCGGCTCGGCACGGCCATCGCCCCGGTCTTCACCCGCGGGCCGGCCACCCTGGCCCAGTGTGCGGCCAGCCTGGCCGCGGCCGCCCCCGGCCGGGTCGCGATCGGGATCGGCGCCTCCTCGGAGGTGATCGTCGAGCACTGGAACGGTATCGCCTTCGACCGGCCCCTGGAGCGGGTCCGGGACACGGCCCGGTTCCTGCGCGCCGCCCTGGCCGGGGCCAGGGTGACCGAGCGCTACGAGACCTTCGCCGTCGACGGCTTCCGCCTCGGCCTGGTCCCCGACCCACCGCCCCGGCTGCTGATCGCCGCCCTGCGCCCGGGGATGCTGCGGCTGGCCGGCCGCGAGAGCGACGGCGCCATCCTCAACTGGCTCGCCCCCGGCGACGTCGGCACCGTCACCCCGTACGTGCACGCCGCCGGCCCCGGCCGGGAGGTCGCGGCCCGCATCTTTGTCGCCGCCACCGCCGACCTCGAGCAGGGCCGCGCGCTGGGCCGCCGGGCCCTGACCGCCTACCTCAACGTGCCCGTCTACCGGGCCTTCCACGAGTGGCTGGGCCGGGGCGAGCGCCTGGCCCCGATGTGGCGGGCCTGGGCGGCCGCCGACCGCCGGGCCGCGCTGGCCGCGATCCCCGACGACGTGGTCGACGACCTGGTCGTGCACGGCCCCCCGGAGGCCTGCCGGGAGCGGCTCCAGCAGTATGTGGAGGCCGGGGTGGCCACCCCGATCCTGGCCCTGATCCCGGTCGGCGGCGACGTCCGCGAGACCGTCCGCGCCCTCGGCGCTACAGGGTGATGCCGCCGTCGACCGGCAGGACGGCCCCGGTCACATAGGACCCGGCCCGGCTGGCCAGGTACAGCGCCGCCCCGGCCATGCCCTCGGGCCGGCCGATGCGCCCCAGCGGTGCCGCCGCCGCGATCTGCTCGCCGAACCGTCGCAACGTCTCGGCCATCATCTTCGACTCGAACGGCCCCGGCGCGATCGCGTTCACGGTGATCCCCCGCGGCCCCAGCTCCCGGGCCAGCACCCGGGTCAGGTGGTGCAGCCCGGCCTTGCTGGCCGAGTAGGCGTAGGTCGGCATGGGCGGCACCCGCAGCCCGTCGATCGAGCCCACGTTCACCACCCTGGCCGGATCGCCCGGCACGGCCGCCGCCTCCAGCAGCGGCAGCATCGCCCTGGTCAGGAAGAACGGTGCCTTCAGGTTCAGGTCCAGCACCTTGTCCCAGGCCGCCGCGGGGTAGTCCTCCAGCGGCGCCCCCCAGGTCGCCCCGGCGTTGTTGACCAGCACGTGCACCCGGTCCTCCCGCTCCCCCACCTCCGCGGCCAGCCGCCGGCACGCCTGTTCCGACGACAGGTCGGCCGGCAGGGCCAGGCATTCCCCGGTCCGCGACAGCTCCTCGGCGACCTGCACTCCTCCGCCTTGCGCGAGCTGACATAGACCCGCGCCCCGCCCTCCACGAACGCCCGCGCGATCATGAGCCCGATGCCCCGGCTCCCCCCGGTGACCACCGCGGTCTTGCCCTCCACCGAGAACAGCTCGCCCATGCCGGCTCCTTGAGGAATCCGCTTCTCCGGTCCCCATATGATTGGCCGTGATGACCATCAGCTACGAATGGCGTGGCCAGTTCACCAGCGCCGAGGCCAACAGCCTGCACGCCGAGTGCTTCGAGCACCGGGTGCTGTCGGACGGCCAGTGGGACTGGCGGGGGCAGGTCGAGCGGCACAGCCTGGGGTGGTGTGCGCCCGGGACGGGGCCGAGCTGGTCGGGTTCGTGAACGTGGCCTGGGACGGGGTGGTCCATGCCTTCGTGCTCGACACCATGGTCGCGGCCGGGGCGCGGCGGCACGGGGTCGGGACCCGGCTGGTCGAGGTCGCGGTGGAGCGGTCCAGGGCGGCCGGCTGCGAGTGGCTGCATGTCGACTTCGAGGACCACCTGCGCGGCTTCTACTTCGACGCCTGCGGGTTCACCCCGACCAACGCCGGGCTGATCCAACTGTAGCGGGAGGGACGATGGCACGGCTCGTGGAGCTGCGGCGGCACACCGACAACGACGGCGACGTGCTCAGCGACGAGGGGGTGGCGGCGGCGCTGCGGATCGGGGGTGGACTGGCCGGCGGCTACCGGGTCGCGGTGTCGACCGGGGCCCAGCGGGCCACCCAGACGGTCGGGTGCCTGCTGGCCGCCCTCGGGCAGCCGGTCCCGGACGGGGTGGTGATCGAGCCGGGGCTGCGATCGGAGCGGGAGGACCGCTGGCGGGCCCTCTACCAGGAAGCCGGCAGCGGCGAGCTGGCGGCCATGCGGTTGGTCGACCCCGACTTCGTCGCCGAGGAGGCGGCCGGGCTGGGGGCGGCCCTCGGCCGGGTCGTGGAGCGGCTCGATGACGGGCAGCGGGCCCTGGCCGTCGGGCACAGCCCGACCAACGAGGCGGCCGTGCTCGGCCTGACCGGCGAGCTGGTCGCCCCCCTCGGCAAGGGCGCCGGGGTGCTGGTGACCGAGGACGGCGGACACTACCGGGTCGAGGTCCTCGGCCCCTGACTGAGCCCGCGCGGTGCTTCCCCTTCCGCGGATGGGGCCCCTACCGGGAGGGTAGCCGTTCCGGGGAAGGTGCGGGATCGGCCATTCACAGGCCCCGCCAGCCCCGCCCGGCGGGAACGGGCCCGAACCGCGCTCCGCGGCCCCGCTCCCCCGCCCCCACCGCGTGTCGTACCCTTGGGGCATGGCCACCCGCAAGATGGTCCTGGACGTCGCTGGTCGAGAGGTGACCGTCAGCAACCCGGACAAGGTGTATTTCCCCCGGACCGGGCATACCAAGCTTGACCTGATCCGCTACTACCTGGCCGTGGCCGACGGGGCCCTGCGGGGGGTGGCGGAACGGCCGATGGCCCTCAAGCGGTTCGTGAACGGGGCCGAGGGCGAGTTCTTCTTCCAGAAGCGGGCGCCAGAGAAACGGCCCGAATGGGTCGAGACGGTCGAGCTCAAGTTCCCGTCGGGGCGCAGCGCCCACGAGATCGTGGTCCGGGACGCGGCCCAGCTGGCCTGGGTCGTGAACCTGGGCTGCATCGACCTCAACCCACACCCGGTCCGGGCCGACGACCTCGACCATCCCGACGAGCTGCGGGTCGACCTGGACCCGATGCCGGGGGTGCCGTGGTCCGAGGTGCTCCAGGTGGCCCTGCAGACCCGCGAGGTCCTGGAGGACTTCGGGCTGGTCGGATGGCCCAAGACGTCCGGGTCGCGCGGCTTCCACGTCTACTGCCGGATCCAGCGCCAGTGGACCTTCCCAGAGGTCCGGCGGGCCGCGGTCGCCCTGGCCCGCGAGGTCGAGCGGCGCGCCCCCGAGATCGCCACCAGCAAATGGTGGAAGGAGGAGCGCCACGGGGTGTTCCTCGACTACAACCAGAACGCCAAGGACCGCACGGTGGCCTCGGCCTACTCGATCCGCCCCGTCCCCGACGTGCGGGTGTCGATGCCGCTGTCCTGGGCCCAGGTGCCCGACTGCCGGCCCGAGGCGTTCACCAGCGACACCGTGCCCGCCCTGGTCGCCGAGGCCGGCGACGCCTCCGAGGGCATCGACGCCGCCGCCGGGTCGCTGGCCGCCCTGCTGGACCTGGCCGACCAGCACGAGGCGGCCGGGTTCGCCGACGCCCCCTGGCCGCCCCACTTCGTCAAGGCCGAGGGCGAGCCGTCCCGGGCCCAGCCGTCCAAGCGTCGCCAGCCCGGAGCGGCCGTCCGCGAAGGCTTCGTGCCCCCGCCCGCTCCGGGCAAGACGGCCGGGCCGACCGGCCGCCGGCGCACCACCATGCCCCTGATCGAGGTGGCCAGGGCGGCCACCGAGGCCGAGGCCCGCGAGGGCCTGGAGCGCTGGATGGCCCGCCACGGCGACGTCTGGCCGCTGCTCGGCCCGACCGACGTGCTGGTCGACGCCATGCGGGGCCGCAGCACCGTCTGGTACCGGATCCGGCTCAACCTCAGGAACGTGCCCGAGGACCGCCGGCCCCCCCAGGAGGCCCTGGAGGTCGACTACGACCCCTGGGTCTTCCGGCCCGGCCGCTGACCGGACAGGCTCAGGCGCGGTCGCCCTCGAACAGCAGGGCCGTGATGTGCTCGGCGATGGCCATGGAGGAGGTGGCGGCCGGGGAGGGGGCGTTGCGGATGGCCACCACCCGGCCCTGGCGGCTGACCCGGAAGTCGTCGACCAGGGTGCCGTCGCGGGCCACCGCCTGGGCCCTGACCCCACTGCGGGCACGCAGCAGGTCCGCCGGCCGCAGCTCGGGGACATAGCGGCGGGCGGCGTTGCAGAACGCCCGCCGGCTGAGCGACCCCACCACCTCGCGCACCCCGGTGCGCCAGTGGCGGGCGGCCATGCGCCGGAACCCCGGCCAGGCCAGGGTCTCGGCCAGGTCGCCGAGGCGCAGGTCGGCCCAGCGGTAGCCCTCGCGGGCCAGGGCGAGGACCGCGTTGGGGCCGACCAGCACCCCGCCGTCGACCCGCCGGGTCAGGTGCACGCCGAGGAACGGGTAGCGGGGGTCCGGGACCGGGTAGACGAGCCCGTTGACCAGGCCACGTCGGTCGGGGGCGAGCTCGTAGTACTCGCCCCGGAACGGCACCACCCGGGGATCGCCCTCGTGGCCGGCCAGCCGGGCCAGCCGGTCGGTGTGCAGCCCGCCGCAGATCACCAGCTGGTCGAAGGCGAGGCGGTCGCCGTCGGCCTGCACCCGCACCCCGCCGCCGTCCTGGGCG
This sequence comes from Actinomycetes bacterium, assembly GCA_045807325.1. GTDB lineage: Bacteria > Actinomycetota > CALGFH01 > CALGFH01 > CALGFH01 > CALGFH01. The sequence goes on along the minus strand of JBJMHP010000291.1, from coordinate 5,809 downwards.
ATGGCGCGGACCGGGACGCCGGTGCGGATCTCGGCCCCCTGGGCGGCCGCGTCGGCGGCCAGCCGCCGGGTGACCTCGCCGAAGTCGACCACCGCGGTGTGCGGCGAGTGCAGGGCGGCCACCCCCTGGACGTGCGGCTCCAGCTCGCGCAGCTCCTGGCGGCCGACCATCCGCACCCCGGGCACCCCGTTGGCCAGGGCCCGCTCGTGGATGGCCTCCAGCCGGCCCAGCTCGCCGTCGTCGAGGGCGACCACCACCTTGCCGCACTCGTCATAGGCCAGGCCGTGGCCGGCGCAGAACTCCCACAGCAACTCCACGCCGCGACGGCACAGCCGCGCCTTGAGCGACCCGGGCACGTAGTAGAGGCCGGCGTGGACGACCCCGCTGTTGCGGCCGGTCTGGTGCTGGGCCAGGGCCGGCTCCTTCTCGAGCACGGTCACCTCGACGTCCCGCCCCATCCCGACGATGCGCCGGGCCAGGGCGACCCCGACGATGCCGCCCCCCACGATCCCGATACGACTGGCCCCCATGCCCGGCAGTCTACGACGGCCGGTCACCGGTAGCGCCGCCGCCGGAACAGGTCGGTCGGGGCCGACACCACCCGGTCAAGGATCAGCAGCCCGTCCAGGTGGTCGAGCTCGTGCAGCAGCGCCCTGGCCTCGATGGCGTCGGCCTCGACCAGCCGCGTCGCCCCCTCCGGGGTAGTCCCCCGGACCGTGGCGGTGGCCGGCCGGGCCACGTTGCCGGTCAGGTCGGGCACGCTCATGCAGCCCTCGCGGGCCATCGCCGGGGCGCCGGCGGCCACCAGCTCCGGGTCGAGCAGCACCACCAGCCCGGCGCAGGAGCGGGCCTTGGGGTGGCCGGTGACGTCGACGCAGAACGCGCGCAGGCCGACCCCGATCTGGGGGGCGGCCAGGCCGACACAGTGGTTGTAGGCCCGCATGGTGTCGACCAGGTCGGCGGCCACGGCGGCGGCCGCTCCGGCGTCGCCGACCGGCCGGGCCACGGCCTTGAGCGCCGGCGCCGGCAGGCGGAGGACGGGCCGGACGGCCACTACCGGGCCACTACAGCAGGTCGGCGTCGTCGGGGTGGAAGCTCACCTGGACCCCGAGCTCGCCCGCGACCGCGGCCAGGTCGGCCTCGACCTCGGCGGCCCGGCCGGCGGGGACCTCGAGCTCGAAGTGCATCGCGTACACCGGGTCGGGCTCGCCGACGACCCGGGTCTGGAGATCGACGATGTTGACCTGGTGGGCGGCCAGGGCCTCGGAGACGCGGGCGACCAGGCCCGGCCGGTCGGCGCCGTAGACCGCCGCCGCGTAGCGGGCTCCCCCGCCGTCGGCGGCGGTGACCTCGTCGGTCACCTCGCGCACACTGACCTGCAGGTCCAGCCGGCCGGCGACCGGGTCGAGGCCGGTCCGCAGCGCCGCCTCCCCCACCCCGGCGGGGCCGGCCACCACCAGCATCATGGCGAAGTGGCCGCGCAGGATGGTCATCGAGGTGTCCTCGAGGTTGCAGCCGGCGTCGGCCAGCACCCGGCTGACCGCGGCCACGATCCCCGGGCGGTCGCGGCCGAACACCGAAACGGCGAAACGGGCCATGAGTTCCGGCTAGTCGCCGACCACCGCCAGGGTCTGCTCGGCGATCTCGAGCTCCTCGTTGGTGGGGACGACCAGGACGGCCACGGGGGCGTCGTCGGGCGAGATGGTCCGGGGGCGGCCGGAGCGGGCCCGGTTGCGCTTGGCGTCGAGCCTGACCCCGAGACCCTCCAGGCCGGAGCAGACGCCGGCCCGGACGCCCTGGTTGTTCTCGCCGACGCCGGCGGTGAAGACCAGGGCGTCGAGGCGGCCCAGGGCGGCGGCGTAGGCGCCGACGTACTTGCGGAGGCGGTAGCAGTAGACGTCCAGCGCCTCGACGGCCGCCTGGTCGCCGCCGGCGGCCCGCCGGTCGACCTCGCGCATGTCGTTGGCCCCGCCCAGCCCGAGCATGCCGCTGCGCTTGTTGAGCAGGTCGTCGATGTCGTCGACCGACATCCCGGCCTCGCGGTGCAGGTAGAACACGACCGCCGGGTCCAGGTCGCCGCTGCGGGTCCCCATGACCAGCCCCTCCAGGGGGGTCAGGCCCATCGAGGTGTCGATGCAGCGGCCGCCGGCGACCGCGGCCGCGCTGGCCCCGTTGCCCAGGTGCAGGGTGATCAGGTTGAGCTCGGCCGCCGGGCGGCCCAGGTGCTCGGCCGCCTTGCGGGAGACGTAGGCATGGGAGGTGCCGTGGAAGCCGTAGCGGCGGATGCGCAGCTCGGCGGCCAGGTCCCTCGGCAGGGCGTAGCGCCAGGCCCGGGGCGGCATGGTCTGGTGGAAGGCGGTGTCGAACACGGCCACCTGCGGGGTCTGAGGGAAGCTGGCCATGGCGATCCGGATGCCGAGCAGGTTGCTGGGGTTGTGCAGCGGGGCCAGGGGGGCCTGGTCGGCGATGGCGGCGATGGTGGCGTCGTCGATCAGGGTGGGGGCGGTGAGCCGGTCGCCGCCGTGGACCACCCGGTGGCCGATGCCCGCCAGGTCGCCGATCGGCCCGCCGGCGGCCACGAAGGCCCCGAAGACCCGCTCGAAGCCCTCGGAGTGGTCGGCCACCCGGTCCTCCACCACCAGCGGCTCGCCGTCCCCGGGCCGGTGGGTGAGCCTCGCCCCCGCCTCCCCGATCCGCTCGACCAGCCCCGAGGCCAGCACCTTCTGACCGTCCATCTCGAACAGCTGGTACTTGATGGAGGACGACCCGGTGTTGATGACCAGGACCCGACTCATCGGGGACCCGCCCCGGCGGTTCCCCGAACCCCTCCGGCGGCATGCTCGGCGGTCCCCTGGGCCTGGATGGCGGTGATGGCCACGGTGTTGACGATGTCGGCGACCGTCGCCCCCCTCGACAGGTCGTTGACCGGCTTGCGCAGCCCCTGGAGGATCGGCCCGACGGCGACCGCGTTGGCCGACCGCTGCACCGCCTTGTAGGTGTTGTTGCCGGTGTTCAGGTCGGGGAACACGAACACGGTGGCCCGGCCGGCGACCTGGCTGTCGGGCAGCTTGGAGCGGGCCACCTCGGGGTCGATGGCCGCGTCGTACTGGATCGGCCCCTCGATCAGGAGGTCGGGCCGGCGCTCCCTGGCGATCCCGGCGGCCTGGCGCACCTTCTCGACGTCGCTGCCCGCGCCCGACTCGCCGGTCGAGTAGGAGAGCATGGCCACCCGCGGCTCGATGCCGAACTGGGCGGCCGTGCCCGCCGAGGCGACCGCGATGTCGGCCAGCTGCTCGGCGTCGGGATTCGGCACCACCGCGCAGTCGCCGTAGACCAGCACCCGGTCGGTCAGCAGCATGAGGAACACACTGGACACGATCGAGGTGCCGGGGACGGTCCGGATGAACTCGAACGCCGGCCGGATGGTGTGGGCGGTGGTGTGGGCCGCCCCTGACACCATCCCGTCGGCCAGGCCCCGGTAGACCATCATGGTGCCGAAGTAGGAGACATCGGCCATCAGGTCCTCGGCCACCGGCCGGGCCACGCCCTTGTGGCGGCGCAGCTCGTGGTAGGTGTCGGCGAAGTCGCCACGCAACTCCGAGGTCTGCGGGTCGACCACCTGGACGCCGCTCAGCTCCAGCCCCAGGGAGGCGGCCCGGCTCTTGATGGCGTCGGGGTCGCCGAGCACGGTCAGGTCGGCGATGCCGCGCAGCAGCACCTCCTCGGCCGCCCGGAGGATCCGGTCCTCGCCGCCCTCGGGGAGCACGATGTGGCGGCGGTCGGCCTTGGCCCGCTCGACCAGCCGCTGCTCGAACATCAGCGGGGTGACCCGCTCGGTGCGGGTGACCTCGAGCCGGCTGAGCAGCCCCTGGCGGTCCACGTGCTCGCTGAACACCCCGAGGGCGGCGGCGATCTTGCGCTCGCTCTCGGGGGTGAGCACCCCCCGCACCCCGGCCACGGTGGCCGCCGTCCGGTAGGTGTCGGCCCCGGTGGTCAGCACCGGCAGGTCGGTCCCGCCCAGCCCGTCGATCAGCCTGAGCACCGACGGCTCGGGGACCAGGGCGCCGGTCAGGACCAGCCCGGCGATGTTGGGGTAGGTGCCGGAGAACCGGGTGGCCAGGCTGCCCACGATCAGGTCGGCCCGGTCGCCGGGGGTGATGATCATGTCGCCGTCGCTGATGTGCTCCAGGAAGTGGGGCAGGCTCATCGCCCCCACGATGACGTTGCCGACCTCGCGCCGGGTGCTGGGCTCCTCGGCCCCGCGGACTGGCCGGAGGAACTCGGCCGAAAGGGCCAGGGCGACCTCGGCCACGGTGGGGGCGGCCAGCTCCGGGACCTCGGGCAGGACGTAGGCCGGCTCGTCGCCCACGACCTCGGGCACCCGTCCGCGGAGCTCGTCGAGGACCTCCGGGCCGACCCGGTTGCAGATGGTGGCCAGGATGGTGCAGCCGCGCCCGGTGAGCGAGCCCCGGGCCAGCTGAACGACCTCCAGCACGCGCTCCACCGACCGGTCGCTGCCCCGGACGATCAGGATCACCGGGCACCCCAGGTTGAGGGCGACGTCGGCGTTGAAGTCGAACTCGAGGGCCCGGGACGCCTCGGTGAAGTCGCTGCCCTCGACCAGCAGGAGGTCGGTGGTGTCGTCCAGCCGCTTGTAGGCGTCCAGGATCCGCTTGAGCAGCTCCTCGTAGCGGCCGCGGTCGCTCATGGCCCGCAGGTCGTCGACCACCGCCCCGTAGGACTCCTGGTAGGTCTGGGGGAGCCGGTAGCGGCGCCGGATCAGCTCGATGTCGTTGTCGGGCTGGTCGCCGCTGGCGACGATCGGCCGGAAGTAGCCCACCCGGCCCACGGAGGCCAGGGCCTCCATGACCCCGAGCGCGACCGCCGACTTGCCGCTGCCCGGCTCGATCGCGGTCAGGTAGACGTTGCGCTCCATCAACGACCTCCCGGTGGGCCGGAGTGATCGGGCCGGGGTATCGGCGCAGCGCCAAAGCTGAATGTCATATGCCTCCTGCATGCTGGAGGCATGCGATCGATCAGCGAAGGCAGGTCTTCTGCTGAGGTGGCACGTGGTGGAGAGGGCCAAGTGTCGTGAGACGCGCCTACAAGTTCCGTGCCTACCCGACGGTGTCGCAGGAGGGTCGCGCAGTTCGACTGCTGCGCGACCACTGCGATCTGTACAACGCCGCCCTCGAGGAGCGGCGCGATGCCTGGCGCAAGTGCAACATCTCGGTCGGCTTCTACGGCCAATGCGCGCAGCTTAGAGAGATCCGGAAGAACGACTTGGCGGGGCAGGGACGGCATTCCTGCACTGCCCAGCAGCAGACCCTCCGCCGCCTGGATGCAACCTTCCGTGTCTTCTTCAGGCGCGCCAAGGCGAAGGGGCCCAGGGTCGGTTACCCGCGGTTCAAGCCGTACCAGCGATTCAACCAGGTGCGGTTTGTCGCCGGGGACGGCGCTAAATGGATGCCGGCCGGCGCCGGTCACTGGGCGCGCGCGAGCTTCCAGGCCGTCGGACACCTCAAGGTCAGGCAACATCGCCCGGTCAAAGGCCGGGTGAAGACGTTGCAGCTCAAGCGGGAATGCCGCCGCTGGTACGTGATCGTTGTCGCCGAAGCAGACGCCGAGTCGCTCCCATCCAGTGGCCACGCGGTCGGCATCGACGTCGGGGTGGCGCGGTTCCTCACCACGAGCGACGGTGTCGTCGTCACGAACCCGAGGTTCCTCGCCACCGCACAAGCACGTATTGCCCGTCTGCAACGCAGAAAGGAACGCGCCACGCTCGGCTCGGGCAACCGCAGGCGGCTTG
>JBJMHP010000290.1:0-3149 GCA_045807325.1 Actinomycetes bacterium | reverse complement strand
GGACCGGATCACCTCGGGGCAGATCTTCATCGGCGACGTCGAGCTCAGCGAGCTGTCCGAGAAGCAGCTCACCCTGCTCCGCCGGGACAAGGTCGGCTTCGTGTTCCAGGCCTTCAACCTGCTCCCGACCCTGACCGCGGCCGAGAACGTCGAGCTGCCGCTGGCGATCGCAGGCCGCAAGCCCGACCGCTCCTGGGTCGACAAGGTGATCGACGCGGTGGGCCTGCGGGAGCGGCTGGGCCACAAGCCGGCCGAGCTGTCCGGCGGCCAGCAGCAGCGGGTCGCCGCCGCCAGGGCGCTGGCGTCCAAGCCGGCGATCGTGTTCGCCGACGAGCCCACCGGCAACCTCGACTCGGCCTCTGGCACCGAGCTGCTCGGCTTCATGCGCCGCTCGGTCGACGAGTACGGCCAGACCATCGTGATGGTCACCCACGACCCGAACTCGGCCGCCTTCGCCGACCACGTGCTGTTCCTGGTCGACGGCCGCATCGTCGACGAGATGGCCAACCCCACCGCCGAGAAGGTGCTCGACCTCATGAAGAAGCTGGGGGGCTGAGGGGCGATGGGCAAGGCGACGCTCAAGGGCCTGCTGGCCCACAAGCTCCGGCTGGCCGCGACCGCCCTGGCCATCGTGCTCGGGGTCAGCTTCGTGGCCGGCACCTACGTGCTCACCGACACCATCACGGCCAGCTTCGACAACCTGTTCAAGCAGGTCACCCAGGGCATCGACGTGGCCGTCCGCTCGAAGGAGACCTTCGGCGGCTTCGACACCGGCGAGGTCCGCGACCCCATGCCCGCCTCCCTGCTGGAGCGGGTCAGGGCCGTGGACGGCGTCCGGGCGGCCGAGGGCAGTGTCACCGGCTACGCCCAGCTCGTCGGCAAGAACGGCAAGGCGGTCACCACCAGCGGGGCGCCCAGCCTGGGCGTGTCGTTCAACCAGGACTCCGCCTTCACGGCCGGCTCGACCGTCCGCTCCGGGCGGCTGCCGACCGGGCCGGACGACGTGGCCATCGACGCCAAGACCGCCGAGGACACCGGCTACACGGTCGGCGACCGGGTCAAGGTGCTGTTCCAGGGGCCGGCCCGCAGCTTCACGATCAGCGGCATCATCGGCTTCGGCCAGGCCGACAACCTGGGCGGGGCCCGCCTGGTCGGCTTCGACCTGGCCACCGCCCAGAAGGTGATGAACCGCGAGGGCCGCTTCGACGAGATCGACGCCGCCGCCGAGCCGGGCGTGACCCCCGAGCAGCTGCGCGACCGGGTCCGGGCCGCCGTCGACTCCAGGTACGAGGTGCTCACCGGCCAGGAGCTGGCCGAGGACACCGCCGCCTCGATCAACGACACCATCGGCCGGTTCCTGTCCACCGCCCTGCTCGCCTTCGCCTTCGTGGCCCTGCTGGTCGGCGGGTTCCTGATCTTCAACACCTTCACCATCATCGTCGCCCAGCGCACCCGCGAGCTGGCCCTGCTGCGCTGCCTGGGGGCCAGCCGCCGCCAGGTGATGAACTCGGTGCTGATCGAGTCGGTGATCGTCGCCGTGGTCGCCTCGCTGGTCGGCCTGGGCGCCGGAGTGCTGATCGCCAGCGGCCTCAAGGCCCTGCTGAGCGGGTTCCTGGGCGCCGACATCCCCACCACCGGCATCCAGTTCCGGCCCCGCACGGTGATCGTGTCCCTGGTCGTCGGCCTGGTCGTCACCGTGCTGGCGGCGCTGATCCCGGCCCTCAAGGCGACCCGGGTGCCGCCGGTGGCCGCCCTCCAGCCGGAGACGGCGTTCGCCCCGACCGGCTTCCGCAAGCGCCGGATCGTGCTCGGGGTGCTGGTCACCGCCGTGGGCGTGGCCCTGCTGCTGGCCGGCCTGTTCCGCACCGAGGGCAACCGGCTGGTCAACGTGGCCTCCGGCGCGGTGGTGGTCTTCTTCGGGGTGGCCATCCTGAGCCCACTGATCGCCCGGCCGCTGGCCCGGGTCATCGGCTGGCCGTTCGCCCGCGCCTTCCGGCTCCCGGGCGCCCTGGCCCGCCAGAACGCCATGCGCAACCCGCGGCGGACCGCCTCGACCGCCGCCGCCCTCATGATCGGGCTGGCCCTGGTCGCCTTCGTCAGCATCTTCGCCGCCTCGATCAAGGCCTCGACCACCAGGACCCTCGAGGACACGGTCTCGGCCGACTACATCCTCATGAACGACAACTTCCAGCCGTTCAGCCCCGAGGCCGCCCAGCGCCTGGCCGAGCAGCCGGAGCTGGCCGCGGTGGCCGGGATGCGCATCGGTCCCTGGAAGCTCAACGGGGCCAGCAAGAGCCTGTACGCCATCGACCCGGCCGCCTACCAGCAGGTCGTCCGCACCGACGTCACCGCCGGCTCCCTGAACGACCTGGCCTCCGGCGGCCTGGCCGTGAAGGACACGGTGGCCAGGGCCAACGGCTGGACGGTGGGCGAGCGCGTGCCCATGCAGTTCCCCCGCACCGGCCTCCAGCAGGTCCCCATCAAGGCCATCTACAAGGACAACACCCTGAACGGCGACTACCTGCTCGCCCTGACCGACTACGAGCGGAACTACTCCGACCAGGCCGACATCCAGATCCTGGTCAAGGCCGCGCCGGGGGTGGCCCCGGCCGCCTCCCGGGCCGCCGTCGACCGGGTGATGGCCGACTTCCCCAACGTCACCGTCCGCGACCAGGCCCAGTTCCGCGACGAGCAGGCCCGCCAGATCGACCAGATCATCAACCTGTTCTACTCGCTGCTCGGCCTGGCCATCCTGATCGCCCTGTTCGGCATCGTGAACACCCTCGGCCTGTCGATCTTCGAGCGCATCCGCGAGCTCGGCCTGCTGCGGGCGGTCGGGGCCTCGCGGCGGCAACTGCGCTCGATGATCCGCTGGGAGGCGGTCATCATCGCCGTCCTCGGGGCCGTCCTCGGCCTGGCCGTCGGGGTGTTCTTCGGCTGGACGATCGTGCGGGCCCTGCGGAGCCAGGGCATCACCGAGTTCTCGCTGCCCGCCGGCCAGCTGGTCGTCTTCGTGGTCGCGGCCGGCCTGGCCGGCATCCTGGCCGCGGTCCTGCCCGGGCGCCGGGCGGCCAAGGTGGACGTGCTGCGGGCGATCGCCACGGAGTAGCGTTCAGGGGATGCGACGGGAGTACACCCGGGCGGCGCTG
>JBJMHP010000289.1:0-5673 GCA_045807325.1 Actinomycetes bacterium | reverse complement strand
ACATACGTTCCTAGGCGCGGCAGGTGTTCGACAACCTCCAGGCCGCCCTCCAGGCCGTCGGAGCCGGCTTCGACCAGGTGGTCAAGCTCACCTTGTTCCTGGTCGACGCCACCCAGCTCCCCGTCGTCCGCGAGGTCCGCGACCAGTACATCAACATCCAGCAGCCACCGGCCAGCACCGCCGTGGAGGTCCGGCGGCTGGTCCGCGATGACCTGCTCATCGAGGTCGAAGCGGTCGCCGTGGTGGCGTCGTTCCAGCCCATGACCGCAACGGCGTAGGAGCCCCTTTCGACGCTCGTTCAGAAGGTGGAATGTCCTCGCTGCGCACTGTGAGGACGAGGTGGGGTCGAGGTACTCGGCGCCCAGCTCGATCGGGTGGCTCCGGGGCGGTAGCCGCCGGCGCCTCGGCCCTGGTCCCGCGGTCGATCAGGTCGCCTCAAGGCCCGCCGCTGTCGGCGCCTGCGTGCCCGGCGCGACGAGCGACCGTCGCCGCCACCACAGGTAGGTGCCGATGCCCACCGGGATGGGCAGCAGCCAGGTGAGGGCCCGGTAGACCAGCACGGCCGCGACCACCTGGGGCCTGGCGCCGCCGGCGGCGACCAGCCCACCGATCAGCACGGCCTCGACGAACCCGGCGCCGCCGGGGGTGAGGGGGATGGCGGTGGCCAGGCGGGCGAAGGCGAACACGGCCAGCACCTCGGCCCAGGAGACCTCGGCGTCGCTGACCCCGACGTGGCGCAAGGTGACCAGCAGCACCAGGTACAGCGACAGGTGGCTGACCAGCGAGGTCACCGTGATCGCGACCCAGCGACCCTGGACCAGGCCGACGGTGCGGCTGCGGAACTTGACCGTGGCCAGCTCCCAGCCGGCCACCGGCGGCCGCCGCACCAGCCGCAGCAGCCGTGAGGCGATCCGGCCGGCCAGGAGCCCGAACCGGCGGGCCGCCTCCTCGCTGCGCAACATCAGCGCGAAGATCACCACCGCGGCGGCCAGGCCGGCGATGCCGAGCAGGGCGGCGACGACCCGCCCCCCGGTGGCGCCGCCCTGGAGGGCGACCAAGGCCAGGGCCAGCACGGGCAGGCCGAGCTTGATGAAGCTGTTCCACACCCCGGAGACGAGCACCGCCGTGGTCGTCCGGGACCGCGAGTAGCCCCAGGACCCCAGCATCGAGTAGGTCATGCCGATGCCCATCGCCGCCCCGACTCCGGCCGGGATGGTGTTGGCCACCGCGGTAGTGGCCTGGGTCATGCCCATGGCCCGCCAGAACGACAGGCCCGGGGTGACCGCCATCCACACCCAGGCATAGGTGCACAGGTTCCAGCCGGCGATCGCCACCAGGGTGGCCAGCTCCAGCCAGGTCAGGGCCTGGATCTCGGCCCACACCGTTGCCAGGTCGATCCCGCGCAGCAGGTAGTAGAAGATCACCACGACCAGGACCAGTGACAGCGCGACCTGAACGATCCGGCGGGTACGGGACGAAGGCTTCCGCGCGGTCGCGAGTTGCTCGGTCATCGGAACGTCTCCTCAGCTTGTCGGTACGTTGAGATCGAGCCGGCCGCCGGAGTCGCGCCGGAGGGCGGCGGCCAGGGCGTCGCGGGTGGTGAAGCCCAGCGCGGACGACGACTCGCCGGCCAGCTGTTGCCGGCTGGCCTCGGGTGCGGCCAGGCGCTGGGTGACGCAGCCGCCCGGGAAGGTATAGGTGCGGGTCATGGCGACGCCGGCGGCGTTGCGCTCGATCCGCAGGTAGCGTCGTGCCCCCGGCCGCTCGGAGGTCAGCTCGACCGCCCCGGCCAGGTCACAGGAGGCGGCGAGCTCCGCGACCAGGACACCGCCCCGGTCGCTGGTCAGGGTGAACCTGGACCTCTCGTTGCCGACGAACACGTCCCCGAGCGTCCAGCCGGCCGGGAGGATCTCGACGCACGGCACCAGCGAGGCGGTGGGCACCGACTGGGCCATCAGGAGGAGCGGCTCGTGGGGCGCGCAACGGAGCGTCTGCGCCTCGATCGGCTCGTTCTCGACCCCCCCATCACCGATGAGCAGCCCCCACCCGATGTTGAGGATGACGGCGGCGAAGAGCAGCGTGAGCACGGCCAGCCCGATCCGACGGATGCTCCAGCGCTGGATGGCGATTGGGCGGGGCCGCTCGGGCAGGAGCTCGAGGAACTCGGCGTGTAGGTCGCGGCCCTCCGCCCGCATGAGGTGCCGGAGCTGGGACGGCATGGTCAGGCCGCGGGTGGCCGCGAACGCCTCGGTGATCTCCTCCACCGAGAACTGCCGCAGGGCCCGCTGGTAGACCAGCCGGGGGTCGCTGCGCAACGCCAGGCACAGCATCATGTTGGCCAGGTCGACGGCCTGGCGCCACGGGCTCGGGTGGGCCTGGACGAAGGCGACGTCGATCAGCACCATCCGGCCGTGGCGGACCAGCAGGTTGGCCGGCTTGACGTCCCGGTGGGCCAGCCCGGCGTCCCACAGCTTGCGGATGATCCCGAGGCCCTGGTCGATGATCGCCTCGTCCACCTCGCCCTCGCCGAGCTCCTTGGCGTCGTCGAAGAACTCGAAGGTAATCAGGTACTCGCGCTCGGGGGTGAGCTCGACGACCCCGTGGGGCGCCGGCGTGGGCAGGCCGGCGTCCCGGAGCAGCCGCAGCGCATAGTCCTCCTGCTGGACCAGCCGGCCGACGGTGTTGAAGGCCTTCTCGTCCTCCAGCCGGCCGTACCGCAGCTCACGGCCCAGCTTGTACCAGCGGTCCGAGCGCAGGTGGCTGCGGGCGTACAGCTTGCCGAACAGCACCGTTGGCGGGTCGCCCTTGACCTTGATCCGCAGCGGGGTCGAGCCGGCCGAGCCGGCCAGCCCGAACGGCTTGACCTCCTCGACGACCAGGCCGAGCTGGTCGGCCAGAGCGCGGCGGATGGCCTGGCCGCGGGCCCCGCCGACATCCAGGTGGGCGGTCCGGCCGCGCCGGTAGCTGACCGGGAAGACCTCGTTAGGGGTGAACCAGCGAAAGGCGAGCAGGGGAACGGTCACGCCGATGACGGCGCCGAGCAGCACGTCGGTCGGGGCGTCGAGGCCGAGGGCGACCCGGGCCAGGCCGGCCAGGGCGACGATCGCGGTCGCCGCCCACTTGCCGCGCTGGCGCCAGCGGCCCTCCGGCACCAGCACGTAGAGGACGCTGACCAGGCTCGCGGCCAGCATCGCCACCTGGATCGACGGCAGCGCATAGCCGTTCCAGCTCCCGTCGATGACGACCCCGAAGGGCCTGGGCCGCTTGAGCACGACCGATAAGACCAGGGCCAGCTGCGAGGTCACGGCGAGGGCGACGATGTAGACGACCAGATGGCGAATCCGCCGGAACACCAGCAGCGGGACGACGATGCACCAGGCGAGGATCTTGGAGGCCAGCCAGCTCGCGGGAAACGCCGCCACCTGCAGCGCATTGATGCGCCAGCCGCTGTGCAGCCCGGTGAGCCAGCGCGCGACCCGGTCGTCGGCGGCGGTCACCGCGACGGCGGCGCCGTGCCGGCTGGCGACAAAGCTGACCGCGAACACGGCGACGAGCCCGACGGCGACCAGCAGCCAGGCGACGCCCGTGATCTCGAGGTGCCGGGGCAATGGCGGCGGTGCGCCGGAGGGGCGTCGCCGCCGCCTCGAGCGCCGAACACTCGCCGCGGCCGGGGCCGGCTCGTCGGCAGAGTGCGTCGCGGTAGCGGTGTCCATGGCTCCTCCGGTGACCGTGGGGCTGAGGTAGCAGGCAGCTGCTTAGGGTGCTTGGTCGGCTCGGCGCCGTTCGGCTTCGGCGTCGATGATCCGGCCGCGCGCCGCGGCCGCCTGCAGATGCTCGGTCTGCGCTCGGCCAGGCTGGCCGCGCCGCTCGTACCCTCGGGCCGCGCCCTCGTGCAACTCCGAGTCCCGGCGGTGCATGGCAACCGCAAGGTCGGTGGCCTCGCGCCGCTGCGCCCTGGCCTGGGCGAGTCGGTCCGAGGGGAGCGGCGCCCCACCAACCACGGCACGGGCCATCTGGACCAGCGAGCACCCCGAGGACCTGGCCGCCGTTCCCAGCCACCCGAGCGCCGCCGGCGCATCCAGGCCTTCGCGGTCGACGAGGATCTCTACCGCCTGCTCGATCTGCGACCGGTACTCCAAGGCCGCCCGCAACTGGTCGGCCAACCGGCCGCCGACCCGCGCCGTCACCGTGGCCACCAGCAGGCTCGCGACCAGCCCGGCATAGGCCTGTAGGGCGGCCGCCGCGCTGTCGTCCCACTCCCTTGGGGCGGTGACGTAGACGTCCAGCGTCCCCACAGGGCCACCACCGACCTCGACGGGTACGCTCAGCCCGGCATGGATGCCTGCATCGATATCCGCCTGGGCGAGCTCGCTCCAGCTAGGTTCGGCGCTGCGGTCTGGGACGGCCGCGGGCGCCCGTTGGGCGAAGGCGGCCCTGCAGGGACCGTCGGCGAGCTGCTCCAGCTCGCCCTCATGGGTCTCGACCATCGGGTCGGAGGCGCTTGCCCAGCGCAGCGCGCCAGCTTGGTCGACGAGCATGAGCCCCGCCATGTCCGCATCCAACAGGGTCCTGGCCGAACGCAGCACCTGCTGCAGCGTCCCGGTGAAGCCCCGGTCAAGGTCGAGGGTGTCCAGAGTGCCGAGGCTTCTCACCAGGTGCGCCGGGTCGATCGGCATGGTCTCGAACCTCTCTGGATGGTCGGCGACCGTCGGACCGCTCAGCGGGCCAGGGATGGATGTGCCCGGAGTGGCGAGGAGCAACCGGCGCGGTCCGAGGATCAGGCGGAGGGTGCGGTGGGGGTGTTCCTACGAGGGTGGCTGCGGGGGCATGGGGGTGGGGTCCTGGCCGCCGATCCTGGCCGCCGCGAGGATGTCGGCAGGCCGGGCGTTGTTGGCCGCATCGGCTGCCATGGCCATGGCGATGCCCGCCGCGGCCGTGGTTGCCTGCGGCGGGACCACCAGCAGGACCACGCGATCCTGGGCCGCTCTGGTCACCCCGATCGTGTGGGCGTCCATCTGGCGGAACCAGCCCACGCGGACGCGGCGGCCGTCCACGGCCACGCGGCGGGGAGCGCTGTCCCAGGCGTCCAGGTTGAGCGCCACCCGGGTGATCGGCCCAAGGGAGGACTCCAGGCCGGCGATGAGGCCGGGGAGCTCGGCATCCGGATCCCGCGAGCGTGGCCACCAGCCGCCGTCCACGGCTCCGGTGCCGGCCATGGTGGGGTCCAGCTGCAGCCGCAGCCCCGGCGGCGCCGGCGGTCGGGTGGGAGCAGGAGCGGTGGTGAGGGTGCTGGTGGCTGCGGTCATGTCGTCGGCTCCGTTCTCGGTTCGGCATCGAACCGGCCTGTCGACAACGGCGCCGGGCCGTCAACCCTGGTGACCCCGGGCGCCGGCCGGCTGTCGATGTGGCAGATGCTGGCAGGCCGCGTTGGGCTGCGGTCAGGCGGCTTGTGCTGGGGTCGGTTGCGGGCTGGGGTCGGGCAGCGGCATCGGCGCCGCAGGTGTTGGGGCGCCGGGCCGGCTGGCTGGCGCGTGGGGGCGGTGGCCGGGCTGGTTGGTGAGGCCGCTGAGCCAGTAGCCGAGGGCTGGGGTCGACCAGGTCCGCGTCCGGGTCGCCGACCACGGGGCGGTGTCGGCGGTGGCGGGGTCGGTCAGGAACTGCCGGATCGCCCAG
>JBJMHP010000288.1:0-10509 GCA_045807325.1 Actinomycetes bacterium | reverse complement strand
GCGCGCACGGCTGCCTCCCTGCCGGTCAGGTCAGGAACCGGAGTTGAGGGTGTCGGTGATCTGGCTGCTGGCCTGCTTGGTGGCGTCGGCGATCGACGCGCGTCCGGTGAAGATCGAGACCAGCATGTCGGGCAGGATGTTGGCCGCCTCGACGTTGGCCCAGTTGGGCGAGGTCGGGGTGAAGCGGCTGTTCTTGGCGGTGGCGTCGAACACCGACAGGTAGGGGTCCTTGGCGTGCAGGCCGAGCAGGGTGGTCGAGTTGGGGATGACCCCGCCGACGGTGGCCATCTGGGTCTGGAACCTGGTCCCGGACAGCAGCTTGACCCAGTCCAGGGCCAGGTCCTGGTTCTTGGACTTGGCCGCGATGCCGAGGTCGGAGCCGCCGAGGAACACCGGCGCCGTCTGCCCGCTGGACTGGCTGGGCAGCGGGAAGGCGGCCAGGTCCTTCTCCAGCTTGGGGTTGCCCTGCTTGGGGTCGAGGATGACGCCCTTCTCCCAGCCGTTGGCCACGATCATGGCGATGTGGCCCTGGGCGAAGGCCTGGTCCTGCTTGAGCTCGTCGCCCTGCTTGTCGGCCCGGGAGCAGCAGTCGACCAGCTGCTTGAGCGCGGCCAGGCCGGCCTGGGCCTCGGTGCTGTCGAGGGTGCCGCGCCACTGGCCGCCGTCCTGCACGGCCACGTCGCCGCCGTGGTCCCAGATGAACGGCAGGGCGGCGTACCAGTACTTGCCGGGGAAGTAGAAGGCCGAGAACCGCTTGTCGCTGCCGAAGGTCTGCATCAGCTTCTGGGAGGCCGACTGGAGCTCCTCCAGGCTGGTCGGAGGCTGGATCCCGGCCTTGGCGAACATGCTCTTGCGGTAGATGACCGCCCGGCTGCCGGCCAGGTAGGGGGCGCAGACGAGCTTGCCCTCCATGGTGCAGGACTCGGTGAGCGACTGGAGCCAGGCCTGGTTGTTCTCGAACTGGTCACGGCTGCCGGTGAGGTCCTGGAGTGCGCCGGCGGCGGCGTACTTGGAGACCAGGGTGTTGCCCAGCTCGACCACGTCGGGCGGGCTGGAGCCGGCGAAGGCGGCGTCGAGCTTGGTGGTGATGTTGTTCCACTGCTGGAGCTCGACCTTGACGGTGTCGTTGGGGTGGGCCTTCTTCCACTCGGCGTTGACGCCGTCGACGACCGCCGGCGGGGCGCTGCCTTCCATCAGCCAGATGGTGAGGGTGCGGGGGCCGGTCTGGGCGTTGGACTGGTCGCCCTTGTCGGACGACCCGCCACAGGCCGCGACCCCGAGGACCAGGGCGACGGCCAGGGCGAGGGCGGCGGTGATGCGGTGCCTGCGAGGCGTGGACATGGACGTTCCTCCTTGTGCTGGAGCGGGTGCCCGCTCAGCTGGGCGGGGCCCGGCCGGCCGGGGCCGGCCGGCGGGGTAGGCGGTCGCCGCCGTGGACGACGGCGCCCTCGGCCACGGTGACCACCACCCGCAGGGCCGGGTCGAGTAGCACCAGGTCGGCGTCCTTGCCCGGCTCCAGGGTCCCCTTGGCGTCGTCGACCCCGATCGCCTGGGCGGCGTTGCGGCTGGCCGCCGGCCACAGCTCGGCCAGCGGGCGGCCGGTGGCGGCCTGGAGGTTGTGCAGGGCCTGGTCGAGGGTGAGGACGCTGCCGGCCAGGGTCCCGTCGCCCAGGCGGATGGCCCCGTCCATGGAGAAGGCCGGGCGGTCGCCGACGGTGTAGGCCCCGTCGGGCAGCCCGGTGGCCCGCATGGCGTCGCTGACCAGGACCACGCCCCCGGTGCCCTTGGCCGCCACCAGCAGCCGCATCGCCGCCGGGTGGATGTGGACGTTGTCGGCGACCAGCTCGCAGCGCAGCTCGGGGACGACCAGGGCCGCGCCCAGCATCCCGGGCTCGCGGTGGCCCAGGGGCCGCATGGCGTTGAAGGCGTGGGTGACGTGGCGCACGCCGTCCTCCACCGCCTGGAGCGCCTGGTCGTAGGTGGCGTCGGTGTGGCCGGCGGCCACCGTCAGGCCCCTGGCCGCGGCCTCCGCGACCAGCCAGCGGTTCTCCTCGACCTCGGGGGCGATGACCAGGACCCGGACGACCCCGTGGTCGACGAGCCGGGCCGCCTCGGCCCGGTCGGCCGGCCGGATCAGGTCGGCGTCCTGGGCCCCGGCCCGGGCCGCGTTGAGGTACGGCCCCTCCAGGTACGCGCCCAGGAGGGTGGCGCCGCCCTCGACCGGGCCGGTCACGGCCCGCACCGCCTCCAGGGCCCGCTCGGTGTCCTGGCCGGTCGCGGTCATGGTGGCGGCCAGCCAGGCGGTGACGCCGTGGCCGGCGTAGAAGCGGGCCATGCGCCGTAGCCCGTCGGGGTCGGCGTCCATGACGTCCGACCCGACGGCGCCGTGGGCGTGCAGGTCGATGAAGCCGGGCATGGCCACCAGGCCGTCGGCGGCCAGCACGTCGGCGCCGGCGGCGACGCGGGGCGGGGGCTCGCCCTGGCCCATGGCCGCGATCTTGCGGCCGTCCACGGTGATCCAGCCCCGTGGCCACTCCCCGCCCGGGGTGAGCACCCGGGCCCCGCTGACCAGCAGCCGTGCCGTCATGCCCACCTCCGGACCGGCCAGGTATGGACGAAAAAGTGGCCTAGGCCAGAAATTAAGGGTGGACTAGTCCAGTTGTCAAGCGGTTGACGGTAAACTTGTCGCCATGACGGCACGTCGACGTGGGGGCCAGGTCGAGGCGCTCCCCCGGAAGCTCTCCTTCGCCAGGCCCAAGGGCGAGCAGCTCCAGGAGATCCTGGAGGGGGTGATCGCCGACCTGGAGCCGGGGGCGCTGCTCCCCTCCGAGCGGCTGCTGGCCGAGCGCTACGGGGTGGCCAGGGCGACCGTCACCCAGGCGGTCGACGGGCTGGTCGCCCGCGGCCTGGTCTACCGGGTCCACGGCAGCGGCACCTTCGTGGCCGAGCCCAAGTTCCGCCAGCCGCTCACCCTGACCTCCTTCACCGAGGACATGCGGGCCAGGGGCATGACCCCGGGCTCGGTGGTGCGCAGCCAGGCCGTGGTCCCGGCCAGCGAGGTCGTGGCCCGCCACCTCGCTCTGGTCCCCGGCAGCCCGGTGGTCCACCTGGAGCGGGTCCGGACCGCCGACGGCGAGCCGATGGCCCTGGAGCGCACCCACCTCCCGGCCCAGCGGCTCCCCGGGCTGGAGTCGGCCGACCTGACCGACGCCTCCCTGTACGAGCTGCTGGAGCGCACCTGGGGCGTGCGGGTGGCCGACGCCGACCAGTGGGCCAGCGTGGTCCGCCTCTCCGACGACGAGGCCGCCCTCCTCCAGGTGACCCCCGGCTACCCCGCCCTCCTCTTCCAGCGCGTCACCCGCGACCCGGGCGGCACCCCGGTCGAGTACGTCCGCTCCCTCTACCGCGGCGACCGCTACGAGGTCCACACCCGCCTGGAGCGCCTGGACGCCTGACGCGGATCCGTTCGCAGGCCGCCTGCCCCGGTCTCCGCCCCACCCGGCCCGGCTCGATCCCTGCCCCCGCCCGATCCCTGCCCGGCCGGCCTCCGCCCCGGCTCCCCGCCCTCAATTGCATAGTTGCTTAATTGCATTTATGCTTAATCAATGCCGGTCGATGACACCCTGCGGGCACTCGCCCATCCCGCTCGGCGGGCCATGCTGGAGCTGGTCTGGGACGCCGAGCGGTCGTCCTCGGAGCTGGCCGAGGCGGTGGCGCTGACCCGGCCGGCCGCCTCCCAGCACCTCAAGGTGCTACGTGGCGCCGGGCTGGTCCACGTGCGGGTGGACGGCAACCAGCGGCTGTACCGGGTCGATGCCGACCGGCTGGCCGAGGCGCGACGCCAGCTCGAGGGGTTCTGGGGTGGCCGGCTGGGCCGGCTGGCCTCGGGCATCGCCGGCGAGGCGGAACGGTGAGCGACCCCGACGCCGTCACCTGCGAGCAGGTGGTCGCGGCGCCGCCCGCCGAGGTGTTCCGCTGGTTCGTCGACCCGGACCTGCTGGTGAGGTGGATCGGCATCCGGGCGACCCTGGAGCCGCGGCCCGGCGGGAGCTTCCGGTTCGAGATCGCCGACGGCGAGTGGTGCTCGGGCCGCTACCTGGAGGTCGTGCCCGGTCGGCGGGTGGTGTTCACCTGGGGCTGGGACAGCGGCGCCATCCCGGTCCCGCCCGGCTCCTCCACCGTCGAGGTCGACCTGGAGCCGCACCCGGACGGCACCCTGGTCCGCCTGGTCCACCGCGACCTGGCCCCCGAGGTCCGCCCGCTGCACGCCGACGGCTGGTCCCGGTTCCTGCCCCGCCTGGCCGCGGTCGTCGCCGGCCAGGACCCCGCCCCCTATCCGACGACGCTCCCCGAGGAGGCTCCGTGGCCATCGACATCCGGGCCGTGATCGACGTCGCCCGGCCTCGCGAGCGGGTCGCGGCCTACCTGCGCGACCCGGGCAACGACCCCAGCTGGATCGGCGGCCTGCGATCGGCCCGGCTGGTCACCGATCCTCCGGTCGGCGTGGGCAGCCGGGTCGAGCGGGTCGCCTCGTTCCTGGGCCGCCGCATCGAGTACCTCAACGAGATCACCGAGCTGACCGGGACCCGGCTGACCATGCGCTCGGTCCGCTCGCCGTTCCCGATGCGGGTGACCTACGGGTTCGAGGACGCCGGCCAGGCCACCGAGGTCTCGGTGCGCGTGGAGGGCGACGCCAGCCGCGCCTACCGGCTCGCCGACCCCGTCATGGCCACCCTGGTCCGCCGCTCGGTCCGGCGGGACCTCCGAACCCTCAAGCGAGTGCTGGAGAACGGCGCCGCCCAGGCCTGAGGGCCGGCGTCGGCGAACCGCCAGGGCGCCACGGGTCGACCACCGGCGTGTGGCCGGCCCACCGTCGGGCGGGTCAGCGGGCGGGGCCGGTGGCGGCGACGGTGCCGCCGCCGAGGACCAGGTCGCCGTCGTAGAGGACGCCGGCCTGGCCTGGGGCCACGGCGTCGACCGGCTCGTCCAGGTCGAGCCGGACCCGCGCCCCCCGGTCGGGGCGTCCCGGGCCTGTTGGGGTTGACCCCTCCCGGGCCGGGTCCAGGGGGACGACCTGGCAGCCGACCTCGGTGCCGTGGGCGCGCAGGCGGACCTTGGCTCGGCCCGGGCGCAGGCCGCGGCCGTCGGTGGCCGTGGCGCGCTCCAGCTCGACCGTGCCGATGGCCAGCTCGGCCCGCTCCCCCACCACCACCCGGCCGGCGGCCGGCTCCACCCGGAGGACGTAGCGGGGGGTGGGGGCGGCCACGCCGAGGCCGCGCCGCTGGCCGACCGTGTAGCGGTAGGCGCCCCGGTGATGGCCGAGGACCCGGCCGGCGGTGTCCACCACCTGACCGGGACGGGGCCCGAACCGGCGCTCCAGCCACCCGGCGGTGTCGCCGTCGGGGACGAAGCAGACGTCGTAGGACTCCGGCTTGGCCGCGGTCCGCAGGCCGAGGCCGGCCGCGATCGCCCGGACCTCGGGCTTGGCCAGCCGGCCGAGGGGCAGCCGCAGCCGCTCCAGCTCGGACGGGCCCAGCATGTAGAGCACATAGGACTGGTCCTTGGCCGCGTCCGCGCCCCGGTAGAGCCGGCCGTCCTCGACCCGGGCGTAGTGGCCGGTGGCCAGGGCGTCGAAGCCGAGGGCGCGGGCCCGTGCCAGCAGCCCGGCCACCTTGACCTGCTCGTTGCAGCGGGCGCACGGGTTCGGGGTGCGGCCGCCGGCGTACTCGGCGGCGAAGTCGTCGACCACCGCCCGCTGGAACTCCTCGGCCATGTCCCACACGTAGAACGGGATGCCAAGGGTGCCGGCGACCCGGCGGGCGTCGTCGGCGTCGGCCAGGGTGCAGCAGCCCTTGCCCTGCACCTGGAGATGGGCGGGGGTGTCGGCCAGCTTCAGGTGGACGCCGGTCACGTCCCACCCGGCCTCGACGGCCAGCGCCGCCGTCACCGACGAGTCCACCCCCCCGCTCATCGCCACCAGCACCTGGGTCATCTGGCGCCCTCCGGGGCCAGGACCTGGAGGGCCTGGCCGACGGCGGCGACGGCCTGGTCGACGTCGGCCAGGGTCGAGCCGTGGCCGAGGCTGAAGCGGACCGTCTCCCGCGCCTCGGCCCGGTCCCGCCCCATGGCGACCAGCACGTGCGACGGGGTGACCGCCCCACTGGCACATGCCGACCCGGCCGAGCACGCCACCCCGTAGCGGTCCAACAGCAACAGCAGATCCTCGGCCCGCCGCCCCGGGAACCGCACCGACAGCAACCCCGGCAACCCGGCCCCGGAGGGGGTGGGGTCGCCGTTGAGCTGGAGGTCGGGGGCAAGGGGCTGGAGGCCCGACAGGAGGCGGATGCGGAGGGTGGTCAGGGTGGTGGAGGCGTCGGTCTGGCGGTCGCCGAGGGCGGCGTCGGCGGCGGCGCCGAAGCCGGCGATGGCGGCGGCCGGGAGGGTGCCCGAGCGCAGGCCGCGCTCCTGGCCACCCCCGTGGAGCAGGGGCCGCAGGGTGGTGCCGGAGCGGACGACCAGGGCGCCGACCCCGGTCGGGCCGCCGAGCTTGTGGGAGGCCAGGGCGAGCAGGTCGACGCCGTCGCGGGCCATGTCGACCCCGGGCAGCCCGGCCGCCTGGACGGCGTCGCAGAGCAGGAGCGCGCCGGCGGCATGGGCCAGGTCGGCGACGGTGGCGACCGGCTGGCCGGTGCCGACCTCGTTGTTGGCCGCCATCACCGCGACCAGGGCGGTTCGCCCGGGCTGGAGCAGGGCGGCCAGCCGGTCCAGCTCGACCCGGCCCAGGCCGTCCACCGGGGCCAGGTCGACCCGGGCCCCGGCGTCGGCCTCGGCCCAGGCGGCGGCGTCCAGCACGGCGTGGTGCTCCACGGCCGAGCAGACCAGGTGCCGGCCCTCCGGCGGCCGGGCCAGGACGGCGCCCTTGACGGCCAGGTTGTCGGCCTCGGTGCCGCCGGAGGTGAACACCACCTCGGCCGGGGCGGCCCCGACCAGGGCGGCGACCTGCTCGCGGGCCGTCTCCACGGCGGCCCTGGCCGCCCGCCCCTGGCGGTGCTGGCTGGACGGGTTGGCCGCCGGCTGCTCGAGCAGCGGCAGCATCGCCGCCAGGGCCTCGGCCCGCAGGGGGGCGCTGGCCGCATAGTCGAGGTAGGGCACCGGGGCTCCTAGTGGTTCCTGCCTGGCTGACCGGGCTTGCGAGGCTTCCGGTCCTTGGGGGGCTTGGGATCCTTGTTCCCCTGGTCCTTGTGCTCCTGGGGCGGAGGGGGCGGCGGCAGGATCGTGTAGCTGAGCTCCTCGGGCGGCTTGGGCCAGTCCAGGACCTCCTGGTTGGCCATGGCCACGGCCATGAAGTCGTGCCAGACCCGGGCCGGGAAGGTGCCGCCGGCCACCCGCACCCCCTGCACGTTGTACATCGACTCCTGGCTGGTGGGATTGCCCATCCACACCGCCGTCACCAGCTGCGGGGTGTAGCCGACGAACCAGGCGTCGCGGTAGGCCTGGTTGGTGCCGGTCTTGCCGGCGGCGGGGCGGCCGATGTTGGCCGCGACGCCGGTGCCGCCGGTGATGACGCCCTTGAGGATGTCATTGACCTGCCAGGCCAGCGCGGCCGAGATCCGGCGCTCGGGCTTGTTCGGCTGCTCGATCACCTGCTTGCCGCTGCGGTGGTCGATCCGCTCGAAGAAGGTCGGCCGGTGGTACTCGCCCATGTCGGCCAGGGTGGCGTAGGCGCTGGCCATGTCGATGGGGCGGACCTCGGCCGAGCCGAGGGCCATCGACGGCACCCGCTGGCTGGCCGGGATCTTCGGGATGCCGAGCCGCTCGGCCATGTCGGCCACCCTGTCCGGGCAGAGCTTCTCCATCAGGCGGCCGTACACGCCGTTCACCGAGCGCCGGGTGGCGTCCCGGACCGACACCGGGCCGGACCCGCCGCCCTCGTAGTTGTCGACCGCCCACTGGCTGCCGCAGACCAGCTGGTCGAAGCCGCTCGACTCCCAGACCGAGTCGGGCGAGATGCCGGCGTCGAGCGCGGCGGCCAGCACGAAGGTCTTGAACGAGGACCCCGGCTGGCGGCCGACGCCCTGCAGGGCGGCGTTGTAGGACTCGTTCTTGAAGTTGCGGCCGCCGACCACCGCCCGGACGCCGCCGTCGCGCGGGTCGATGGCCACCAGGGCGATGTCGGGGCCGGACGGGGGCCGCCACCGGGCGACCGCCTGCTCGGCCGCGAGCTGCATGTCCCGGTCCAGGGTGGTGTGGATGCGCAGGCCGCCCTCGAACAGCCGCTGGGTCCGGGCCTCCCTGGTCCTGCCGAGCCGCTCGTCCTCCTGGAGCTGGCGCTTGAGGCCGTCGATGAACCAGGGGTAGTGGCCGCCGAGGTGGCGCGGCTTCTCGATCTCGAGCGGCCGCCGCTTGGCCTTGGCCGCCCTGGCCGGGGGGATCATGCCGAGCTGGGTCATCCGCTCCAGCACCGAGTCACGCAGCACCCTGGCCCGCTGCGGATGCTGGCGCGGCTCGGAGCTCACCGGCTCCCTGATGATGCCGGCCAGCGTGGCCGCCTGGGCCAGGCCGACCTCGGAGGCATGCTTGCCGAAGTAGCCCCGGCTGGCCGCCTCGACCCCGTAGTACCCGGCGCCGAAGTAGACCCGGTTCAGGTACCGGTGCAGGATCTCCTGCTTGGACAGCTTGCCCTCGAGCTGGGCGGCCAGGGCCGCCTCCTTGACCTTGCGGACGATCGAGATGTCCTTCAGGTCGGGGTAGCTGTTGCGGATCAGCTGCTGGGTGATGGTACTGCCGCCCTGGCTGACCTGGCCGCTGAGCAGGTTGCTGACCGCGGCCCGGACGATCCCCCGGTCGTCGACCCCCTTGTGCTCGTAGAAGCGGGCGTCCTCGGCGGCGATCACCGCCTGCTGGAGGGTGGTCGAGATCTGGGTCAGTGGGATCACGATCCGGTCCTGCTCGTCCTTGAGGACCTCGATCACCTTGCCCTGGCGGTCGTAGACCTGGGTCCGCTCGGGCTGGCGGAGCTGCCGCAGCTCGTCCAGCTCGGGGAGGCCCTTCCCGGCCCCCTTGACCGAGTCGGCGACCAGGATGCCCGCCGGGACCGCGGTCGCGGTGGCGACCAGCAGGGTGAGGGCGAGGGCGACCACCACCGGGCGCGCGAACGGCAGCCAGCCGCGCCGGCGCCGGTTGGGCGGCGCGGCCAGGGCGGTCACGATCGGGGCGAGCCACGCCCCGACGGCCCGGAACGGCCGGCCGATCCTGCCCAGCCCGCGGGACAGGCCGGTGGCCACGCGGCCGCGGCCGGAACGCCGTCGGCCGTCGGCCCGGGCCCGCCGGCCGGTGGCCGGTCGCGGCGCCTCCTCGAGCCGCTCCTCCATGCTGGACGGCAGCCACCAGGCGTCGATGGGATCGGTCGGGTCGAGGAGGAGCTGGCCCGGACCCGGCCCGTCCGGGCGGCCGTCGCCGTTGCGGGCCCCGTCGGGCTCCTGGATCCGCGCCGTCGGGAAGCCGGCCGGGCCGTTGCGGCGGCCGCGGCCGCGGTCGGCCAGGGCGTCGATCCGTGAGGCGAGGCCGCCGGCGGCCCCGGCGATCCCGCTGCCGGCACCCCGGACCCCCCGGCCGGCCGCGGCCGAGCCGGCCCGGAGGCCCTCCCGGGTCGCCGACGATCCGGCGCGGAGGCCCTCCCTGGTTGCCGCGGTCCCGGCCCGGAGGCTCTCCCGGGTCGCCGACGTTCCCGTGCGGAGGCCTTCGCGGGTGACGCTGGACCCGGCGCGGACGTGCCGGCCGGCGGCGGCCGAGCCGTGGCGCAGGCGGCGCCGGATGGCCACGGCCGCCGAGACCAGCCAGGCGACCACCATGCTGGAGCCGCTGCGGATGCCATGCCCGACCCAGCCGATCAGGTCGGCCACGGCCTCGGAGGCCAGCCGCGAGGCCAGCCGGGCGGCGTCGCCGGCCTGGCGCCAGTTGGCCGAGGCGGCCACCCTGGCCGCGGCCGCGGCCCGCTGGACCTCTGCCGCCCGCTCCCGCGCCGCCACCACCGCCGGGTCCTGGGGGTCGCTGAGGCCGGTGGCCCAGGCGCCCAGGCGCTCGTCGGCCGCCCGCAGCCGGATCCTGGCCGCCAGGCGGGGCAGGAAGTGGACCACGATCAGCAGCAGCCACTCCAGCTCGGCGGCCAGGTCGCGGTGGCGACCGGCCGAGCGGCTGGCCCGCGAGGCGACCGGTGCCCGGGCGGGGGGCGTCTGCGGCTCGGCGGCCGTGCCCGACCCCGGCGGCTGGGTCGCCGTCGTGTCGCCCGGCGTCGGCCGGCCCTGGGGGCGGGGTGGGGCGTCGGTCGAGGCCAGGCGGAGCTGGGCCGCCCGGTGGGCGGCCAGGGGCGTGGCCAGCATGGGTGGGGCCGGCCGGCCGGTCAGGTGGTCGGCGACGGCCCGGCCGAGGGCGATGCGGGCCCGGCGCTGGGCCCGGCGGCGGCGCGGCTCGCTGGCCCACAGGCCGATGGCCCGGCCGGCGGCGCGCACC
>JBJMHP010000287.1:0-5490 GCA_045807325.1 Actinomycetes bacterium | reverse complement strand
CGAGCCGCTGATGGAGGCGGCGCGGCGGGGCGGGACCTCCAGCCGCGCCGGGTCGAGGAGGATGAAGGGGCGTTCGTCGGTCAGGCGGGGGACGGCCATGTACAGGAGCTTGCCGTCGGCCAGGGCTCGCGCCCGGACCGGGAGCTGCGGGGCGTCGGGGTTGCTCTTGACCACCCGGGCCGCCCGCCACTGCGGCAGCGAGGCCAGCCCGTCGGCGGCCGCCGTGGCGCCGGCGAAGTTGGGGATCCGCCCCTCGGCCCCCGGGAACCGGGCCGCCCGCTCCCGCTCGAGGCGGGCCCAGACCCGCTCGCGGACCGCCTGCTTGGCCCGGACCACCTCCTCAAGCTCACATTGCGGAAGCGTCGCCTGAGCCGGTCGGCGGTGGGCGACCACCAGGCTGTCGCCGAGGACCAGCTGCCCCTCGCCGGAGGTGGTCTCCTCCTCGGCCGCATCCCAGCCGACCGTCTTGATCACCGCGCTGGGGTCGCGCAGGCTGACCCAGACGAAGCTGCTGGCGGGTGCCTGGGTGCCGTCGCCGGCCGGCCGTCCTGGAAGGTGGTCCGCGAGGTGGCCATCACGCCTCCCGAATGCTCACCCGCGCCGACATGGTGCTGGCATCATCGCGCCCGGCATCGCCGGCCGCCAGCCGCGGCCGGGACCGGTTCGGTGATTTGCCTCGGCGTTCGCCGGAAAGGCCCTTCCCGAGGGGATGGGAGCGATGCAGCAGCAGCTTGGCCACGACGACCGCTTTCAGGCCGTGCGGCGGATCGACGCGGGCGGCATGGGCGAGGTCTGGGAGGCCGACGACACGCTGCTTGGCCGGCGGGTCGCGATCAAGGTTCTGGCCGTGGAGCTGGCCGGCGACCCGGTGGCGGTGCGGCGCTTCGGCCGCGAGGCTCGGGCCACGGCCATGCTGGACCACCCCAACGTGGTCCGGGTGTTCGACTTCGTGGACGGCGAGGCGCCGTTCCTGGTCCTTGAGCTGCTGGAGGGCCAGACGCTGGCCGAACGGCTGCGCGGCGGTGCCCTGCCGCCGCTGGAGGCGGCCCGGATCGCGGCGGAGGTGGCCGACGGGCTGGACGCCGCCCACCGGATCGGGATCATCCACCGGGACATCAAGCCGGCCAACATCATGCTGACCGCCGGCGGCGGGGTGAAGGTGATGGACTTCGGCATCGCCGCCGCCCGCGAGGCGCATTCCACGACCGGCCAGCAGCTGCTGGCCACGGCCGCCTACGCGCCGCCGGAGCGGATCGCGGGCGGCCGGGCGTCCCCGGCGGGTGACCTGTACTCGCTGGGCGTGGTCCTGTACGAGATGCTCACCGGCCGGCCGCCGTTCATGGCCGACACCGCCGAGCGGCTGCTCCGCGCCCATCTGGAGGCGGAGCCGCGGCCGGTGCGGGAGCTGGTGTTCTGGGTGCCGCCGGAGATCGCCGCCGCCTGCGAGGCGGCCCTGGCCAAGGACCCGGCGGCCCGGCCGGCGTCGGCTGGTGCGCTCGCCGCCCGGCTACGGGCCGCCGCCAGCGCCGCCCAGGCGTCCGAGGCCGACTTCCCCCTCCGCACCGTCGGCGCCGACCGGACCGCCGCCGACGACCGGCCGGCAGCGCCGACCCGGCGCCTGTGGCCCGACCAGACCCCGGCGGTGGAAGACCCGCCCCGGCCGCGCCGCCGGCCCCGCCGGGTCGTCGGCGTCGCCGCCGCCCTGGTGGTGGTGCTCGGGGTGGCCGCCGTGGCGTTCTGGCGGGCCAACGTCGACCGTCCCGGGACGGCCCGGCCGTCGGCGGCGACGGCCCGGCAGGCGCCGGCGGCCCGGCCGGCCTCGGTCACGGTGATCCTGCGCTACCGGGAGCGAGTCTGGACCCAGTGCAGGGTGGATGGCCGGCTGGCCTTCGACGGGACCGGTATCCCCGGGGAGCAGCGTAGCTGGACGGCGCAGCGCGTCGACCTGGTGCTCGGCAACCCGACCGGGGTGGAGCTGGTGGTCGACGGACAGGTCCTGGGCCGGCCCAACGGCCACGGCCGCCTGTGGCGGGGAACGTTCCAGCCCGACCGGCCGCCACCCCCACTCGGCTAGCCGGCGAGCGACCGCCGACGGGCATGCCTCCGTTGGCGACCTTCGGTCACTTGCCCTTGTCCTTGCCGGGCTTGTCCTTCCCGTGGCCGCCGGGCTTGTCCCGGTCGCGTTCGTGCCTGGAGGGCTTGTCATGGCCCTTGCTGGGCCGGTCCACGGACTCGGCGCGCTGGTGGCCTGCGGGGTCGCTGCTGTCGGCCTGGCCGCCGGAGCCGGCCGCCCGGGATGCCGGGGGTCGACTGCTCGCCGGGGTCGTGGCCGGGGCCACCCTGCTCGCGCGTCCGGGCGCCGCCACCGCGGCGGTGTCGCCGCGCTCCCCCGTCAGGCCGAACGCCACCCCCATCACGGCCCCGAGCAGCGCGGCCACGAGGACGAGCAACTGGCCGCGCAGGCGAAGCGATCGGTACACACGGGCCTCCAGGAGTCGACTGACGCTCATTGGGTTACCGTGCCCGGGCGGGCCCAAACCGGGGTCGACTCATGAGAAGATCCTGCGATGGCGTACGACGAAGGCCTCGCCACCAGGGTCCGGGACGTCCTCGGCGACCGGCCGGGACTGGTCGAGAAGAAGATGTTCGGCGGGCTGGCGTTCCTGGTGCACGGCAACATGGCCTGCGGCGTCCGTGGCGACGACCTGATGGTGCGGGTGAGCCCGGAGGTGGGCGACGCGGCGCTGGCCGACCCGGGCGTCCGGCCGTTCGACATGACGGGTCGGCCGATGAAGGGCTGGCTGCTGGTGGCCCCCGACGGTCACGCCGAGGACGACGACCTGCGGCGCTGGGTCGACCGGGGCCTGGCCCACGCCGGCTCGTTGCCGCCCAAGTAGCCCCGGACACCGCACCGGCCCCGTGGCCGACGAGGCGGGGCCGGTGGAGTCGGAGGAGGATGCGCATGGCAGGCGACGACTTCCCCGCCCCGAGCGAGGGGTTCGTGCTCACCCACTTCATCGTCGCCGCGGACGTGGCCCGGTCGCGCGACTTCTACGCCGGCGTGCTCGGCGGCACGGTGGTGCTCGACGGCGAGCCGACGATCGTCAAGCTGGCCAACGGCTGGGTGACCATCAACGTCGGTGGCGGGCCAACCGACGACAAGCCCGACGTCATCCTGGAGCCGCCCGGCGACCTCAACCGGACCAGCGCCTTCCTCAACATCCGCGTGGCCGACATCCAGGCCGCCTACCAGGACTGGAGCGCCAAGGGAGCGGTGTTCCTCACCCCGCCCAAGGACCACGGCAGGGAGATCCGCTGCTATATGCGTGACCCGGACGGCCACCTGATCGAGGTCGGCCAGACGACGGGGGCCCGGCCCAGCCGGTGACACCGGCCGTTGGTGAGGACCGACGCCAGGGGGAGCGGCGCCGGATGAGCCCCGCCGCGGCGCTGGCCGGACGGTGTGGCGGCCGAGATCGACCAGCGGATCCTGGTGGTCTGGGACCCCGGCGGGCGACCTTACGCCCGGTCGATGAACGGAGCTTCGGGAGATGCCTTCCATGCATATGATCTCGACCTGAGCAGAGCCCTCGTGGGCTCTCCAGCGAGGGGAGCGAGCGCCCGTGAACCGGAACCCCGACGTGGACCAGCTGGAGGCCCGGCGAGCCGACCTGGAGGCCGTCATCCGCGCCTGGTGCGACTGGAGGGCGAGTCCCTCCAAGCTGGCCGACGTCCACGGCGGGCGGTCGGCGCTGCCGTTCACCTCCACGTCGTTGTCCCGGGACTTCCGGGAGCTGTACCTGCTGAGCCCGGAGGAGATCCCCGACCTCCTGGCCAGCGACGGGGACCAGCCGCGGCGGGACGACCGGGCCGTCCAGCGCCTGCGCAAGCGCATGTGCTACGAGCTCAACTCCCACTTCGACTTCCGGCGGCGGCTGCTCGAGCTGCCGGGCTGGGAGCAGTTTACCGCCCTGTTCCTGTTCTTCGTCTCCGAGGACGACCGGCTCGACGGGGACGACGACCGGGCCCGCTTCGCCGCCAAGGTGCCCCACGAGGTCCGGGCCACCACCGGCGCGCTGGGCGGCTGGAGGCGCGGCTGACCGAGATCTGCGGCTGGAGCTCGAGCCGCCGGCCGTGACCCCGGGCTCAGCCGGCCCGCGAGCGGGCCCGGTCGAGGCCGTCGAGGATCAGCTCCAGCCCGAACCGGTACTCGTTGCCGTAGTCGTAGCCGGGCTGGAGGACGTGGTCGGTGGCGATCTCGGTGAGGTGCGGGTACCAGTCGGTCGGGAACTCGGCCATCATCGCCTCGGCCACCTCGGCCGTCTCCTCCGGGGTGGAGAACGGCAGGCTGGTCTCCTGGAGGGCGAACCCGTAGATGTAGGCGTCGAGCAGCGAGTAGGCGTGCGCGGCCAGCTCGACCGAGAAGCCGGCGTTGCGCAGGATCCCGAGCACGGCGTCGTGGTGGCGTAGGTTCGCCGGGCCGGGGGTCGCCCTCGACTCCATCAGGGCGGTGGCCCAGGGATGGCGCCGCAGCGCCTCGCGGGCCGAGACGGCCCGCCGGCGCATGGCCTCCCTCCAGCCGACGTCGCCGGATGGCAGCTCGATCTCGCCGAAGACGACGTCGACGATGCCGTCCAGGATGGCCTCCTTGCTGGCCACGTGGTGGTACAGCGACATGGCCTCGACCCCGAGCTCCTGGGCGAGCTTGCGCATGCTGAGCGCCCCGATGCCGCCCCGGTCGGCCAGGGCGACGGCCGCGCCCAGCACCCGCTCCCTGCTCAGGGGAGCCCGGGACGTCGCGTTCGGATCGGCCTGGGTCGCCACCTCGTCGCCTCCGTTGCATGTTCAGGGGTTGACAGCCTTACAGTGTATGGTATCGTACCTTACGCCGTAAGTCTTCGGGGAAGGAGCAGGGACATGACCACAGCGGCCACCACCGCGCGGGAGACCAAGGGCCGGCAGACCACCATGCGGGCCATCGTCCAGGACCGGTACGGCGACCTCGACGTGCTGGAGCTCCGGGACATCGACCGGCCCGTGCCCACCGACAACCAGGTGCTGGTGCGGGTGCACGCGGCCGGCCTCGACCGGGGCGTCTGGCACGTCATGACCGGCCTGCCGTACCTCGTCCGCCTCCTGGTACCAACTATGGGGCTGCGCAACCCGAAGGTCCCGGTCCGGGGCATGGACCTCGCCGGACGGGTCGAGGCGGTCGGCAACAAGGTGACCCGATTCCAGCCAGGCGATGCCGTGTTCGGCTGGACCGACACCGGCTCCTACGCCGAGTACACCTGCGCCCCAGAGGACCACCTCGCCCCCAAGCCGGCCAACCTGAGCTTCGAGCAGGCCGCGGCCGTGCCCATCTCCGGCTTCGCCGCCCTCCAGGCCGTCCGCGACGAGGGCGAGGTCCAGCCCGGGCAGAAGGTGCTGGTCATCGGGGCGGCCGGCGGGGTCGGGTCGTTCGCGGTCCAGCTGGCCAAGGCGTTCGGC
>JBJMHP010000286.1:0-15241 GCA_045807325.1 Actinomycetes bacterium | reverse complement strand
GCGGCTCTGAACACATCCTCGTCGGTCTCGCGCATCTCGATCTCCTGGCCTTCGGCCGAGAGGACCTCGACGTTCAGGCAGAGCGACTGCATCTCCTTGATGAGCACCTTGAAGGACTCGGGGATGCCGGGCTCGGGGATGTTCTCGCCCTTGACGATCGCCTCGTAGACCTTGACCCGGCCCAGGACGTCGTCGGACTTGATGGTGAGCAGCTCCTGGAGGGCGTAGGCGGCGCCGTAGGCCTCGAGGGCCCAGACCTCCATCTCGCCGAAGCGCTGGCCACCGAACTGCGCCTTCCCGCCCAGCGGCTGCTGGGTGATCATCGAGTAGGGGCCGGTGGAGCGGGCGTGGATCTTGTCGTCCACCAGGTGCAGCAGCTTCATGATGTAGATGTAGCCGACGGTGATCGGCGTCGGGTACGGCTCGCCGGAACGGCCGTCGAACAGCACCGCCTTGCCCTCGGCGTCGACCAGCTTCTGGACCTCGCCGTCGACCGGGTCCTCGTAGGTGCCGAGGGTGGCCGTGAGCAGGTCCTCGATGGCGGCCTCGTTGGCGCCGTCGAACACCGGGGTGCCGAGCGGCAGCGGCTCGTCCTGGCGGCCCTGGTCCTTGGACCAGCCGGTCTCCTTGGCCCAGCCGGGCAGGGTGTCGAACGACCAGCCGTGGGCGGCCACCCAGCCCAGGTGCGTCTCCAGCACCTGGCCGATGTTCATCCGGCTCGGCACGCCGAGCGGGTTGAGGATGACGTCGATCGAGGTGCCGTCGACCAGGAAGGGCATGTCCTCCTCGGGGAGGATCTTGGAGATGACGCCCTTGTTGCCGTGGCGGCCGGCCAGCTTGTCGCCGTCGGAGATCTTCCGCTTCTGGGCCACGTAGACCCGGACCAGCTGGTTGACGCCCGGGTTGAGGTCGTCGCCGGCCTCGCGGGAGAACACCCGCACGCCGATGACCTTGCCGGTCTCGCCGTGGGGGACCTTCAGGGAGGTGTCGCGGACCTCTCGGGCCTTCTCCCCGAAGATGGCCCGCAGCAGGCGCTCCTCGGGGGTCAGCTCGGTCTCGCCCTTGGGCGTGACCTTGCCGACCAGGACGTCGCCTGGGTCGACCTCGGCCCCGATGCGGATGATGCCCCGCTCGTCCAGGTCCTTGAGGACATCCTCGGAGACGTTGGGGATGTCGCGGGTGATCTCCTCGGCCCCGAGCTTGGTGTCGCGGGCGTCGACCTCGTGCTCCTCGATGTGGATCGAGGTCAGGACGTCGTCCTTGACCAGGCGCTCGGAGAGGATGATGGCGTCCTCGTAGTTGTGGCCCTCCCAGGGCATGAACGCGACCAGGAGGTTCTTGCCCAGCGCGAGCTCGCCGGTGTCGGTGCAGGGACCGTCGGCCAGCACGTCGCCGGCGGCCACCTCGGCGCCCTCGACCACGATCGGCTTCTGGTTGATGCAGGTGCCCTGGTTGGAGCGCTCGAACTTGCGCATCCGGTAGACACGGGCCGAGCCGTCGGCGTGGCGGACGGTGACCTGGTCGGCGGTGACGTCCTCGACGGTGCCGGGGCTGTCGGCCACGACCACCCCGCCGGCGTCGACCGCCACCCGCCGCTCCATGCCGGTGCCGACCAGCGGCGCCTCCGAGCGCAGCAGGGGCACGGCCTGACGCTGCATGTTGGCCCCCATCAGGGCCCGGCTGGCGTCGTCGTGCTCGAGGAACGGGATCAGGGCGGTGGCCACCGACACCATCTGCCGGGGGCTGACGTCCATGTAGTCGACCTCGTCGGGCGGCACGTTGGCCACCTCGCCGGTGACGCCGGCGCCCTGGCCGGAGCCGAAGTCGGCCCGGCTGACCGAGCGCTGGCTGGACACGCCGGCCGAGCGGCTGCCCTGACGGACCAGCACGCGGTCGGTGACGAAGTGACCCTCGCCGTCCAGGGCCGCGTTGGCCTGGGCGATCACGTACAGGTCCTCGTCGTCGGCGGTCAGGTAGTCCACCTGGTCGGTGACCCGGCCGTCGACCACCTTGCGGTAGGGGGTCTCGACGAAGCCGTACTCGTTGAGGCGGGCGTAGGTCGACAGGTTGCCGATGAGGCCGATGTTGGGACCCTCGGGGGTCTCGATCGGGCACATGCGGCCGTAGTGGGACGGGTGGACGTCGCGGACCTCGAACCCGGCCCGCTCGCGCGACAGCCCGCCCGGGCCGAGCGCCGACAGGCGCCGCCGGTGGGTCAGGGCGGCCAGCGGGTTGGTCTGGTCCATGAACTGGCTGAGCTGGGAGGTGCCGAAGAACTCCTTGATGGCGGCCACCACCGGACGGATGTTGATCAGCGTCTGGGGGGTGATCGCCTCGGCGTCCTGGGTGGTCATGCGCTCGCGCACGACCCGCTCCATCCGCGACAGGCCGATGCGGACCTGGTTCTGGATCAGCTCGCCGACCGAGCGCAGGCGCCGGTTGCCGAAGTGGTCCTGGTCGTCGGTGCTGGTCGAGGGGTCGCCCTCGTGCAGCCGGACCAGGTAGTCCACGGTGGCCACGACGTCGTCGGTGGTCAGGGTGAGGGCGGTGTGCTGCTCGGGGTCGAGGCCCAGCTTCTTGTTGATCTTGTAGCGGCCGACCTTGGCCAGGTCGTAGCGCTTGGGCTGGAAGAAGAGGCCGTGCAGGAGCTGGCGGCCGGACTCGGCGCTGGGCGGCTCGCCCGGGCGCAGACGCCGGTAGATCTCGACCAGCGCGTCCTCTTCGGTCTTGGTGTGGTCCTTCTCGAGCGTGCCCATCATGGTCTCGGACTCGCCGAACCGCTCGCGGATCTGCTCGTCGCCCATGCCGAGGCCGCGCAGGAGCACGGTCACGGGCAGGCGGCGCTTGCGGTCGAGGCGCACGCCGACGGTGTCCTTCTTGTCGACGTCGAACTCGAGCCATGCGCCCCTGGCCGGGATGACCCGGCAGGAGGTGAGCAGCTTGTCGAGGGTCTTGTCGGGCTCCTGCTCGAAGATGACGCCGGGCGAGCGGACCAGCTGGGAGGTCACGACGCGCTCGGTGCCGTTGATGATGAAGGTGCCCTGGTCGGTCATGACCGGGAAGTCGCCCATGAAGACCGACTGGGACTTGATCTCACCGGTGGTACGGTTCTGGAACTCCGCCTGGACGTGGAGCTTGCGGGAATAGGTGTTGTCGCGCTCCCGACACTCCTCGACGGAATGCTCGGGCTCCTCGAACCGGTGCTCCCCGAAGGTCAGGGCCATCTGGCCGGTGAAGTCCTCGATGGGGCTGATCTCGTCGAAGGTCTCGCGGAGACCGTCGGTGATCAGCCACTCGAAGGACTGGCGCTGGATGGCGATGAGGTCGGGGATGGGGAGGATCTCGGGGATCTTGCCGAAGGAGAGTCGAGAGGAGGTCGAGGTACGCGGGTCGCTCAACAGGCGTCCCTCCCCTTTCGCGGGAAGCAGGTGTGACGGTGGCTGGGCACGCCAAAACCCGGGGTCGGTTGGTCGAAGGCGTGCGAAGACATGCGAAGGAGCAGTGTAGCGATTTCCTACACTGCCGTCAACGTCGAACTGAGGATCGGCGTGTGCACCTCACTTCGTCTTGTCCGACCGAGTTTGCCGCCCACTCCCCATGGTGTCAAGGGACAACTACGGAGAGTGGACGACAGAAACGCGGTACGTGACGACACGGCTCCGGGCGGCCGGCGCCACCGCTCGATACAACGGGCGGCGACCCTGGTGTATTCCCGCCCGCGGCTACTTCAGCTCGACGGTGGCGCCAGCGCCCTCGAGCTGGGCCTTGGCCTTCTCGGCCTGGTCCCGTGGGACGCGCTCGAGCACCGGCTTGGGCGCGGAGTCGACCAGGTCCTTGGCCTCCTTGAGCCCCAGGCTGGTCAGGGAGCGGACCTCCTTGATGGCCTGGATCTTCTTCTCGCCGGCGCTGGTCAGGACGACGTCGAACTCGGTCTGCTCCTCGGCCGCCTCCTCGGTGGCGGCACCGGCGCCGGCCCCGGCCGGCCCGGCGGCCACGGCCACGGGGGCCGCGGCGGACACGTTGAAGGTCTCCTCGAACTGCTTCACGAACTCCGACAGCTCCAGGAGCGTCATCTCCTTGAAGGCGTCCAGGAGGTCGTCGTTGGACAGCTTGGCCATGGTGGTTCTCCTTATTCCTCGGACCCGGCGGCCTCGGCGGCTCCGGTGTCGTTCGCGTCAGTGGTCGGGGCGGCCGCCTCGGCGGCAGGCGCGGCGGGACCCTGCGGCGGCTCCGGGGCACTGCCCTGGGCTGCGGGCCCCTCCTCCGCTCGCTTGTCGCGGAGGGCCGCGGTCATGGTCGCCACCTGGCGGAGCGGGGCGGCGAGCAGGTTCACGGTCTGCTGGGCCGAGGCCTGGAGCAGCCCGGCCAGCCGGGCCAGCAGGACCTCACGGGACTCGAGGGTGGCCAGCTGGCGGACCTCGTCGGCGGCGAGGACCTTGCCGTCCATCACCCCGCCCTTGACGACCAGGGCCGGATGGTTGCGGGCGAACTCGGCCAGGTCCTTGGCGGCCTGGACCGGGTCGCCGTGGACAAAGGCGACCGCGGTCGGGCCCTGGAGGAGCCCCACCAGCTCCTCGTAGCCCGCCTCGCGGACGGCGATGCTGGTCAGGGTGTTCTTCAGCACCCGGTACTCGGTCGACGACCCGCGCAGCGACGCGCGCAGCTCGCCCAGCTCCGCGACCTTGAGGCCCCGGTACTCGGTGAGCAGCGCGGCCACCGAGCCTTCCAGGCGTCCCTTGATGGCCTCGACCTCGGCGACGTTGCTCGCGTTCGGCACGGCCTCACCTCCACAAACGAAAACGGACGGTCCGAGACCGTCCGCTTGGCTCATGCCACGCGTGGAGGCACCTTCGGTGCTTCGCCTGCGCCGGCGCTCCCGTATGAAAACCGGGGCCTTCGTGCCATGCGGCAACCGGACGGTCTCTGGCAACGAGGCACTGTAGCACAGGGGGGCTGTGGATAACCTCGAGCAGGCCGGCGGCCGTACCGTTATGGTGCTCCCAGGCGCCTTACTGTCATAGGTTACGAACCCGTCGATCTTGTCAGAGCTGACGATCGCAGCATCCGAAGGGGGAGTAGATGGCCACGCCGGTCATCATCAGCCTGCTCGTCGGCCTCGTCGCCGGCGGAGCGTTCATGGCCATGTGGGCCGCCAACCGCATCGAGGAGGAGGGTGTCAGGCAGTTCGACCGCGGGTTCGAGCGTGGCCGCTGGCTGACCGACCTCAGCGTCGCCAAGGCGATCGAGGACCAGGACCGCGCCCGCCGGGTCGGCCTGCTCGTCGCCGGGGCCGGCCGGCCCGGCGGCCCGCCAACCACCCGCCCACCCGGTCAGGAGCCCCGCCCGTCGCTGCTCATCCTCCCCTAGGGACAGCACCCGCGGGGCCACTCCGCCGGGGCCAGCACCGCCACCCTCCGTCGCGGACCCCCCGTCCGCCGCCCGTGGAGGGAACCATGCCCGCCGACCTGGCCGCCATCGCCATCCTGGTGCTGGCCGC
The DNA here is from genome assembly GCA_045807325.1 of Actinomycetes bacterium. GTDB lineage: Bacteria > Actinomycetota > CALGFH01 > CALGFH01 > CALGFH01 > CALGFH01. Next base: position 9,744 of record JBJMHP010000286.1, on the reverse strand, counting down.
CTTGACCGCCCCCCTGGCCGCCGACTGGCGCCGCCGCCGGCCACCCGCCGCTTCGACGCCAGCTACGAACGCAACCTCCTGCGACGCACGGGTCGCGGCTGACCACCGGCACCCCGGACTCGCCGGCCGCAGACCGCTACAGGGCCGCGCCGGCGAGGGCGGGGTCGGTGACCCGGAGCGCCGCGACGGCGGCCGGGGGCTGGGTGAGGAGGCCGCGGGCCGACAGGCGGTCGATGGCCTCGTCCACGGCCAGGGTGTAGGCCCAGGCCAGGAACGCGCCCTCGTCGTCGGCGCCGGGGACGCGGCGGCGGACCGGGTCGAGGGCCGGCAGGGCGTCCTCGACCAGGCGGACGACCGACCAGCCGAGTCCCTCGCAGAGCTCCCGCAGGGCCGGTTCGAGGGAGGAGGGCAGGGCTGGGGCGGCCTCGGGGTCGGCGGCGGCCAGCTGGAAGGCGGGCACGCCCGGCCGGCCGAAGCGGATCAGGCTCCCTCGCCCGGGCAGGCCGCTGACCCGCGCGAACCACCGGCCGGCGGCCCCCTCCCCCTCGGCCAGCCAGACGAAGGCACTGCCGAAGGGCGGCGCGGCCAGGCCCTGGCGACGCAGCAGGCGGCGCACCCCCAGGTCCAGCAGCAGCCCGCCGACAACCAGGAAGGCGGCGGCCCCGGGGCCGGGGGTGGGGCCGGTCCCCGGGGGCGGGCTGGCCATGGCACCGGGGTCGGGGGTGGGGCCGGAGATGGCGGCGTGGACGGGCTCGTACTCGACCTCGAGGCGGCTCCACTCGCCGGCGACGAGGCGGGCCATGGCCCGGCCGAGGTCGCCCGCGGTCTCGGCGACCGCCTTGGCCTGGGCCGCCGGGGCGACCGGGAACCGGGGGCGTCCGTCGGCGGTGGCCAGCCCGGCCGCCTTCAGCGACTCGAGCCGGTGCTGGCCCAGCCGGTCCAGCGGCGCCCCGTCGGCCACCGCGGCCAGGAGGGTGCCGTGCACCGCCGGCTCGATCAGCTCATCGGGTTCCAGCGCCGGCGGCACCGGCGCCCACCACCCCAGCTCCCACGTCCCCCGGGTCACCGGCGCACCTCCTTGTGCCCGCTCGCCGGCCGTTCGGTCAGGCGCCGGTCGGGGCCAGGTTGCGGGTGGCGCTGGAGTCGACCCGGATGCCGGGGCCCATCGAGGTGGCGATGGTGATGCCCTTGATGTAGCGGCCCTTGGCCGCGGCCGGCTTGGCCCGGAGGACCTCATCGAGGACGGCCTGGTAGTTCTCGACCAGGGCCCGGGCCGGGAACGAGGTCTTGCCCAGGATCAGGTGCAGGTTGCCGTGGCGGTCGACCCGGTACTCGACCTTGCCGCCCTTGATGTCGGCGACGGCCCTGGCCACGTCCGGGGTGACGGTGCCGGCGCGCGGGTTGGGCATGAGGCCGCGGGGGCCGAGGATGCGGCCGAGGCGGCCGACCTGGCCCATCATCTCGGGCACGGCCACGGCGGCGTCGAAGTCGAGGAAGCCGCCCTGGACCTGCTCGACCAGGTCCCGGCCGCCGACCACGTCGGCCCCGGCCTCCTCGGCCAGGCGGGCCGCCTCGCCCTCGGCGAACACGGCGACCCGGACGGTCTTGCCGGTGCCGTTGGGCAGCGAGACGGTCCCGCGCACCATCTGGTCGGCCCGGCGCGGGTCGATCCCGAGCCGGAAGGCGACCTCGACGGTGGCGTCGAACTTCGTCGGGTTGGTCTCCCTGGCCAGCTCCAGCGCCTCGGCCGGGTGGTAGAGCCGGGTGCGGTCGATCTTGGCCGCCGCCTCGGCGAGCTTCTTGCCTGGCATTGCTGTCCTCCTGTGGTCCACGGACCGCTCACGGCGGCCCTCCCACGACCTAGGAAACGGCGCCTCTAGGAGGCGACCGTGATGCCCATCGAGCGGGCGGTGCCCTCGACGATCTTCATGGCGCCTTCGATGTCGATGGCGTTGAGGTCGGGCATCTTGGTCTCGGCGATCTCGCGGACCTGGGCCCGGGTGACGGTGCCGACCTTCTCGCGGTGCGGCTCGGGCGAGCCCTTCTCGACCCCGGCGGCCTTGCGCAGCAGGACCGCGGCCGGCGGGGTCTTGAGCACGAACGAGAAGCTGCGGTCCTCGTAGATGGTGATGACCACGGGGACCACGTTGCCGGCCTGGGCCTGGGTGGCCGCGTTGTACTGCTTGCAGAACTCCATGATGTTCACGGCGTGGGGGCCGAGGGCCGTACCCACCGGCGGCGCCGGGGTGGCCTGGCCGGCCGTGAGCTCGATCTTGAGGACCGCCGCCACGCGGCGGCGACGACCTCCTGCTTGGGGTGGCATGGGGGTGGCTGCTCCTTGGATGGGTTAGAGCTTCTGGACCTGGTCGAAGGTGAGCTCGACCGGCGTCTCACGGCCGAAGATCGAGACCAGGACCTTGAGCTTCTGCTGGTCGGCGTTGATCTCGGCGATCGAGCCGGGCAGCTGGGCGAACGGGCCGGAGGTGACGGTGACGGACTCGCCGACCTGCCACTCGACCTGCGGCTTCAGCTTCTCGACCGGCTTGGTCTCGAGGATCTTGGCCACTTCCTTCTCGGACAGGGGGGTCGGCTTGGCCCCCGAGCCGACGAAGCCGGTCACGCCCGGGGTGTTGCGGACCACGTACCAGGAGTCGTCGTCGAGGTACATGCGGACCAGCAGGTAGCCGGGGAAGACCTTGCGGGAGACGACCTGCTTCTTGCCTCCCTTGATCTCCATGACGTCTTCCATGGGGATGACGACCTCGAAGATCCGCTCCTCCATGTTCATCGAGGAGATGCGGCTCTGGAGGTTCGCCTTCACCTTGTTCTCGTAGCCTGCGTAGGTGTGGACGACATACCAGTCCCCCAGGCTGTAGGCGGGACCGGTGGTGCCCGTTGCGGTATCGGTGCTCATGACGCTCCTGTCAGTCGCCGAATACGGCGAATACTGCCCTTCCGAACAGCGTGTCCAGGCCGAAGATGATCGCGGTGATGGCGCTGACGGCCACCAGCACGACCACCGTGTAGGCGGCCACCGTGCGCCGGTCGGGCCAGTTCACCTTCCTGAGCTCGGCCACCACCTCGCTGCCGAAGGAGCCGACGCCGCGCAGCCGCGAGCCGCGGGCGGCCTGCTGGCCGTCCCGCCCAGTCCGCTGGCGCTCCAACTGCTGCTTGCGCAGCTGCTGTAGCCGCTGCGGGTCTGCGGTCTTCTGCTGGCGGGCCATCGCCCGCTTGGTTTCCCTGTTCATCGCGAAGGCTGGCTCCTCACGCCGAGGCGCTGGTCGATCGGAGAGGCGTGGCAGGCCAGGAGGGACTCGAACCCCCAACCACCGGTTTTGGAGACCGGGACTCTACCAATTGAGCTACTGGCCTTTGGGAGTGGGTGCCCCGAGCCTGAGCCCAAAGCCCAACGAGTATAGGTGTCACCACCTGGCCTGGACAAGACGCTCGGTATCACCAGGGTACCAGGCCCGGCCAGCCCTGCGGGACGCGGTCGGTCAGCTCAGCTGGCCCGGGTAGAGCAGGGCCAGCTCGTGCGGCCAGGTGGCGAGCAGCCGCAGCTCGTCGTCGGTGAGCGGGCGGCCGGTGGCGGCGTTGGTGAGCTGGACGAGCTTGAAGGCCAGCTCCTCGTCGCCGGGGGCGAGCTCGATGCCGAGGCCGTCGAGGACGTGGCGGAAGCCGGCCTTGCCGCCGTACTCGCCGGTCAGGACCACCCTGCCCTCGCGGGCGGCCCAGTCATGCGGGGACGGCCCGAGGGTCTCGTCGTCGTACAGCTCGTAGTTGTGCCGGTCCTTGAGGGCACCGTCGGCGTGGATGCCGGACTCGTGGGCGAAGGCGTTGGCCCCCACCCCCGGCTGGCCGAGCGGCAGCGGCTGGCCGAACGCGTACGCCGCCCACAGGGCGAAGCGCCGCGCCCAGGTCAGGTCGAGGTCGCCCAGGTCGACCCGGCCGGCCAGGTCGAAGCCGTGCTGGAAGGCCAGGATGCAGGAGAGCAGGTCGGCGTTGCCGGCGCGCTCGCCGATGCCGTTGACGCAGGTGTTCACCCAGGCGTCCTGGCCGGCGTCCAGGTCGCCGAGGGCGCCGGCGACCGAGTTGGCCACGGCCATGCCGAGGTCGTTGTGGCAGTGCGTCTCGATGGGGATGCCGACGGTGGTGGCCAGGTCGGCGAACCGCTCACGGATCCGCCAGGGGGTGTCGCCGCCGATGGTGTCGCAGTAGCGGACGCGGTCGGCCCCGGCCTCCCTGGCCGCGGTGGCGAACTCGGCCAGGTAGCCGGCGTCGGTGCGCGAGCCGTCCTCGGCGTTGACCCCGACGGTGACCACCCCGGCGGCCTTGGCCATGCGGGTCGCGGCGGCCATCTGCTCGATGACCGCGGCCCGGTCCAGCCGGCCCCGGAACTTGTTGACGATCATCTGGTCGGAGGTCGAGATCGACAGGTTCAGGTGCTCGAGGCCGAGGGGCAGGGAGGCCTCGACGTCGCCCGGGACCGCCCGGGTCCAGCCGGACAGGCGCAGGTCCCCGAACGCCCCCGCCTTGGCCAGGGCCAGGTTGGCCCGCAGGTACGGCACCTCGTGGAACAGGAACGGGAAGCCCGCCTCGGACTGGGTGACGCCGAGCTTGCCCAGGTAGAGGTTGACCATCGTCTTGCCGAACTTCGACAGGTTGATCCTGGCCGTCTGGACGCCGTCGCGGTTGGTCACGTCGAGGATGTGGATCCGTGGCATGGGCGGCCCTCTCGTCGCGTTGCTACTTCCTCCTCAGCTTGACAGTGGTGCGGCCGATTATCAATATTGATCAATATGGAGGGCGAGCGACTGAGCACGGCCGAGGCGGCCGAGCGGCTGGGCGTCAAGCCGGCGACGCTGTACGCCTACGTGAGCCGCGGGCTGCTGGGTCGCGAGCGCTCAGCCGACGGCCGGACCAGCACCTTCGACCCGGCCGAGATCGACCGGCTGGCCCGCCCGGGCCGGGCCCGGCGGGGCCGCCGCCCGGCGGCCGAGCTGCTCGTGCCGTCGGCCCTGACCGCCATCGACCGGGGCCTTCCCTGGTACCGCGGGCTGGCCGTCCCCCAGCTGGCCGGGACGCGCAGCTTCGAGGAGGTGGCCGAGTGGCTCTGGACCGCCCGCTTCCCCGACCCCGTCCCGGCCTGGCGGGCCAGCCAGCCGGCCCTGGACGCCGGCCGCCAGGCCCAGGCCGCCCTCCCCCCTGGCGCCCTGCCCCTGGAGCGCATCCGGGTGATCGCCGCCGCCCTGCCCGCCGGCGACGAGCTGCGCCTGGAGCTGCGTCCCGCGGCCGTCACCGCCGCCGGCCGGTCGCTCGTCGCCGGGCTGGTCGACTGCCTCCCCCGCCTCGCCCCTCGGCCGCCGGGCCGCCGGGGACAACGGGAGGCCCGCGCCCCCGGCCGCCCGGGACGCCCGCCACCGGATGCGGGCCCGATCGCCGCCCGCCTCTGGATGGGGCTCTCACCCCTCGACCCCGAGCCCGAGCTGGTCCGGGTCGTCGACGCCGCGCTGGTGCTGCTGGCCGACCATGAGCTGGCCGCCTCGACGGTGGCGGCCAGGGTGGCCGCCTCGGTCAGGGCCGACCCGTACGCCGTGGCGTCGGCCGGGCTGGCCGTGGTCAGCGGGAGCCTGCACGGCGGGGCGTCGCTCGGGATCGAGGCCCTGCTGGACGAGATCGACCGGCCCGACCAGGCCGCCAGCGTGGTCGGCGCACGCCTGCGCCGAGGCGAGCGCCTCCGCGGCTTCGGCCACCGCCTCTACCCCGACGGCGACCCCCGAGCCGCGACCCTGCTGGCCCGACTGCGCGCCACCGCCGACAGCTCGCCCCGCATGGAGGTGGTGGACTCTCTCCTCCAGGCGGCCCGCCGGCGCGGCCTCCCCGAGCCCAACGTCGACCTCGCCCTCGCCGCCCTGGCCCACCTCACCGGCATGACCCACGGCGCCGGCGAGGCCATCTTCGCCACCGCCCGCACCGCCGGCTGGATCGCCCACGCCCTGGAGGAGTACGAGCGGAACGCCCCCATCCGCCCTCGGGCCGTCTACACCGGCCCCCCACCGGGGTCGTGATGCCCAGCAGGGTCGTGGTCCCCTCCCCGGTCCTGATTCCCGCCCGGACGCGCTCGCACTCGCCCCTTCGCTGCTGGGCCCCCCGAACGGGAAGGTAGCCGCCGAGGCGGCGGGCGGGCGAGGCTGCCCACAGCCCCGGCTCGCTGCCCGGGCCGGGGGGCCCCTTGCCTCCCGGGCCGGGGCCCGACTGGCTACTTGGCGCGGGCCAGGGCCGGGGCCGGGACGGGGACGTTGGGGAGGCGCAGGCGGCGGGGCAGCGCCATGTGGCGGACCCCGGGGCGGGACTGGCGGCGGTCAAGTGGGCGCCCTCGGCGGGCGCGGACGGCGCGGGCGACGACCACGGTGGCGACCAGGGCGCCGGCGGAGCCGGCGGCGGCCAGGACCCGGGGGTCGGTGACGCCGGTGCGGCGGCGGCCGATGGCGACCAGGACCCGCTCGAGGGTGCCGTCGGCCGGTTCGATCTCGAGGTTGGCCATGACCGACAGGGCCTGCCCGAGCCGGCTGTAGGCGGCCGACTCGGTGGCGCAGCGGGAGCAGGCGGCGACGTGCTCGGCCCGGGTGCGGGCCTCGAACACGGTCAGCTCCTCGGCCCGGGCCGGCAGCAGCGGGCGGATGCTGTGGCAGTTCGTCATGACCGTCGTCCGGTCGCGCGTCGGCGCCCGGCGAGGGCGACCACCTGGCCGCCCTCGGCCGCCTCCAGGTCCGCCTTGAGCCGCTCGCGCGCCCGGAACAGGCGCACCTTGACCGCGCCCGGCGTCAGCCCCATCGCGTTCGCCACCTCTTCGGTCGACTGGCCGTAGATGTCGCGGAGGACGAGCACCTGCCGCTGCCCCTCGGGCAGCTCGCCGACCAGCCGCTCCAGGCGGCGGGCGAGGGCGACCGCCTCGGCCCGCTCGGCGGGGTCGGGCGCGGGGTCGCGGGTGTCGGTGGGCACTGCCGCCCCCTCGACCGCGAACCGCCGCGTGCGGCGCTTCAAGGTGCTCATGGCCACGTTTGTCGTCACCCGGTTCAGCCAGGTGGAGAAGGAGGCCTCGTGCCGGAAGCCGCCCAACTTACGCACCACCCGGAGATAGACGTCCTGGGTGACGTCGGCGGCGTCGTCCGGGTTGCCGACCAGCCGGAGCGCGCAGGTGTACACGCTGCGGTGCGTGCGGCGCACGAGCTCCTCGAGCGCCCAGCGGTCACCGGCCTGGGCGGCCTCGACGAGCTCCCGGTCGACCTCCACCTCGGTCCCCTTCCAACGCTCCCTTAGACCCCGAACTCCCCCCTCCGGTTACCGGTGCCGGTGATAGCCCCGGAACCCGCGGGTCAGGAGATCGGTGCGGTTCTTCCAACGCCCGAGGAAACGATCGTAGTTCTTCTTGGACGCGCGGTCCCGTTCCCGGGGGTCGGTGTCGTGAAACCCCCGGTGGCGGTGCCGGGTCGCGGGCACCGGCACCCGGATCGCCCGGAGGGGTTCGGCCGGAGGGGTCCGGGGAACCCCGGAGGGGTGCCCCGGTGGATCGGAGAGCTCTTCCGAGGGGGTGCCCCGAACGGCCGGGTACCCGAGGGCGCGGACGGCGAAGGAGTAGTCGAGGTCGGCGTTGCGGTAGTAGCGGTCCTTGGGGTCGACCCCGACCCTGGCCGCCAGCGCCCGGGGCACGGCCAGCAGGTAGCCCTCGATGGCGTCGACCTCGGGGCCGTCGTCGGCCTGGAACTCAAGCAGCGTGGTGGTGGTCACGCCCCAGCCGCCGGCCAGCCCGGCGCCCGGCTCGGCCAGGGCGGCCAGCAGCGGGCTGAGCAGGTCGCCGGTGGCCTCGACGTGCGGGTCGAGCCAGACCAGGACGCGGCCGAGGGCCTGGCCCATGGCCAGGTTCATGGCCGCCCCGAAGCCGATGGCCGGGTCGAGGTGCAGGACCCGGACGTGCGGGTCGTCGTGGGCCAGGTCCTCGAGGGCGCGGCCGGTCGCCTCGCCGGCCCCGTCCTCGACCAGCAGGACCTCGTAGCCCAGGTGGGGGTGGTGGGCCGCCAGGGCCCTGGTCGCCCTGGCCACGTCCTCGGCCCAGCCGGCGACGTGGACGACCACCGAGACGTCGTGCCGGTCGGGCTCGTCCCACCTGGGCGCGGCGGCGTCCGGGGCGAGGGTCTCGTACGGCGGCGCCGCCATCAGCTCGGGCCCGTCCGGGGTGTCCCTGACCAGCCAGCCGGCCTGGCGGAGCTGGTCCCTGATGGCGTCGGCGGCGGCGAAGTCACGCCGCTCCCTGGCCGCCTGCCGCCGGTCGAGGAGGGCGGAGACCTCGGGCGGCGGCTGGCTCGGGGCTGGGTGGCCGGGCGGCCCCGGGACGGCGGATGGCGGGCCGGGCGACTGGGCCGACGGTGGCTGGTCCGGCGGGGCTGGCCATCGCCCGTCCGGTCCGTCTCCCGGCCCGTTGCCCATCCGCTACAGCTCCAGCTCGGCCTCGCCCTTGCTCAGGACCTTCTCGCCCTTCTCGTCCTCGGCGTGGAAGCGGACCAGGACCCGGTTGCCGTCGACCTCGGCGACCTCCCCCTTGGCGGTGAGGGTCTGGCCAGGCTCGATCATGGCCGAGAACCTCACCTTGAGCCGCTTGATCGCGGCCGGGTCGCCGGCCCAGCCGGCGACCATCCGGGTGGCCACGGCCATCGAGTACATCCCGTGGGCGATCACCCCGGGCAGCCCGACCGCCCTGGCGACCTCGTCGTTCCAGTGGATCGGGTTGAAGTCGCCGGATGCGCCGGCGTACCGGACCAGGTCCAGGCGCTCGACGGTCTCGGCCACCTCGGGGAGGGCGTCGCCGGGTCGCACCCCGGTCAGGTCGACGTGGGGGCTCATGCCCCCCCGCTCCTGCGCGGCGGCGCCGTGCCCCGCGACAGCAGGGTCGCCCGGACGGTGCAGACGGGCTCGCCGGCCTCGGTCGTGATCTCGGTCTCGAGGGTGAGCAGCTCGTGGCGGCCCCTGGCCGAGGCCGCGGCCACCTTGCCGCTGGCCAGCAGCCGGTCGCCGGCCCGGATCGGCCGGTGGTAGACGAACTCCTGCTCGCCGTGGACCACCCTGGAGTAGTCCAGCCCGAGCTCCGGGTCGCCGTAGACCACCTGGCCGGCCCGGAGCGACAGCACGACCGCGAAGGTCGGCACGGCCGGGAGGTCGGGATGGCCGGCCGCCCTGGCCGTGGCCTCGTCGTGGTAGATCGGGTCGGTCTCGCCGACCGCGACCGCGAACTCGCGCAGCTTCTCCCGGCCGACCTCGTAGCTGACGGCCGGGTACCCCTTGCCCACCAGGGCCTGGTTCAGCGGCATGTCGCGGTCAGCGGGTCTCCCGGTGGGCGGTGTGCCGCCCGCACCAGCGGCAGTACTTCTTCAGCTCGAGGCGGTCGGGGTCGTTGCGCTTGTTCTTCCTGGTCGTGTAGTTGCGGTGCTTGCAGACGGTACAGGCCAGGGTGATGGGGGGCCGGATGTCGGTGGTGGCCATGATGGAAGTTCCTTCCTGCGCGCAGCGTGAAGCTCGATCCTACATTGAGGATCTGGGGAGCCTCCGGTCCTACTTGAGGATTTTGATGACGCGGCCGGCGCCGACGGTGCGGCCGCCTTCGCGGATGGCGAAGCGTAGCCCTTCGGTCATGGCGATGGGCTGGATCAGCTTGACCGTCATCTCGGTGTTGTCACCCGGCATGGCCATCTC
>JBJMHP010000285.1:0-5356 GCA_045807325.1 Actinomycetes bacterium | reverse complement strand
AAGGTCGTCGGGGTCAAGGAAGACGGCAAGATCGACCTGTCGATCAAGCAGGCCGCCTCCGACTGGCAGCCCGAGGCGAGCCGTCCCCGGCGCGCCGCCAAGGATCCCGAGTTCGAGCAGAAGCTCAAGCGGTTCATGCGCTCCAGCGAGGAACGGCTGGTCGACGTCAAGCGCCAGCGCGAGGGCCGGCGCGGGTAATCGGTGCCCCGCACCCCGGCCCGGTCCCCGGCCCGGCCCGACCCCACCGCCCTCCCAGACCCCCAGCGCCTCCCCTGGCGCCCTACCACCACGCCGGCTGATCCACCGGGGCACCCCGCTGGGGTTCCCCGGACCCCTGCGGGCCGCGGAAATATCGGCTGAGCACGTGCCATTGCTCGGGGGCGGCCGCGATCAGGCCCTCGAACTCGGTGGCCAGGCGCTGGGTGAGGGCCAGGGTGTCCTTGCGGGCGTCACCGGAGAGCTCGGGCTCCAGCGGCGGGTGGACCACGGCCCGCCAGCGGCCGGGCCGGCGGTCGTGGTAGACGGTGCAGGGCAGCAGCGGCGCCCCGGTCCTGAGGGCGATCGAGGCCGGCCCGCCCGGCATGTGCGCCCGGGCCCCGAACAGCCGCACCTCCAGGCCGCCGCCGGTCAGGTCGCGGTCGCAGACCAGGCAGGCCAGGCGGCCGGCGCGCAGGGCCCGGACCACCCCGCGCAGGGTCTCCGACCCGTCGTCAAGGGGCAGCAGCTCCAGGCCCAGGGCGCGGCGATAGGTGGCGAAGCGTTCGTACAGCTCGGCCGGGCGCAGCCGCTCCACCACCGCGGTGGCCGGATACCCGCTGGCCGCCAGCCAGGCCCCGCCGGCGTCCCAGTTGCCCAGATGGGGGCTGGCGAAGATCGCCCCCCGGCCGGCGGCCAGGGCGGTGTCGATGTGCTCGCGGCCCTCGATGCGCAGCCGCCCGCGGATCTCGGCCGGGGTCAGCTCCTCCAGCCGGAACGCCTCCACCCAGTAGCGGCCGTAGCTGGCGAAGCCGCGCCGCACCGCCCGCTCCAGCTCCTGGCGGCTCGTCTGGGGGCCGAGGACCTGGCCCAGGTTGGCCGCCAGGGCCTCCCGGCGGCCCCGGTCCAGCCGGTGGTAGAGACGCCCGCCGGCCCGGCCGAGGGCGAAGGCCGGGGGCTCGGGGAGCTTGCGGACCAGCTTCCAGGCGACCAGCCAGCGGCGCGAGACCGACGGGCTGTTGGAGCGCCGGTCGGGCATCGGCGTCGCATCACGCATGCCAAAGGCGAATCAGCGGCGGCGAACATGCGCGCCGGGCATAGCCGACCGGCGCTCCAGGGATCACCTGCCGATGTCCGGCCCGACGTCGGCTTGCTGCCAGACGACCAGGATGCGCTGGACCACGGTGATGGCGGTGCCGGCGAGCAGCACCCACAGGCCGGCCTCGGCGTGGCCGAGCAGCAGGGCGATGCCGAGGACGATGACCCGCTCGGGCCGCTCGGCGATGCCGACGTTGCAGGCGAAGCCGAGCGACTCGGCCCTGGCCTTGATGTAGGAGACGATCAGCGACAGGCCCAGCACCAGGGCGGCCAGCATGGCCATGGCGGCCAGGTCGCGGACCACGGCGAACCAGATGAGCCCGGCCAGCACGGCCGCGTCCGAGAGCCGGTCGACGACCGAGTCCAGGAAGGCGCCGCGGCGCGAGTCCCGGCCCGAGGCCTTGGCCACGGCGCCGTCGAGCATGTCGGGCAGGCCGGACAGGAGGCTGACCGCCCCGCCGACCACGGGCTGGCCGGTGGCGATGAGGGCGCCGGCGCCGAGGCTGCCGGCCAGGCCGATGCCGGTGAGGCTGTTGGCGGTGATGCCGGCCCTGGCCAGCGCGTGGCCGGCCGGCTCGGTCACGTGGCGGAAGGTGTCGCGGGCCTTGGACGAGAGCACGGGTCTACCTGTCGGTGACGGGGACGCCCCTGGGGTGGACGCCCATGGCTGAACTTAGGGAGGCTAGCACTCCTCACAGACCCCGCTCAACGACGACCGGTTACGGCAATATGCGGTGGTAGCATCGCCGCTCCGGCGACACCGAGGGAGGCTGCGGCCTGTGAAGAGCTACCCCACCGACCATGTCCGCAACATCCTGATCGTCGGTCACGGTGGCGCCGGCAAGACCTCGCTGGTCGAGGCGGTCTCTCACGCCACCGGGGCCACCAACCGCATCGGCCGGGTCGAGGACGGCACCACCGTGACCGACTTCGAGCCCGAGGAGGTCCGCAAACAGATCTCGGTCTCGCTGGCCGTCGCCCCCGTGGAGTACGACGGCTTCAAGATCAACCTGCTGGACGCCCCCGGCTACGCCGACTTCATCGGCGACGTCCGCTCGGCCCTCCCGGCCGCCGACGCCGTCCTGTTCGTGGTCTCGGCCGTCGAGGGGGTCGAGACCCAGACCGAGGTCGTCTGGACCATGGCCGAGGAGCTGGGCCTGCCCCGGGCGTTCTTCATCAACAAGCTGGACCGCGACCGGGCCTCGTTCTCCCGCAGCCTTGACGGCGTCCAGACCGCCTTCGGCAAGGCCTGCCCGCCGCTGTACCTGCCCATCGGCGAGGAGCACGACTTCCGCGGCCTGGTCGGGCTGCTGTCGGGCCGGGCCTTCGTGTACGACGGCGACGAGCGCACCGAGGCCGACGTCCCCGAGGACCTGACCGACGCCGCGGCCACCCTGCGCGAGCAGCTGATCGAGGCGGTGATCCAGGAGGCCGAGGACGAGGAGCTGATGGACCGCTACCTCGGCGGGGACGAGATCGCCCCCACCGACCTGATCCCGGACCTGGAGCAGGCGGTGGCCTCGGGGCGGCTGTTCCCGGTGCTGGCCGGGTCGGCCACCCGCAACATCGGCGTGACCGAGCTGCTGGAGGTCTGCACCCAGGCCTTCCCCTCCCCCACCGAGCGCCCGGAGGTGGAGGGCCGCCGCGCCGACCCGGACGGCCCCCTGGCCGCCTACGTCTTCAAGACCATCGCCGACCCCTACGTCGGCCGCATGAACCTGTTCCGGGTCATCTCGGGCACCTTCCGCCCCGACGCCACCGTGTTCAACGCCACCAAGCGCAAGGACGAGCGGGTCGGCCACCTGCTGACCGTCCGCGGCAAGGCCCAGGAGCCGGCCGACCAGGTGGTGGCCGGCGACATCGGCGCCGTGGCCAAGCTGGCCGACACCTCCACCGGCGACACCCTGGCCGCCAAGGACGCCCCGGTGGTGCTGCCGGCCCCGGTGATGCCCGATCCGCTGCTGCCGATCGCCATCGCCCCCAAGTCACGCGGCGACGAGGAGAAGCTGTCCTCCGGGCTGGCCAGGACCGAGGCCGAGGACCTGACCCTGCGGACCGAGCGCATCCCCGAGACCCACCAGACGGTCCTGTGGGGCATGGGCGAGAACCACATCGAGATCGCCCTGGAGCGGCTCAAGCGCAAGTACGGGGTCGAGGTCAACCAGGTGCCGCTGCGGCTGCCCTACAAGGAGACCTTCAAGTCCCCGGTCAAGGCCATGGGCCGGCACGTGAAGCAGTCGGGCGGCCACGGCCAGTACGCCATCTGCAACATCGAGGTCGAGCCGCTGCCGCGCGGCGGCGGCTTCGAGTACGTGGACAAGATCTACGGCGGGTCCGTGCCCAACCAGTTCATCCCCTCGGTCGAGAAGGGCGTGCGCAAGGCCATGGAGGACGGCCTGGTGGCCGGGTTCCCGGTGGTCGACATCCGGGTCACCCTGTACGACGGCAAGTTCCACTCGGTCGACTCCTCCGACATGGCCTTCCAGATCGCCGGCGGGCTGGCCCTCAAGGAGGCGGCCGCCCAGTCCGAGATCGTGCTCCTGGAGCCGGTCCTGGAGCTGGAGGTGCTGGTGCCCGACGAGTACGTCGGCGACATCCTCGGCGACCTGTCGTCGCGGCGGGGCCGGGTGGTCGGCACCGACCCCGTCGGCACCGGCAAGACGCTGGTCCGGGCGACCGCCCCCGAGGCCGAGGTGGTCCGTTACGCCATCGACCTGCGCTCGATGACCCGGGGCAAGGGCTCGTTCGCGCGCCACTTCTCCCACTACGAGGAGCTGCCCTCCCACCTGGCCGCCAAGGTGATCGAGGAGGCCAACGCCCGCAAGTGAGCGACGACGACCTCCAGGCGCACAGCTCAGGGACGAGGTGCGCCTAGATCGTTGATGCGGTTTTCGGTGCTGGTGGAGGGGGTGTTAGTGGTCGTAGGCGATCAGGGAGCGCTTGGTCGGGGCGCCGATCTGCCAGTTGAACCAGATCGCGGTGTTGAGGGCGAGCAGGCGCTGCACCACGCGCGCCCACAGCCCGGCCGGGATGCGGCCGCCGTGCCGGTCCAGGCCGAGCTGGTGCTTGAGGGTCCAGATGATCGCCTCGATCCGCTGTCGCAGCCAGTTCGGAAAGACCCCCGGGTCGGGTTCGTCGGTGCGAGCGGGACGCAAGATGCCAAGCTCCAGGCCGGCCAGAGCGGTCTGGAACGCTCGGCCGGCAAAGCCCTTGTCGCCCACCAGCAGCGTGCCCGGTGCCGGCCGGTTGGCCGGGACTCCACCCAGCATGGCCACGACGGCCTCGCGTTCGCCGACCAGTTTGGGGTTGGCCAACCCGAACCCCGTCACGGTCCCGTCGGGGGTGGTGACCAGCAGCAGCCGGCTGCCCCAGTAGAAGCAGTGGTGCGAGGTGTCGTGGCCATAGCCGGCCCAGCCGGCCAGGCCCGAGCGGGTGGCGGTCCTCCGCGAGCGGCCACACACCACCGGGGTGCCATCCAGCAGCCGCAACAGCTCGCTGCTGGCTGGGGTATGGCCGGCCAGCCAGCGCAGGGCAGCCTCCATCAGCTCGGCGCTGGCGCGCAGCCGACGGTTGTCGGCAGGCTGGGACAGCAGCCGGGGAACAGCTGCCCGACCCGGGAGGGCGCGGCCCGCAGCCAGTGGTGCTCGTCGTTGTAGCGCAGCAGGACTTGGGCTACGGCCAGGCAGATCAGCTCGGCGTCGGTGACCTCGGGGTGTCGACCGGGCCCACCGCCCCGGCCGCCCAGTCGTGCCGGGATGATCCGGTCGGTCAACTCCACCTACAGTGCGATAAGAAGAGTGTCCAAGTCGGCGATCACCGACGGCCCCAGAGGTCGAAGGTGTGTAGACACGCCGATCTTGGGCACTCTTCGCCACTCCCGCACTCCCTCCAACCATCCACACGCCAAACCGCATCAACGATCTAGGCCTCGGCCGTCTCCTCTCCTCGACACGGCTCCGGGATAAGCTACTGCCCGTGTCCGGCCGGCAGTCCATCAGAGGGGGTCGCGGTGTTCGTCCAGGTGATTCAGGGACAGGTTGACGACGCGGGGCAGGTCCGGGCG
>JBJMHP010000284.1:0-11592 GCA_045807325.1 Actinomycetes bacterium | reverse complement strand
CCATCGCTGACCGACATCACGAACAGGAAGCCCTTCTCCATCTCCACGATTGTCTGATTGACCGCGCCCGCGTCGAAGCAGCGGGCGGCCCCCTGGGTCAGGCTGGCCAGGCCCGAGGCGACGGCGGCGAGCTGGTCGGCTCTGGCCCGATCCAGACGCTCCGACACGGCCATCAGCAGCCCGTCGGCCGAGACCACGATCGAATGGGCCACCCCTGGGACGCTCCTGGCGAAGTTGGAGACGAGCCAGTTGAGGTTCTGCGCTTCCCTACTGAGTTGCGTCATCGTCGCTCCTCGAGGACGAAGGGGCGTCGCCGCCACTGTCGGCATCTTCGCCTGCCGCCATCATCCGGCCGCGCTCGAGGCCCGAGCGGTAGCTCGACAGCATGCTCCGGACCTCCTCCGGGGACCGGCCCGGGTTCGGGGTGGAGGCTTCGGAGCCGCTGGCCGGCGCCGGGGTCGCGGCGGCCGCCGCGGTCCGCGCGGCGACCATCCCGGGGGCGAGGTTCGCCCTCGGAACCCTGCGGGGAAGGCCGGCCTTGGTCGTCTGGACCGAGGCGGCCTGGAGCGTGGCCGGGGCGGCGGCGTCCGGGGCGGACCCCGGCGCCCGGGTGGCGCCCTGAGCGGCGGCCGCCCGGTCGGCCGCTCCGACCCCGGCCCGGTCGGCACGACGGCCCGCCCGGCCAGGCGGAGGCGGCGAGGCAGGTGCCGGCCCCAGGGGCCGCCCCTCGCCGGGCGACGGGGCGACGGCGAACGGCTGGGCCCCACCCGGCGGCGGTCCCGACGCCCCCGGCGTCCTGGTCGGAAGCGGCCCGGCGCGGCCCCTGGCCGCGGCCCGGTCTCTGCGGGACCCCGTCCTCGCGCTGGGCCCGGGCTCGGCCCTGGCGGTGGCTCCCGAGTCCGCTCTGGCGGTCGGGCCCGGGGGCGACTCGGCCGTGGGGCCGGGTGGGGCCGTCCCGAAGGGGGCGGCCTCCTGGGCGGCCTCGGCCTGGGCCGACTCGGCCCGCATCGTCTCCGGCTGGGCTGCCTCGGCTCTGGCCGCCTCCTCCCGGGCCGCCTCCGCCATGCGTGCGGTCTCGATCCGCATGGCCTCGGCCCGCATCGCCTCGGCCTTGGCCGCGTCGGCCGCGGAGGGCTCGGCACGGGCCGGGCCGGCCTGGCCGTCGGGACGGGGGGCGCCGGCACCGGTGAGGGTGCCGGCGCCGTTCCCGGTGGGCTCGGCGGCCCGGCTGTTGGGCTTCTGGGCGGCATGGCGCCGTAGCGGCAGGTGGTCGCCCCGGACCGAGTCCTCGAACCAGTCGGAGCGGGCCGCCTCGAAGATCGGCAGGTGCTCGCCGGTCTCGTCGGCCGCCGGCTCGACCGGCCTGGTCGAGGGGACCAGCTCGGCCGGGCCCCGCCTCGGCGCCTCCAGCGCCTCGGGCATGGCCGCCTGGACGGCCACCGTCGGCGGCAGGAGCACCAGCGCGGTGATCCCCCCGTACCACGAGTGCCGCAGCTGCACCTTGACGTTGTAGCGCTGGGCCAGCCGCGCCACCACATACAGCCCCAGCATCCGCGAGAGGGCGAAGTCGACCATCGGCGGGTTGGCCAGCCGCTCGTTGGCCTCGACCAGCTCCTCATCGGTCATGCCGAGGCCCCGGTCCTCGATCTCCAGGACGTAGCCGTTGCTGACCTGCTGCCCGGCGACCTGCACCTTCGTCCCCGGGGGCGAGAAGGAGGTGGCGTTCTCGATCAGCTCGGCCAGCAGGTGGACGACGTCGCTGACCGCCTGGCCGGCCACCCCGATGTCGTCGATCGGCAGCAGCTCGACCCGGTTGTAGTCCTCGACCTCGGCCAGGGCGGCCCTGACCACCTCGACCAGCGGCACCGGCTGGCTCCAGCGCCGGGCCGGCTCGGACCCGGAGAGCACGATCAGGTCCTCGGCGTTGCGCCGCATGCGGGTGGCCAGGTGGTCGAGCTTGAACAGGTTGTCAAGGGCGTCCGGGTCGGCCTCGGTGCGCTCCAGGTCGTCGATCAGCTCCAGCTGGCGGTCGATCAGGCTCTGGCTGCGGCGGGCCAGGTTGAGGAACATGTCACCGACGCTGCGGCGCAGGGCGGCCTGCTCGGTGGCGACCTGGATGGCGGTGCTGTGGACCGAGTTGAAGGCGGCCGACACCTGGCCGATCTCGTCGGTTGAGGTCACCGGGACCGGTTCGGGGACCACGTCGAGGTCGCGGGGGTCCTTGGTGTGCTGGAGCTTGTCGACCAGGCCGGGCAGCCGCTCGTCGGCGACGTCGTTGGCGGTGCGGGTGAGGGTCCGCAGCGGCCCGACCATGGAGCGGGCCATCCACAGCGACAGGCCGACGGTGAACCACAGCACCAGGGTCAGGATGACCGTGTAGAGCAGGGCCTGGCGGCTGGCGGTGGACTGGGCGGCCCGGCTGGCCGCGGAGACGTCGTCGGCCAGGCGGCGCTCGACCGTCCGCAGCAGGTCCAGCTTGGCCGTCATGTAGGTGAACCACTGCTTGGCGTCGAGCTGGACCGGTTGGCTGGGGTCGCCGGTCAGGACCTTGTTGCGCAGGTCGTCGACCCGGGCGATGTCCGGGCTCTGGAGGGTGCGGTCGAGGAAGGCGCGCTGCTCGGGCGTTGCCGTGGCCTCGAACTGGGTCCGCCAGGCCTCCTGGGCGCCGACGATCGGGGCCAGCTCCCGGAAGTCGCCGGGGCCGAACCGCCCGGCCGAGGCGACCGCGTAGAGGCGGCCGCGCTCCAGGCTGGTCGCCTCCTTGAGGCGGGCCAGGGAGACGAAGGTGCCGACGTTGCGGATCAGGTCCCGGTCGTCGGTCTGGCTGGCGATCTCGAGGTTGACGGCCAGCAGGTTGCCGATCACGCCCGAGTAGTAGTCGAGCGTCTCCGGGACCGTGGTGTCCGGGTTGTTCTCGATCCGGTCGCGCTGCTCGTCGAGCTGCTCGAGCCCGGCCACGGCGCTGCCGACCCGCTTGCGGAACGCCGACCCCTGGTTGTCGGAGCCGAGGTTGCGCACGTCGCGTCGGAAGGTGTCGAGCGCCTGGTTGACCGCCACCCGCTGGGCGACCACGCCGCCGTAGCCGGCGTCGCGTCCGCTCCCGACCCAGCCGGCGGACAGGTCCCGCTCCCGCTGCAGCTCGTGGACCAGCGTCGAGAGGCTCACGGCGAAGGCCGTCTGGTCGTTGACCCGGTCCGCCTGCACGCCACGGGAGACGTTGGAGCCGATGCCGATGGCGGCCAGCACCGTGAGGGCGACCAGCGGGACGACCAGCACCGCGATCAGCTTGGACCGGATCTGCATATTTCTGATCATGTGCCGACCTCTGGGGTGCCTGAGAGATGGACCGGAGGCAGATGGGTGCTCGTCACCGCGGCGGCCGGCGGTCTGCGTGCCCGAAGGCGCACGGCATTCCTGCTCATAGAACGGCCCCGGGGAAGGGACGGGCTGGCTCGGTCATACAGGGGGATCAGACGGGAATCTACCCGTTGCGCACTCGGCTTTGCAAACATCCGCTACCTCGCACACCCCTGTTCATCAGCGAATACGGGCGTTCCGGGCTTCGCCGACAGGCACGGGGCGAGGGGTCCCCTACGTAACCCGCGATTCTTACCATCGTCACGAGAAGCCGGGCAAGCGGTGTATCCCAGCATCCACCGGTCCGTCGGGCCCCGGTGCTACGATCGAGTCGCTTCCCCCCAACCGCCGCTCGGCCACCGTCGGGTCCCGGGGCTCGACCCCGGGCGACCGGGACCAGGAGGGACATGCTCGACGCCGACCATCCACGCGAGGCGTGTGGGGTCTTCGGAGTCTGGGCTCCGGGGGAGCAGGTCGCCAACCTCGTGTTCTACGGGCTCTACGCCCTCCAGCACCGTGGCCAGGAGTCGGCCGGCATGGCCGTCGCCGACGGCCGCGGCGTGCTCGTCTTCAAGGAGATGGGCCTGGTCAGCCAGGTGTTCGACGAGGCCACCCTGGCCACCCTCCAGGGACACCTGGCCATCGGCCACACCCGCTACTCGACCACCGGCGGCTCCCGCTGGGAGAACGCACAGCCGGCGTTCAAGACCAACGCCGCCGGGGGCGGGATCGCGCTGGCCCACAACGGCAACCTGACCAACACGGCCGCGCTCGCCGAGTCGCTGGACCAGGGCGGGCCGGGCGGCCACGGCGCCGCGGGTGGGCGGCGGCCGAGCAGCGACACCGACATGATGGCCGAGCTGCTGGCCCGCGAGGCCGACCTGTCGCTGGAGGAGGCTATCGTCCGCACCATGCGCCGCCTGGAGGGGGCGTTCTCACTGGTCATCATGGACGAGCGGACCCTGTATGGAGTGCGCGACCGCCACGGGGTCCGGCCGCTGTGTATCGGCAAGCTGCCGGGGGGCTGGGTGATCGCCTCGGAGACGGCGGCCCTGGACATCGTGGGCGCCACCCTGGTCCGCGAGGTCGAGCCCGGCGAGGTCGTGGCCATCGACGCCCACGGGCTGCGGTCCCGGCGCTTCGCCCCGCCCGACCCCCGGCTGTGCGTGTTCGAGCACGTCTACCTGGCCAGGGCCGACTCGACCCTGGCCGGCCAGAGCGTCCACCAGGTCCGCCGCGCCCTCGGCGCCGCCCTGGCCGTCGAGGCCCCGGTCGATGCCGACATGGTCATCCCCGTGCCCGACACCGCCTGGAGCGCGGCCGCCGGCTACGCCGAGGCCAGCGGCATCCCCTTCGGCGAGGGCCTGATGAAGAACCGCTACGTCGGCCGCACCTTCATCCAGCCGAGCCAGACCATGCGCCAGCTGGGCATCCGGATCAAGCTCAACCCGCTCAAGGAGGCGATCCGGGGGCTGCGGCTGGTGGTGGTCGACGACTCGATCGTGCGCGGCAACACCACCAAGGCGATCGTCGCCATGCTCCGGGAGGCCGGGGCCCGCGAGGTCCACGTGCGCATCACCTCGCCCCCGGTGCGCTGGCCGTGCTTCTACGGGATCGACATGCCGACGAGGGCCGAGCTGGTCGCCTCGGACCTGGTCACCGACGAGGTGGCCAGCTACGTCGGCGCCGACTCGCTCGGCTACCTGTCGCTGGAGGCCCTGACCGAGACCGCGGCCGGGCCCGGGCAGGGGGGCCTGTGCACCGCGTGTTTCACGGGGAGCTATCCGATCCCGGTGGAGGCCCAGGTCCAGGGCAAGGAGCTGCTCGAGGGCCTGGCCACCTAGCCGTCGATGGACCGGGAGCCGCTCACCTACGCCCAGGCCGGGGTCGACGTCGAGGCCGGCGACCGGGCGGTGGCGCTCATGCGGGCCGCGGTCGAGGCGACCCACGGTCCCAGGGTGCTGGGCGGCATCGGCGGGTTCGCGGGGCTGTGGCGGCTCGCCGGAGACCCCGGCCGGTCCGCCGTCCCCGGCCGCTCGGGGGACCTCGGTCGCTCCGGCGTCCCCGCCGACCCGGTCCTGGCCGCGGCCAGCGACGGCGTCGGCACCAAGCTGCTCGTCGCCCAGGCTCTCGACCGCCACGACACCGTCGGCATCGACCTGGTCGCCATGGTCGTCGACGACGTGGTCGTGACCGGGGCCGAGCCGCTGTTCGTCCTCGACTACCTGGCCGTCGGCCGGGTCGGCCCCGAGCGGGTGGCCGCCATCGTCGCCGGGGTGGCCGAGGGCTGCCGCCTGGCCCGCTGCGCCCTGCTCGGCGGGGAGACGGCCGAGCACCCCGACGCGATGGCCCCGGACGCCTACGACCTGGCCGGGTTCGCCCTCGGCATGGTCGAGCGGGACCGGCTCCTCGGCCCCGACCGGGTCGCCGCCGGCGACGTCCTGCTCGGGCTCGCCTCCTCGGGGCTGCACGCCAACGGCTTCAGCCTGGCTCGGCAGGTCCTGGCCCGGGCCGGAGTCGGCTACCACCAGCACCTGCCCGAGCTCGGCACCCGGGTCGGGGAGGCACTCCTCACCCCGACCCGCATCTACGCCCCCCACCTGGTCGACCTGCTCGCCACCGGGGCCGAGGTCCACGCCCTGTGCCACGTCACCGGCGGCGGCCTCCCCGGCAACCTCCCCCGCTGCCTGCCCCCCGGCCTCACCGCCAGGGTCGACCGGGGGTCATGGGACCCCCCACCGATCTTCCAGGTCCTGGCCGACCTCGGGCCGGTCGACGACCACGAGCTGGCCCGGGCGACCAACCTTGGCGTCGGCATGGTGGCCATCCTCCCCGCCGCCGAGGCCGACCACGCGGCCGCGTTCCTGGCCGACCGGGACATCCCGTCGTGGGTGATGGGCGAGGTCGTGCGTGGCGGCTGACGGCGTGGAGCTCCCATCAGGGGCCCTGACCCTGGGGATGGGCGGAGGAGCGTGCCCGTTGGAGGGCGGCCCCCAGAGCTAGGCGCCGAACCCCGGGCCGGCTCCTGGGGCGACCCCCGGGAGAACCCGGATCAGGCGGAGGCGGGAGATGTCGCGCATCCGGTCCTTGGCGATGCGGTCGGCGGCCTCGCTGGTGGGGATCCCCTCGGCCTTGGCGCGGTGGAAGATGTCCCGGACGGCGCCGAAGATGGCCTCGACCCTGGCCTTGGCCCGCTCGGCGGAGTAGCCCTTGAGCTCGTCGGCCACGTTGATCAGGCCGCCGGCGTTGACCACGTAGTCGGGCGCGTACAGGATGCCGAGCTGGCGCAGGGCGTAGCCGTGCTCGTCGCGGGCCAGCACGTTGTTGGCCGACCCGGCGATGGCGGCGCACTTGAGCTCGGGCAGGGTGTCGTCGTTCACGACCGCGCCCAGGGCGCAGGGGGCGAAGATGTCGCACGCGACCGCGTGGGCCTTGGCCGGCTCCACAGTGTCGGCGCCGAACTCCTTGACCGCCCTGGCCACGTTGTCGACATCCACGTCGGCCACGGTCAGCCGGGCCCCGGCGGCGTGGAGCAAGGAGCACAGATGGGTGCCGACCTTGCCCACGCCCTGGACGACGACGTGGCGGCCGGCCAGCTCGTGCTCGTTCCACAGCTCCTCGGCCACCGCCTGCATCCCCTTCAGGACCCCGTAGGCGGTGTTGATCGAGGGGTCGCCGCCGCCGCCGTTGGCCGGCGAGCGGCCGGTGACGAACCGGGTCTCCTGGGCGAGCACGTCCATGTCGGGGATGTAGGTCCCGACGTCCTCGGCGGTGATGTAGCGGCCGCCGAGGCTCTCGACGAAGCGGCCGTAGGCGCGCAACAGGGCCTCGGACTTGACCCGCTTGGGGTCGCCGATGATGACCGCCTTGCCCCCGCCGAGGTTGAGCCCGGCCACGGCCGCCTTGTAGCTCATGCCCCGGGCCAGCCGGAGGACGTCGGCCAGGGCGTCGTCCTCAGACGGGTAGGGATAGAAGCGAGTGCCACCGAGCGCCGGGCCCAGGGCGGTCGAATGGATGGCGATGATGGCCTTCAGGCCGGAGGCCGGGTCGTGGTTGTAGACGACCTGTTCGTACTCGCCACCCATGAGCCCGAAAGCTCCCATGGATGACCTCCTGGACGGGCCCCGGCGGGATCGCCGCCGGAGCGGCACGCGCGGTGGGGGGTACCCACCCGAAGGCCAACCTACCACAGGCCCATACCTATACTCTCCTCACCATGAAGGGGCATGCCTTCACGGCCTACCTGCGGATCTACCAGCCCCTGGCCGCGTTCCCGCCCCGGGAGCGCGTGGAGTGGGCCGCCTACGTGGAGGCCGGCCAAGTCCTCCCGGCGAGCCTGCTCGTCGGCCGCGAGGAGCGCCGCGGGCTGGCCCGTGCCCTCGGCCTCAGCGTCGGCGCCGAGCGCGAGGACGCCCTCGTCGAGCGGGTGGGGGACGTGGTCTTCCTCTGCCCCCTGCGCACCGAGCTGCGCACCCTCCAGTCGCTGGTCGCCTTCCGCAGCTCGGTCCCGGACGAGGTGGCCGACGCCTTCGTGTCCGCCGGCGACGTCGAGAAGGCCGAGCAGACCCTGGAGCGCTGGGAGAGCGAGCGGCCCGGCTCGCGCAGCCACATCCAGCAGGCGGCCTGGCACGTGCCCCTGCCCTGGTTCGCCCTGTTCGACGACGCCGAGCGCCGGGTCGCGGCCCCATCCTCGGGCCAGGCGGCCCGCCTCACCTACCGGACGAGCATGGCCAAGGCACGCCGTCGCGTCTCCCGGGCCGTCTCCATCCTCCAGGAGCTGATGGACGACGCGGAGATGGTGATCGCGGTCGAGGAGCTGCGGGCGTGGCTCCACAGCTTCGACCCCGACAGCCTGGTTCAGCTCGACTACGGAGGACTAACCAGAGCAATCCCGTTCGAGGACCTGGTCGCCGACCACTCGGCCGCCGAGGTCTGGGAGGCGCTGGGGGCCCTCGAGACCGGGGAGCTTGATCGTTCCAGCGAGTTGTACCGCACGTTGAGCGAACGCTGGTCGGCCCTGCGGGGACGGGAATCCAGCAATTGAGGTCTCCGCACCTTTTTTGCCAGAGCTCTTGCGGCCGGTTGCCGATAGTCCTACTAGGCGGGGCGGAAAATAGCCCTAAGTTGCTATGGTCTGTCCCATTCGACGCCTCTAGGATATTCAGGACCTCCGCGAGAATCCCGTCTCGGCGGGGGGAAGTTCGAGGTGAGGGGTGGCAACCATGTCCGCCAGTCGTACCGTCCAGTCTGCGCCTGCTCCCGAGGCGCTGCTCACCCCGGCGGAGGTCGCCGCGCTGTTCCGTGTCGACCCCAAGACCGTGACTCGCTGGGCGAAAGCAGGCAAGCTCTCGAGCATCCGTACCCTCGGCGGCCACCGTCGCTACCGCGAGACGGAAGTCCGCCAGCTGCTCCGCGGCGTCGAAGCCGGCGGCTAGCCCTTCGACCCGCGTGACCGGCCACCACCCAAGGGGGGGCCGGGCGTCCAGACGGCGCCTCCGACCGAGGCGCCGTCTGCATGTCTGCCTGATCGTCCGACCCGGTCGCGCCTGACGCCGCCCAGCCGTCGCCCGGCGGTCAGCATCGAACATCCGTTCGTATGCTGAGACAGCATACATTGCCGCAGCCTATGCGCAAGGCGCTGAGACCTCGCTGTGGACAACGGGCTTGCGCCGCGACAGGAGATCGCGGCCAGGAGCCATGCCGGAGTGGCCGCTCGGCTAGGCTACGGCCTATGCGGTGGGTGGTGGTGATCGGCCTGGTGGGGCTGGCGGCGTGCTCGTCCGGGGGTGGGGAGCCGCGGGAGGAGCGGGCGCTGCCGGAGCGGCTTGTCGTGACCAGCCCGGCGTTCGCCGCCGGGGCGGCCATCCCGCGGCGGTTCACCTGCGAGGGTGAGAACGTGTCGCCGCCACTGGCCTGGTCGGGCGTGGCCGCCGGGTCGGCCGAGGTCGCCCTGGTGGTCGACGACCCCGACGCGCCCCGGGGCACCTACGTGCACTGGGTGGTGACCGGCCTGGACCCGGCGGCCCGGGGCCGGCTGGCCGAGGGCGCCGTCCCGCCGGGGGCCAGGCAGCTGCCCAACAGCGGCGGGTCGGCCGCCTGGACCGGCCCGTGCCCGCCGGGCGGCCCGGCCCACCACTACCGGTTCACGGTGTACGCCCTCCAGCGCGCCCCCGAGGTAGCCGGCGACGCCGCCCCCGAGGCGGCGGTCCGGGCCATCGAGGCGGCCGCCACCGCCCGCGGCCGGCTGGTGGCCACCTTCGGCCGCTGAGCCCCGGCGAGGTTTCGGACCCGCCATTCCAAGGCAAAAATTGAGGGGTCGGTTCCCGGCTGCCAGGGGAAGGTGGCCCGATATGCAGGTGCTCGCCGCGAGCTACACCCAGCACTACACCCCCGTCGCCGACAACGTCGTCCTCTCCGCCCTGGTCGCCGCCCTGCCGATCGTCGTGCTGCTCGGCCTGCTGGGGCTGCTGCGCGTCAAGGCCCACCTCGCCGCCCTGGCCGGGCTGGCCGCCTCCCTGCTGGTGGCGATGGTGGTGTTCGGGATGCCGGTGAAGACGGCCGTCGGGGCGGCCACCAACGGGGCCGCCTTCGGGCTGTTCCCCATCGGCTGGATCGTGCTCTGCGCGATCTTCGTCTACGACATCACCGTCAAGACCGGCAAGTTCGAGCAGGTCCGCCAGACCATCGCCGGGCTGGCGGTCGACCGGCGCATCCAGCTGCTGCTGATCGCCTTCAGCTTCGGGGCGTTCATCGAGGGGGCCGCCGGGTTCGGCACCCCGATCGCCATCTGCGCGGCCATGCTGATCGGGCTCGGGTTCCGGCCGCTGCCGGCGGCCGGCCTGTCGCTGATCGGCAACACCGCCCCGGTCGCCTTCGGGGCCATCGGCACCCCGATCATCACCCTGGCCAGCGTCACCGGGCTGCCGCTCCAGGACCTGTCGGCGATGGTCGGCCGCCAGCTGCCGTTCTTCTCCGTCATCGTGCCGTTCTGGCTGGTGGCGGCCATGGCGGGCTTCCGCCGGACCCGCGAGGTGTGGCCGGCCTGCCTGACCGCCGGCCTGTCGTTCGCGATCGTGCAGTTCCTGGTCTCCAACCTGCACGGGCCCTGGCTGGTCGACATCATCGCCTCGATCGCCTCGATCCTGGCCACCGTGGTGCTGCTGCGCTTCTGGCAGCCGAGGGAGACCTGGCGCTTCGACGACGACCCGCCGGTGGAGGAGGAGCGCGCCGCCGGGCGGCGGCCGGGTGGGGCCACCGGCGAGCTCAGCCCCGGCCCGGGGGCGGCCGCCCGGTCCGAGCTGCCGGCCACGAGCGACCGGCGGGAGGCGTTCCTGGCCTGGCTGCCCTGGATCCTGCTGGCCGTGCTGGTGTTCCTCTGGGGCACCCCGCAGGTGAAGTCGTTCCTGAACGACCTGTCCACCACCCTCCACATCGGCACCAAGATCAACTGGCCGTGGCTGCACCTGGAGGTGGTGCGGACCCCGCCGGTGGTGGCCAAGGACACCGCCGAGAAGGCGGTGTACGAGTTCTTCCCGCTGTCGGCCACCGGCACGGCCCTGCTCATCACCGGCATCCTGTCCGGCCTGGCCCTGCGCCTGCGCCCAGGCGAGATCGGCCGGGTGTTCCTCGGCACCCTGCACCGGGTGCGGTTCTCGCTGCTGACCATCGCCGCCATGCTGGCCATCGGGTACGTCACCAGGTACGGGGGGCTGGACGCGAGCATGGGCCTGGCCTTCGCCAAGACCGGCAAGCTGTTCGCCTTCTTCTCGCCGCTGCTCGGGTGGCTGGGGGTGGCCCTGACCGGCAGCGACACCTCGTCCAACGCGCTGTTCGGCAGCCTGCAGAAGATCACCGCCACCCAGATCGGCATCTCCCCCGTGCTGGCCGCCGCCTCCAACAGCTCGGGCGGGGTGATGGGCAAGATGATCGACGCCCAGAGCATCGTGGTCGGCGGGGTGGCCACCGGCCAGCAGGGCCACGAGGGCAACATCCTGCGCTACGTGTTCTTCCACTCCATCGCCCTGGCCTGCCTGGTCGGCGTGCTGGTCCTCGCCCAGGCGTACGTGTTCCCGGGCGTGGTGCCCTAGCCGCACCCCGGGACACCGAGCGGCGGGAGGACCGCGGACGGGGCCCCCCGCCGCTCCTGCTCAGACCAGGGTCAGTCGCAGAGCCTGTCCGGGTCGAGGTCCGGCACAGTTGCTGCCCTTGATGGTGTTGTGCAGGATCCGCACGTGG
>JBJMHP010000283.1:0-14465 GCA_045807325.1 Actinomycetes bacterium | reverse complement strand
GATCGTTCGCGCCGCAGCCGCCGAACGCTGAGAGGAGCCGGATGGACGTCCGTCTCACAGGCGTCTACATCGCCGATGCCAGGCTCGTCGCCGACGGGCTGGTCCAGCCCGAGGACACGATGGCCGTGTTCGTGGGCCGGGCCGGCAAGGGGCGGGTCGCGCCGTTCCTGGTCAGCCGCTCCTACACCGGGGCCGGCGGCTGGTACCGCGAGGCCATGGCCGTGCTCGCCCCCAACGGCGACGTCGTCTGGCGCAGCCCCGAGCAGGCCCTGACCCTGCGCGGCTCCAACAAGATCGACACCTTCACCGACGAGGTCCACGGGGTGGCGGTCGACTCCGCCGACGACCACGAGCTGGTCCTGCTGGTCGGGGGGGACGAGGTCGGCCGCGTCCCCATGGCCGTGCTCGACGAGGACCCGCCCTGGTCGAGCGGGTCCGAGACCGACGTGCTCGACGAGGCGCTGAAGAAGAGCACGGTGGTCTGGGTCGAGGTCCCCGGCGAGGGAGGCACCAACGGCCGGGCCGTGCCGGTCTGGTACGGCACCCTCGACGGCCGGATCTACGTCCTCGTCGGCGGGTCCGAGCAGCACGTCCCCGGGCTGGCCGAGGCCAGCCAGGCGACGCTCATCGCCCGCTCCAAGGAGCAGCAGTCGCTGGTCGCCGAGGTCGAGGCGTCGGCCCGGGTGGTGCCGCCGGCCGATCCCTTGTTCAACCGGGTCGTGCCGGTGCTGCTCCCCCGCCGCCTCAACCTGCGCGACGGCGAGCAGGCGGCGGACCGCTGGCGCAAGGATTGCACCCTGGTGGAGCTCACGCCCTCCTCGATCCCGGCCGAGGTGTAGGGCCGATCGGGGCGGGTAGGCAGATGCGAACCGTGCCAAGCAAGCCAAGGAGCCCGAGGGAGGGCCGAGATGCCATTCCGGAAGTCCAAGGCGACCAAGGCCAAGGAGGCCGCCACCGACCAGGTCAGCGACCGGACCGACGACCTGATGGCCGCCCTTGAGGCGGCCAGGGAGGCGATCGCCCGGGCCTCGGCCGCGGCCAGCCGCAAGGGCGCCGAGCTCGGGGCCGAGCTGGGCAAGCAGGCCAGCGAGGCCGCCGACAAGCTGATGCCCGAGCGGGCCAGGCAGCGACGCCGCGAGGCCGCCCGCCGCCGCAACCGCCGGCTGCTGGCCGGGGCGGCCGGGGCGGGCGTGGCCGCCGTGCTGGTCAGCCGGCTCACCGGGTCCAAGGCCGACAGGACGGGTGGCTGGGAGCGGGCCGCCGAGCCGGTCCGTGACGCCGAGCCGGGCGCCGCCGAGGTCACCCAGCTGCGCACCAACGGCGCCGGCGGCGACCCGGCCCGGACGCCGCCGAGCTAGCTCAGCCCTCCCGGGCCCGGTACAGGCCGGTGCCCTGCTTGACCACGCGGCCCTCCTTGGCCAGGGCGGCCAGGCTCTTGACCACCACCCCGCGGACGTCGGGGGTGGTGAACGGGTCGATCAGGCGCTGGGTGAGGGCCCGGTCGAGCACCACCGTCCAGTGGAGGGTCTCGTCGCCGGCCTCGTCCAGGATCTTGACGCAGGCTTCCTTGGGGTCCATGGCCCCAGCCTAGCGGTACCGGTCGTAGACTTGGCGCGATGAGCCCGCCCGTCCCCGACCCGTGCCCGCTCGACCTGGAGCTGCGCCTCGAGCCCGGCGGCCGGTTCGTGTACGTCTCCGACCTGCACCTGACCGACACCGGGCCCAGCGACGACTTCGCGGCCACGGCCGAGCTGTGCGAGCTGCTGGACTCCCTCAGGGACCATCCCGGCCAGGTGGTGCTGGCCCTTGGCGGCGACATCCTCGACCTGCTCCAGGTCGGGGGCTCTCCCGAGGAGCGGGTGGCCCGGGTCCTGGACGGCCCGGCGGCGGAGCCCATCGGGGCGGCCCTTCGTCGGCTGAGCGCCCGGCCCGGGGCGACCGTGCTGTACCTGGTCGGCAACCACGACTCGACCCTGGCCTGGGACGCGGCGGCCCGCAAGCTGGTCACCGACCGGTTCGGGGTGACCGACTTCGCCCTGCACGCCCGGGTCCGGGTGGAGCGGGCCGACGGCGGCGGGGAGGTCGTGGTCGTGGCCGAGCACGGCGACGCCCTCGACCGCTGGAACCGGCGCACCGACCCCTTCGACCCCCTGGACGTGCCCGTCGGCGACCACGTGGTCGCGGAGTTCGTCAACCGCCTGGAGGGGGCCAGCGGCCGCTACCCCCAGCTGGCCCTGGACCAGGTCGACAACGTCCGGCCCGGGCTGCTGGTCCCCTGGTGGCTGGTCTCGAACTTCTTCTACAAGTTCATGGGCCGCGCCCTTCGCGACTTCGCCCTGCCGCTGGTGCTGCTGACGATCGCCCTCAACCTGGTCGTCGGGCTGCTGGTCGGCGACCCGGGCCGGGTCGCCGAGCTGGGCAGCCGGGCGGTCCGCTGGGTGTCGACATTCGTGCTCACCAACCTGGCCCTGCTGGCCCTGCTGTCCACCTTCCTGGGCCGCAGCTTCCGTCGGGCCGCGGCCGCCTACGGCCTGCCGACGCCCGACGAGGCCGCCGACGAGGCCCAGGCCCGCAAGGGCGACCTGCCCGAGCTGCTGGCCCGCCGCGACCCGACCGCCGGCGTGCTGGTCACCGGCCACACGCACGAGCCGGGGATCATCCGCCTGCCCGGGGGCCAGGTGGCGGCCGACGCCGGCTGCTGGGTCAGGGGCCTGGTCCCGGTGCGGGCCTGGCTGGCCCTGCCGCCGGTGTTCGTCCCCACCTACCCGGTGAACTGGGTCGACGTCCGGGCCAGGCCCGACGGCGTGGCCGTCGACCTGTGGGAGCGGCGCCTGGCCGTGACCCGCCGCCTGGGCCACATCGAGCGCCTGGTCGCCCGCCGCCCCCTGCCCCCCGACACCGCCGCCCCCGCCCAGGTGGTGGCCAGCGCCGTGCTGTGACGACGGCCCAGCCGGCAGGGGGTGATCTCGACCCTCCTGGATCCCGGCCCCTGGATTCGGTCGCCTTCGACCGGGCGGCCGGGTACTACGACGAGAGCCGCGGGCTCTGCCCCGAGGTCCAGGAGCTGGTCGCCGACCGGATCGAGGAGGCCGCCGGCCCGGGAGCACGCCTGCTGGAGGTCGGGGTCGGGACGGGACGGATCGCCCTGCCCCTGCACCGCCGCGGCCGGCGGGTGGTCGGCGTCGACCTGTCCCTGCCCATGCTGGAGCGCTACCGGGCGAAGGCGGCCGCGGCCGGGCTGGCGCCCCCGCCGGCGGTCCGGGCCGACGCCACCCGCCTGCCCTTCCCCGACGCCTGCTTCGACGCCGTGCTCGAGGTCCACGTGCTGCACCTGATCCCCTCCTGGGAGCGGGCGCTGGCCGAGGCCCGGCGGGTGCTGGCCCCCGGCGGGCTGCTGCTCCACGCCGGCGGCAGCCGCCTCGAGCGGGGCAGCGGCAGCCCCCGCGACCAGGTCATCAGCCGGTTCGAGGAGCTGGCCGGCGCCTCCCGGACGCCGCGGCTGGTCGGCGCCACCCACGAGCAGGTGCTGGGCCGGCTGCGGGCCATGGGCGGCCGGGTCGAGGGGCTGGAGCCGGTCGTCTGGGAGGAGCGGGAGACCCACGCCGAGGCGCTGCGCTGGATCGACGAGCGCGTCTTCTCCTACCACTGGCGCCTGCCCGACGAGGTCTGGCGAAGCGCCGCCGCCCAGGTCCGCGCCGAGCTCGAGGCCGCCCACCCCGACCTGGACACCCCCCGCCCGGCCCGCCACACCTTCCGGTTCGTGGCGGCGCGGTTCTGACCCGCCGGGGCCCCGTCCGACCCCCCCGCCCCCGTACCTACAGCCGGGGCAGGACCAGCTCTCCGGCCAGGTCCAGCTGCTCGTCCTCGAACAGCGCGAACGGCAGGCCGGCGAAGGTGCAGACCACCTGCTCGACCCCCAGCTCCTCCCAGCCCCTGAGCTGGGCGAGGATCTCCTCGGGGGTGCCGACCAGCCGGGAGGCGGCCCAGTCGCGCAGCTCGACCCCGTCAAGGGCCCCGCCCGGCGTCCAGGCCTGGAGCCGGCGCCAGCGCTCGACCAGGTCGTCGGCGTCCCGGCCGATCAGGGTGTTCAGCCCGAGCGAGCGCCGGACCTCCCCTGGCTCCCGGCCGGCGCGTTGGCAGGCCGCCTCCAGCACCCCCAGGCGCTCGCGGTAGTCGTCGGGCGTCATCGACCAGACCACGTTCCAGCCGTCGGCCGCCCGGGCGACCACCCCGAGCAGGCGGTCGCCCTTGCCCCCGACCCACAGCGGCGGCCGGGGCCGCTGCAGCGGGCCGGGGATGACCGGCGCCCGGTCGACCTGGTAGTGGCGGCCGGCGAAGGACCCCGGCCGGCCGGTGTCGTCGAGCAGGGCCGCCAGGACGCCGAGGGCCTCCTCGAGCATGGCCAGCCGCTCCCCCGGCCGGGGGAAGGGCAGCCCGTTCTCGGTGAACTCGAGCTCGTTCCAGCCGGCCCCGAGGCCGAGGTCCAGCCGCCCCCCGGCGACCTGGTCGAGGGTGGCCGCCATCTTGGCCAGCAGCGCCGGCGACCGGAACCCGACCGCCAGGACCAGCGTGCCCAGCCGGACCCGGCTGGTCCGCACGGCCAGGGCCGACACCAGCGTCCAGCATTCGGGGGTGCCGGCGCGGGCCCCCGAGTCGCCGTAGCGGGTCAGGTCCAGCCAGAAGTGGTCCGACACCCACAGCTCGGAGAAGCCGAGCGTCTCGGCCAGCTCGGCATACCGCGCAATCCGGTCGAAGGTGGCCGGCTGGCCGTCGGGGAACGAGATGTCGTAGTGCGGGAGGGCGAGTCCGAGCTCCATGGCGGCAAGTCTCAGGGCGACCGCCGCCGCCCGTCAACGCGAGGCCCCTGGCCGCCGATAGAACCTGCGCCCCTGGTCGACCACCCGGCCTGACCCGGCCGCCGCTCAGGCGAAGCGGAGATCCCCCGTGTCGTCGTCGTCGACCGGGTGGGCGCAGGTCGGGCAGTACCAGCGGGCTTCCAGGGGGGTGCCGCAGGCGAGGTGACGTGGGCCCTCGGGGTCGGGGGCGCCGGAGTGGTCGGCGCCCCACTGGGCGAGCAGGCGCAGGGCGCCGGCCAGCTCGCGGCCGGAGGCGGTCAGCTCGTAGGCGAAGCGGGGCGGGCGGCGCGAGTAGGGCTGGCTGACCAGCACCCGCTCCCGCTCCAGGTGCTTGAGGCGCTTGGAGAGGACGTTGGGGGCGATGCCGGGGAGGGCCTCGACCAGCTCGTTGAAGCGGCGGGGGCCATCCAGCAGGGCCTGGACCAGCAGCAGGGTCCAGCGGTCCCCCACCCTGGCGGTGGCCTCGTCCAGCGCCGAGGCGGTAACGGGCTCGGTCGGGGCGGTGACGGGTTCGGTCATGGCCCCATCGTACGGCCCGGGCACGGTTGCGGCTCCTCCCGCTCGCTAGTAGCTTGCTATCAGCAAGTTACTCTCGCGAAGGGAGCGCCGCATGAGCGTGCTCGACGAGTTGGAGCAGGCCGTCCGCGAGGTGGCCGAACGGGTCGGTCCCTCGGTGGTCGGGATCGGCCGGGGACGGGGCCGCGGGTCCGGGATCGTCCTGGCCGACGGGCTGGTGGCCACCAACGCCCACAACATCCGCGGCGAGGAGACGACCGTCGTGTTCACCGGCGACCGCAGTGCCGTCGGGCGGGTGGCCGGGGTCGACGTGGACGCCGACCTCGCCGTGATCGCCGTCGACACCGGCGGGGCGCCGTCCATCGTCTGGCCCACCGACGGCCCGGCCCGGGTCGGGGCGGCGGTGTTCGCCCTGGCCAACCCGGGGGGGCAGCTGCGCACCACCTTCGGGCTGGTCTCGGCCGTGGGCCGGGCCTTCCGGGGGCCGCGGGGCCGGCGGATCGCCGGGAGCATCGAGCACACCGCTCCCCTGCCCCGGGGCGCCTCGGGCGGCCCGGTGGTCGACCGCGACGGGCGGCTGCTCGGCATCGACACCAACCGGCTGGGCGACGGCTTCTACCTGGCCCTGCCGGCCGACGCCGAGCTGCGCCAGCGCCTGGACGCGCTCGGTCGCGGCGAGACCACGACCCGGCCTCGGCTGGGCGTGGGCATCGCCCCGGCCCGGGTTGCTCGGCAGCTGCGCCGCGCCGTCGGCCTGCCCGAGCGCGACGGCCTGCTGGTGCGGGTGGTCGAGGAGGGCGGACCGGCCGACCGGGCCGGGCTACGCACCGGCGACCTGGTGGTCGAGGCCGGCGGCCGGGCCGTCACCGACGCCGACGAGCTGTACGAGGTGCTCGACCAGGTCGGCGAGGACCAGAGCCTCACCCTGCGGGTGGTCCGGGGCACCGACGAGCTGACCGTCACCGTCGGCTTCGGCGACGCCGGCGCCGAGCGGGTCGGCAGCGCCTGAGGAGCGCCTGATCGAGCGCAGGCGAGTTCCGGGCGCCCCCGGGTTCCGTGGGCCCCCGATCCGGGAGGGTAGCCGAGCCGCGGATCGGGGGCCCCGGCTTGCCCACAGCCCCCCGGCTTGCCCATAGTCCCCGGCTTGTCCACAGCCCCCGTCCACCGCTCCGGCGTCTCAGCGGCGGCGGGTGCGGCGGGCGGCGAGCGCGCCCGCACCGAGGGCGCCGGCGCCGACGGCGGCCAGGGCCAGCAGGCGGGGGCGGTCGTGGTCGGCCATGGCCTGGCGGGCGGCCAGGTCGCCGCAGGCGCCGTGGACGCCGGCCCCGGGGGGCGCGCTGGCCCCGGCCAGGTACAGGCCCTTGACGGGCGTGCCCCAGCGCCACCAGGACGGGCCGGGCCGGAAGAAGAGCTGCTGGTCGATCGCGAACGAGCCGGCCTGGATGTCCCCGCCGGCCAGGCTGGCGTCGGCCGCCTCCAGGTCGGGCGGGGTCCAGGCCCTGCGGGCCAGGATGCGCTCGCGGAAGCCGGGCGCGTGGGCCTCGATGCCCGCCTCCATGCGGTCCAGGAACGACTCGGTCGACCGGTCCCAGCCGGCCCTGGCCCGCGGCCGGCCCGCGTCCCTGGTCGGGTCGGCCGGGACGTGGGCGTAGCCCCAGAGGGTGTGCTTGCCGGCCGGGGCCCGCGAGGGGTCGGCCAGCGACTGCTGGCCCAGGATCAGGGTCGGCTTGGCCGGCAGCAGGCCGTGGGCGGCCTCCCAGGCGGAACGGCTCATCTCGGTGGGGGTGTCGCCGACGTGGACGACCCCGGCCCGCCGGCACTCCTCGGCCGCCCACGGCACCTGGCCGTCGAGGGCCCAGTCGACCTTGAAGGTGCCGAGGCCGGGCCGGTAGTAGCGGATCTCGGCCAGGGCCCGGGGCGGGAACGACTCCGGCCCGGCCAGGCGGACCAGGGCGCCGACCTCGAGGGCGCCGATCACCGCCCGGCGGGCGCTGAGCGCCTCGCCGCCGGCCTCCACGCCCACCGCCCGGCCGCGCTCGACCACGATCCGGTCGACCCGGCGCCCGGTGACGATCTCGACCCCGTCCTCGCGAGCCTTGGCGGCCAGGGCGGCGGTGATCATGCCGGTGCCGCCCTCGACCACCGGCATGCCGTGGCGCTGGCCGAGCATGGTCAGCAGCAGGGCGTAGACGCCGGTGCCGGGCTCCTCGGGCTGGAGGTCGGCGTGCATGGCCGGGCCGGTGAGGAACGCCTTGGCCTGCTCGGATTCGAAGCGGTCGGCGACCGAGCTGACCCCCGAGACCACGATGCGGGCGAACTCGAGCCCTCCCGAGACCCGCAGCCTGCCCACCACCTTGGCCAGCTCCTGGAGCGGCCAGCGCTGCATCTGGGCCCGGAGGAAGTGCTTCATGACCGCCCCGAACGCCTCGTCGAGGGCGAACCAGGCCGCCCCGTCGCCCAGGTGGACCTTGTCGATGGAGGCGGCGGTCTCGGCCGCCGAGCGGCCGAGGGCGATCGCCTGGTTGCCGGGGAACGGGTGGGCGGCCGGCAGCGGGGCGTGCACGAAGCGCAGGCCGTAGGGGGCCAGGTCGCGGCCCACGATCGACGGGGAGGGGGCGACCAGCGGGAAGAAGGCGGCCCCGAAGTCGTGCTTGAACCCCGGCAGGGTGCTCTCAAGCGTCCTGGCCGCGCCGCCGAGGTCGTCGTTGGCCTCCAGCAGGCACACCGACCAGCCGGCCTCGGCGAGGCGGATGGCGGCGGCCAGCCCGTTGGACCCGCCCCCGCAGACGATCGCGTCGTAGTCGGCCATCACCCCGAGCCTACTCCGTCAGCCACGGCGAGGCGCCACGGCGAGGCGCCCCGGCGGTCGCTACACTCCAGGAAGACGGGCAGTCTCGCCCGGCCCGGCTCAGAAGGGAACCGTTTCTGATGGTCAACCGCGACGAGGTCATGGCGGCACTCGGGCAGGTGATGGACCCGGAGATCCACCGGCCCATCACCGACCTCGACATGGTCAAGGACGTCTCCATCGACGACAGCGGCCTGGTCACCGTCGAGGTCCTGCTCACCGTGGCCGGCTGCCCGCTCAAGGACCGCATCACCAGGGACGTCACCGCGGCCGTCTCCCCCCTGCCCGGCGTCACCGGGATCAAGGTCGACCTCGGGGTCATGACCGAGGACCAGCGCCAGGCCATGGTCACCCGCCTGCGCGGCCCTGGCGCGGCCCAGCAGCAGAAGAAGATCACCTTCTGGGGCGACGAGTCGACCACCCGGGTCCTGGCCGTGGCCTCGGGCAAGGGCGGGGTCGGCAAGTCCTCGGTGACCGTCAACCTGGCCGCCGGCCTGGCCGCCCAGGGGCACCGGGTGGCGGTGATCGACTGCGACATCTACGGGTTCTCGGTCCCGCGCATGCTCGGCGCCACCGGCCAGCCGGTCGGCTTCAACGGCATGATCATGCCGCTGGAGGCCCACGGGGTCCGGGTGATCTCGATCGGCTTCTTCCTGCCCCCCGGCAAGCCGGTGGCCTGGCGGGGGCCGATGCTGCACCGGGCCATCCAGCAGTTCCTCACCGACGTCTACTGGGGCGACCTGGACTACGTGCTCGCCGACCTGCCGCCCGGCACCGGCGACGTCTCCATCTCGCTGGCCCAGATGCTCCCGGGGGCCGAGATGCTGCTGGTCACCACCCCGCAGGAGGCGGCCGAGCGGGTGGCCGTGCTGGCCGGCAACTTCGCCCAGCAGAACGGGATGAAGGTCACCGGCGTGATCGAGAACATGAGCTACTTCGTCTGCCCGTCCTGCGACGAGCGCCACCACATCTTCGGCACCGGCGGCGGCGAGACCCTGGCCCGCGAGCTCGGCACCGACCTGCTCGGCCAGATCCCGATCGACGTGCGGCTGCGCGAGGGCGCCGACGCCGGCAAGCCGCTGGTCGTCTCCGACCCCGACGCCCCGGCCAGCCGGGCCCTGCTCGAGGTCGCGTCCGCCCTGCCGCCCCTGGCCCGCTCGCTGGTCGGCAAGCGCCTGACGCTGCTGACCTGACCTGACCGACCGGCCCGACCGGCGACCCTGCCGGTCGGGATGAGTGGATCGTCGGCCGAAGGCCGACTCCAAGCCTCTCCCTACGTGGCCTCCGGGTCGACCGGGGGTGGGCCGAGGTCGGGGGTGCTCGCCCTGGCGCCCTCGGCGCGATCTCCGGCTCCGGCGGCGTCGTCCCCGGGTCCCGTGCCGTCCTCTCGTCCCTTGGCGTCGCCCGGTTCCTTGGGGCCGTCGCCGTTGTGCTCGGCGTCCAGGGCGGCCTTGAGCTCGGCCCGCTCCCGCTCCAGCTCGGCCATCTGGCCCTCGATGTCCATCAGCTCGCGGACGTAGTCGCGGGCCTGGGACCGCAGCGAGCCGATCCGGAGGTCGGGCAGGCTCAGGTCCTTGAGGTCGGCCTCGTCCCTGAGCTGGTCCAGGGCGTCCTGGGTGGTCAGCCGCAGCCGGCCCAGGAAGCGCCCAGCCTGCCTGGCCATCTCGGGCAGCCGCTCCGGCCCGAACAGCAGCATCGTGACCAGCACGATGGCCACGATCTCG
This sequence comes from Actinomycetes bacterium, assembly GCA_045807325.1. Lineage (GTDB taxonomy): Bacteria > Actinomycetota > CALGFH01 > CALGFH01 > CALGFH01 > CALGFH01. The sequence continues at coordinate 4,521 of JBJMHP010000283.1, read as the reverse complement.
CCCAGCCCGACGTTGAACATGCCTGATACCTAGCCTACCGCTCCGACTGGTCGATCGGGGTGGCCTGGAGGACCAGCTGCCGGCCCCGGCGCAGGACCGTGACCGGCACCGGCACACCGATCTCGGATCGGCGGATGGCGACGGTGAGCTGGTCCCTGGCCCCGACCGGCTGGTTCCCGAACCGGACCACCAGGTCGCCCCGGCGCAGGCCGGCGTCGGCGGCCGGGCCGCGGGGAGCGACCCGGCTGACCAGGGCGCCGGCCCGGTTGGCGAGCCGGTAGCGGTCGACGTCCGCCGGGGTCAGGTCCGGGTCGGCCTCCACCCCCAGGAACGGCACCCTGATCGGCTTGTGGTTGACCAGCGCCTGGGCCACCTCGATGGCCTCGTCGATCGGGATGGCGAACCCCACCCCGGCGTTGGCCTCGGCGTCGCCGCTGGTCGCGATCGCCGTCGAGATCCCGACGACCTCGCCGTCGGCGTTGGCCAGGGCCCCACCGGAGTTGCCCGGGTTGATGGCCGCGTCGGTCTGGATGGCGTCGATGACGGTGTTCTCGTCGCCGTTGGAGCCGAGGTTCACCGCCCGGTTGGTGGCGCTGATGATCCCGTCGGTGACCGTGTTGGACAGGCCCAGGGGCGCGCCGATGGCCACGGCCACGTCGCCCACCTGGACGTCGTCGGAGTTCGCGAAGGTGGCCGGCGTCAGACCGGAGGCCCCGTCCAGCTTGACGACGGCGACGTCCGCGGTCGGGTCGGTGCCGACGATCTCGGCGTCGTAGAGCGTGCCGTCGGCGGTGCGGACCTGGACGGTCGCGTTGCTGCCCGGCTCGGCGACCACGTGGTTGTTGGTCAGCACGTAGCCGTCCTCGGTGAGGACGACGCCCGATCCGCTGCCGGAGCCCGAGGACCCCGAGACGTAGACGGTGACGACGCTGGGCGCGGCCTTGGCGGCCGCCGCGGTGGCGGTGGTGGCGTTCTGCGGATCGGTGATGACGACCTGCTGGCCCGAGGCCCCGGCCGCCGTCTTGGCGGAGCCGGAGTCGTCCAGCAGCACCGCCGTGCCGGCGCCCGCGCCGCCGCCGATGACCGCCCCGGCGACGAGACCCGCCACGCCGAGCCGCCAGCGGCCGGTGCGCCGCGGCGCGGGGGCTGCCTGGGTGTGCTGGGGAGCCGTGGGGAAGGAATGCGCGGCGCCGTAGCCGGGGGCGCCGGCGTACGGCGCACCGTGCTGCGGCATTCCGTAGGAGGGCGTCCCCGACCAGGGCGCCGACGGCCAGCCGGTGGACTGCGGGGCGGTCGCCGCACGGTCGTCGCCGACAGGAGGCGGCGGCGGGGTCGCCGGCACCTGCGGGGTCGCCGGCACCTGCGGGGTGTGCGGGGTGTTCGGCTCGGGGTGGTGCTGCTCGGTCACTGCTGGGCTCCTCCTGGGCGGCCGTCCGGCCGCGCCGTCGGATCCACTGTGCGGGCCGCCGCTGACGGGTCGCTGAGGGGTGCCTGTGAGTTGGCTGGACCGTTCAGCGCGGCACGTCGACCAGCCGCCCGCGAGCGACGAGCTCGCCGACGATCCAGACGGCGAGGACGTCGGTGGCCAGCAGTCCGACGAGGACCAGCAGCTGCGCGGCTCCGGCCTGCAGCGGACTGCCACCTCCGAGCAGCACGCCGACGAAGGCTCCGGGCAGGGTCACGAGCCCGACGGTGCGGGTCTGGTCCAGCGGCGGCACCAGGGCGGTGGCCGACGAGTCGCGCGCGATCAGCAGGACGGCGTCCCGCGAGGGCAGGCCGAGCGACAGCGCGGCCTCCACCTCTCCGCGGCGGGCGGTGAGCTCCTCGCGCATGCGGCGTCCGGCGAGGGAGGCGGCCGTCATCGCCCCCCCGATGAGGATCCCCGCCACGGGGATCACCGCGACGCCGCGCAGCGGCACCGCGCCACTGGCGACGACCAGGGCCGCCACGGGGAGCGCGCCGCAGGCGACGGGGAGCACGACCGCCGGCAGCCGCCGCCGCACCGCCGGCTCGCGCACGGAGCGGCCGCTGATCCGCCCGGCGGCGGTCAGGGCCGCCACGGCGACCATGAGGACGACGAACGCCGTGGACAGTGCCAGCGAGCTCACCACCGGCACGAGCACCGCCGAGACCACGGCCAGCTGCACCGTCGCCCGGGCGACGGCGACGCCGACCGCGCGCTGCTGCCGCAGTCCGGACAGGCGGGCGCCGACCACGGCCAGTGCGGCCAGCACCACGAGGACGGCGGCCAGACGAGGGCCGACGTGGACCAGAGAGGACCCCATGGGCCGGCATCCTCCCTGGTCGGCAGCGTCAGCCGGCGGCGACCGCCTCCTCGTGCGACTCGGCGTCGGCCCGGTTCACCGGCGGGATGAGCGCGATCGGCGAGGTGCTGTGCCGCAGCAGGTACCGGTGCGTTCCGTCCAGCGAGCGGTGCAGCAGGCTGCCGTGCCCCGCGCTGAGCACCATCAGCGGCGTCGGGTGGACCGCCTTGAGCAGGTCCCGGGGTGCGTTCCCGGGCACGTCCGTGACGGTGACGTCCAGGTCGGCGTAGCGGTCCGCCCAGTCGACGTCCGCGGTGCCGGCGTGCCGGAGGTGCGTCCGGACGACCATCAGGGGCGCCCCGGTGCGGCGGGCGGCCTCGGCGGCGAACTCGACCACCGGCTCGTCGTCGCCGGCTTCGCCGAGGCCGAGGACGGCCGCGACCGGCCGGCCCTCCGGCACGGGTGTCCGGGACCGGGGTACGACGACCACCGGCGTGCCCGAGCGGGCGGCGACGCGCTGGGCCACCGGGGCCGCGACGAGCTCGTCGATCGCCCCCGTCGTCGCGATGCCGAGCACCAGGAGGTCGGCCTCGGGTGCCTCGGCGATGAGCACCCGTGCCGGCTCGTCGGGCACGACCTCGGTCTCGGCGTGCACGGAGGCCGACGTGTGCCGCGCGACGGTGTAGGCCTGCCCGGTGATCTGCCGCGCCCGGTGGAGCTCCGGCGACGGGGTGCCGGGCTCGTTGCGCCGGCTGACGTACGGCGCGGCGTGCACGATCCGCAGCGGTGCGTCCCGTCGGCCGGCCTCCTCGGTCGCCCACCGGACCGCCGCGAGCGCGCAATCGGTGCCGTCGACACCCACGAGGACCGCCCGCGCCGGCGGGTCGCCCTCGCCGGGCGGGTGCAACTCCGGTTCCGGAGAACCCTCCTCCGGACCGCTGGGAGCGTTGGTCGTCGACGTCGGCACGGTGCACCTCCACGGGCAGTTCGCACATTTCCCCCGCTGATCCCAGCGTGCTCCGCTGATGCGGCCACGGGAAGACCCGGCCGCGGCGTCCTGCGTCACCCCTCCGGACGAGAACTCGGTCGACGGTGTGCAAGCGGAGCGTGAACGGGGTAGTGGCCCTCCGACAGGTGGACGGGGGACGCCGGCAGCGCGCCTGGCCGGCCAGCGCGCACCACCGGTCGGCAAGCGTCGAACGTGTCCGAGGAGATGCCCCGTGTTCCACCGCCGTCCCGTCCAGGGTCCGCTCGTCGTCGTCGCCCTGACCGGCGCGGGACTGGTCGCCGTCGTCGGCGGCCTGGCGCTGCGCGGCCCGGGTCTGGTCGCCGTGGCCGTCGCCGGCGCGCTGGCCGCCTGCCTGGGATGGGGGACCGCCCGCGAGTCGACCTCGTCGACCCGGCGGTCGAACGCCGAGGCCGCCATTCTCGCCGCGGCGTGGACCGTCGGCGTCCTGCTCGTGCTGTCGGGCACGTCCGTGCTGGCCGGCGGGGTCGTCGCCGCCGCTCTCGCCGGCGTGGCCGCCATCCTGGCGATCGCCCTGTGGATCGCGCGCTCGCCCAAGGACGGCGCGGCGAGAGCCGCAGCCGCACCGACCGGCCACGGCAACGTCGCGGCCCCGGTGACGCCGCTGCGCCCGGCGGCGCACCGGCGGCACCCGGCCGCTGCCCCGGCCGATCTGCCGCCGGTGACCGCGCTGAGCACCGAGGAGCTGGGCCGCGAATGGCTCGAGGGCACGACCGCGCTGGCCGGGCGGCTGGACCCCGCGGTGCGGACGGCGATCGTCCGGCGGCGGCAGGACGCCCTCGACGAGCTCGAGCGCCGCGACCCCGAAGGCTTCCTTCGCTGGCTGACCACGGGTCCGGTGCTCGAGCGCGACCCCGCTCTGTTCGTCCGCGGACGACGGCTCGGGGAGTCCGCGGCTGGCACCGACGCCGCCTGAGCCGCCGCGACGCGTGGGCTCAGTCGTCCAGGGTGGGGCGGTCACGCCGAACGGCGACCGCCGGGTGGGTCAGAAGGCGTACGGGCCGAACCGGCCCCAGGCCACGAAGGCGGCCAGGGCGAGCAGCACGAGGTTGATCACGATGGCCTGTGGCTCACGCCGCCGAGCGTGGGTCACGATGGCGCCGAGCATGATCACCCCGAGGCCGGTGGCGGCGAGGGGGACCAGGATCGGGGCGATGTCCAGCGCGGCGGGAAGGATCAGGCCGACCGCGCCGAGCACCTCCAGCGCCCCGATCATCTTGACGGTCCCGT
>JBJMHP010000282.1:0-5269 GCA_045807325.1 Actinomycetes bacterium | reverse complement strand
AGCAGGCAATCCGCTGGCCAAGTCGCTGATGAGGAGCTCGGGTGGACAAGGCGCGGGCGCGAGCCCTGTTGGACCAGGAGCGTCGCCGACTCGATCAGCTGGGCCGGGCGGTGTCTCGCGACCACGACGACGCGGTCGCCGTCTCCAGCTTCAGCCATGGCGTCCGGCCGGCACCGCCAGCGCCGGAGATGTCACCGCTTTCGCGGTAGCCTCCACCTGCAAGGTGGGAGCGACGCGGTGGTGGACAGTGGGGCAGGCGAACGGCTGGGACAAGGCGGCGGTGCAGGAACTGCGTGGCGCGGTCTATTGGGGTGACGGCCAGGCCGTGCTTGCAGCGCTCCGCGAGCGGCCGCTCGAGTCGGTGCTGCAGCTGGCCGGCGACGGGTTGCTGGTGGCGCTGCGGCAGCAGACGGGGGGCGCACGGGAGCTGGCCGGCGCCTGCCTGGATGCCCTGCGCGAGCGTATGGCCGAGGGCGACGAGAAGCTGGCCGAGGAGCTGGCGGCGGCCCTCGGGGGAGCGGTGCTCATGCGCCGGCCGGTCCCGGTCGACCTGGATGAGCTGTCGAGCTGCCTGGAGAGCAGCCCGGTCGACGGCGGCGGCCGGCTGGATGTTGAGACCGGGGAGATCTGGTCGGCCGAGGCGGAGGGTCTCGACGGCGGCGAAGGTCTCGGGCTTGGCGAGGACGAGCCAGCTAACGTCGAGGATCCCGACCGCTGGCTGTGGATCAACGGCGTCGGCTCGGGGGCCGCCTACCGGGACATGGTTGACTTCGCCACCACTGTGACCGACTCGGTGCTGGGCGACCGTCTGGAGGTCGCGCTGGACGGGCGCGGCGCCTTTCGCCGCTTCAAGGACGTTCTGGATCGCGATCCCGATGAGCTGACCCGCTGGCACGTCTTCTCCGGCGACCGCCGGCGCGGGCGGGCCCGGGCGTGGCTGGCCATGCACGCCCTCAAGCCTGCCCTGCGGGCCTGATCCGCGGTCCGGTGCTTGCTGTTCACGCGCTCTGGTCGGCCTCCGGCCGGCTGTGCCTGTGGGCGGAGGACCCGGCGCTGCCGGCCACCGTCCCACCAAGGCGGGGCCGCCCCGCCAGGGTGCCGCAGCCCCGCCTGCACCCGTTCGCCTGCCCGACGCCGGGGCTGCGCGAGCTGCTCGGCGACGACTTGCCCGAAGGCGCGGCCGTCGACGCCGAGCTCACGCTGCTGCTCCCGAGCGGCCGGCGCGGGCCGCTCGCGTCCCCTGAGCTGGTGCGCGGGCAGGCGCTGGCACCCGAGTCCCCGGCCGGGCTCGCCCCCTGGCAGGTCCCCGCCCTCGCCATTGCCCCAGGTGCGGCCGTCGACCTGCTGCTGGTCCCACCCGAGGCGCTCAGGGCGGGTGCCTCCCTGCGGTACCTGGCTGAGGTCGCCAAGCTGGCCTGCGAACTGGCCGCGGCCGGACGAGTCCTGCCCGCGCTGGTCGAGGAGGGCGGCTACCCGGCCGCCCGCTGGCGGCCGCTGCCCGCACCCCGCGACGCCGGGCAGCTGGCCCTGTTGGCCTGCGCGATGCCGCCGAGCTGCCGGGCCGAGCGGGCCGCTAGCGGGTCGGCGGCCGACGGCCCCGAGTTGGAGGGCTGCCCCCCGCAGGTGGTACTCGGGGCGGCGCTCGAGGCGCTGACCGATGCGGTCGTCCGGGAGGCGTTGGCGGGTCGCTCCCTCCTCCCGAGCAAGCTGGGACGGCGCCCGGCCCGGCTTCCGGCCACGACGGCCTGGCTGGGCGCGCTCACCGCGGCCACCCCGGTGGTCGACGCCGACCCAGCCGAGCTGGCCAAGCTGGCGCGGGCGCTCGAGGAGTGGCGACGCTCCGGGCTGCCCGCCGCCGAGGGCGTACGCACCTGCTTCCGGCTGCTCCCACCCGGCGACGGCCGCCACCCGGACCGAGTGCCATCCGATGTGGTCTGGCGGCTGGAGCTGCTGCTCCAAGGCGCCGATGACCCCAGCCTGCTGGTCCCGGCGGCCGAGGTGTGGCGCGCGGGTAGCGGTCTCGCCCTAACCAGCGGCCGGGTCGAGCATCCGCAGGAGCGCCTGCTGGCCGACCTGGGCCGGGCGACCCGGCTGTACCCGGAGCTGGAGCGGGCGCTCGCCGAGCGCCGGCCGGTCGCGCTCGACCTCGACACCGAGGGCGCGTACCGCTTCCTGCGGGAGGCCGCCTCGCTGCTCGCCCAGGCCGGCTTCGGCGTGCTGACCCCGTCGTGGTGGCGGTCGCGTTCGGCCCGCCTCGGGCTCAAGCTGACCGCCCGACCCGCGCAGGAGGCGGACTCGGCCACGGCTGCCCCCGGCGGGATGGGGCTCGAGAGCCTGGTCGACTACCGGTGGCAGCTCGCCTTGGGCGACGACCCCCTCCCGGCCGAGGAGCTGCGCGAGCTCGCCCGGCTCAAGCTGCCGCTGGTGCGGGTCCGCGGCCGATGGGTGGAGCTGGATCCGGAGGAGCTGGACCGCGCGCTCGGGTTTCTTGAGCGGCAGACCTCAGCCCACCCGGATGGCACCGGCGAGATGAGTGCCGCCGAGCTGCTGCGGACCGCGCTCGGGCTCCAGGCCACCGAGGCGGGTCTCCCCGTGGTGGCGGTCGACGCCCAGGGTTGGGTCCGCGACCTGCTGGCCGCCGCCGACCGCCGTCTGGAGTCGATGGCGACCCCGCCCGGCTTCCACGGCCGCCTGCGCCCCTACCAGGAGCGCGGCCTTGCCTGGCTCAGCTTCCTCGGCCACCTCGGGCTTGGCGCCTGCCTGGCCGATGACATGGGCCTGGGCAAGAGCCCGACCACCCTTGCGGTGCTGGCGGCCGAGCGTACGGGCGGGGCGTCGCCCGGCCCGACCCTGCTCGTGTGTCCCATGTCGGTGGTCGGCAACTGGCAGCGGGAGGCCGAGCGGTTCACGCCCGGGCTGGCGGTCCACGTCCACCACGGGGCCGAGCGCCTGACCGGGCCGGCCTTCAGCGAGACCGCCGAGCAGGCCGACCTGGTCGTCACGACCTACGCCCTGGCCGCCCGCGACCGCGACGCGCTGGCCGAGGTCCCCTGGGCGCGGATCGTGCTCGACGAGGCGCAGAACGTGAAGAACAGCGCGGCCAGACAGTCACAAGCGGTCCGGTCTCTGCGCGCGCCCCGGAGGGTGGCGCTGACGGGCACCCCGGTGGAGAACCGGCTGGCCGAGCTGTGGTCGATCATGGAGTTCCTCAACCCTGGGCTGCTCGGCTCCGCGCGGGCGTTCCGCGCCCGGTTCGCGGTCCCGGTCGAGCGCTTCCACGACGAGGACGCAGCCACGCTGCTCAAGCGTCTCACCGGCCCGTTCGTGCTGCGCCGGGTGAAGACCGACCGCTCAGTCATCGCCGACCTGCCAGCCAAGCTGGAGATGAAGGTGTACTGCAACCTGACCCGCGAGCAGGCCACGCTCTACCAGGCGGTCGTGGACGATATGCTGGCCAGAGTCGAGCAGAGCGAGGGCATCGAGCGCAGGGGCCTGGTGCTGGCGACGATGCTGAAGCTCAAGCAGGTCTGCAACCACCCGGCCCAGCTGCTGGCCGACGCCTCCGGCCTGGGCGGACGCTCGGGCAAGCTGGAGCGGCTGGAGGAGCTGCTTGAGGAGGCGCTCACGGCCGGCGACAAGGCGCTGGTGTTCACCCAGTTCGCCGAGTTCGGGCAGCAGCTGCAGCGCCATCTGGCCACCCGCTTGGACCGGGAGGTCCTGTACCTGCACGGCGGCACCCCGAAGAAGGCCCGCGACCAGCTGGTCGCGCGGTTCCAGAGTGACGGCGGGCCGGCGCTGTTCCTGCTGTCGCTCAAGGCGGGCGGGACCGGGCTGAACCTGACCGCCGCCAACCACGTCGTCCACTTCGACCGCTGGTGGAACCCGGCGGTTGAGGACCAGGCCACCGACCGGGCGTTCCGGATCGGCCAGCGCCGCGACGTGCAGGTCCGCAAGCTGGTCTGCGTGGGCACGCTGGAGGAGCGCATCGACCGGATGATGGAGGAGAAACGGGGGCTGGCCGCCCGCATCGTCGGCACCGGGGAGGCGTGGCTCACCGAGCTGTCGACCGGCGAGCTGCGGGAGCTGGTCGCGCTGCGCGCCGAGGCGGTGGTCGAGTGAGCGGCTGGTACCCGCCGCCGTCGCGCCCCCGCCCGGTCGAGGGCGGGCTGAAGGCTCGCAGCCGGCGCGGCGCGATCGGGGAGACCTGGTGGTCCAGGCGGTTCATCGACTTGTTGGAGTCGTTCCGGTTGGGTGGCCGCCTGGATCGTGGGCGCCGCTACGCGCGGGCCGGGCAGGTGCTCGACCTCCAGGTGGCGGCCGGGCTGGTGAGCGCCCGGGTGCAGGGCTCGCGGGTTCGGCCCTACCGGGTGCGGCTGGAGACGCCGGTACTGGGCCCCTCCGACTGGGAGCGGGTCGAGCAGGCCATGGCCGGCCGGGCGGCATTCGCAGCCTGGCTGCTCGCGGGCGAGATGCCCCACGACATCGAGGAGGCGTTCGCCGCCGCCGGGGTGTCGCTGTTCCCGGCCTCGCCCCGGAACCTGGCCAGCTCGTGCTCCTGCCCGGACTGGTCCAACCCGTGCAAGCACGTCGCCGCCGTCTACTACCTGCTCGCCGAGGCGTTCGACGACGACCCGTTCCTGATCTTCGCCTGGCGGGGCCGGACCAGGGGCGAGCTGCTCGGCCGCCTGCGCGCGCTGCGGGGCGGCGATACCAGCCCGGCCGAGGCACCCGGGACGTCCGAGGCCGGCGGGCCGGACCCGGGCGACGACGGCGGGCTGGTCCCGCCGCTCGAGGCGCCGCCACTGACCGAATGCGTGGACCGCTTCTGGTCGGCGGGCGACCTTGGCGCGCTCCGGGTCCGCCCGCGGGCAGCCGAAGTCCCCGACGCGCTGCTGCGCCAGCTCGACCCACCGGCGGTGGACGTGGCGGGCCGGGACCTTGCCGAACTGCTCGCCCCCGCCTACCGGATCTTGACCGTCGCCGCCGAGCGCCGCGCGCTCGCAGAGGACCCTGGGTAGCTCTCACGAACAGCGGGATACGCACCGACCAACACAGGAGCGTCACGGCAGAAGCCGTTGGTTCGAACCCAACCACGCCCACCAGGCGACCCAGGTGAACGGCTCGGTGCTCGCACACCATCAGGCTCCGGTGAACGGTTAGGGTCGCCCAGGGCCACATTGGGTCATTCCTTGTCCCCAGCGCTCGGTAGCTGTTCGGGCGTAGGCCGTCTCAGCTGCCGAAGCCCCAACTGGTGCCACTGCTGGAGAGC
>JBJMHP010000281.1:0-19132 GCA_045807325.1 Actinomycetes bacterium | reverse complement strand
GCACCGGGGAGGCGGCCGAGCAGGCCCGCGCGGCCCTCGAGCAGGCCGAGGCCATGGCCGCCGACCAGCGGCGCGCCGCCCGGGTGGCCCGCCAACGGGCGGACGAGCTCGACGCCGCCGCCCAGGACCTCGCCGAGCGGGCCGCGGCCGCGGCCACCGCCGCCGAGCAGGCCCGCCAGCGGGCCGAGGCGGCCGAGCGGGACGCCGAGGCCCAGACCGACCGGCTCCAGCTGGCCCAGGACGCCGCCGGCGCCGCCGAGGCCGCCCGCGCCGCCGCCACCGCCGCCCTGGAGGAGCTGCAGGCCCCACCGGGCCAGGCAGACCGGGACGACTGACACGCCCCGACCGGCCAGCGGCGGCGTGGTGCACTCGGATGAGAGCGCCGCGCCCGCCGCTGTCGGCGACCCAGGTATGGTCGATCCGCTCCATCGCCCGTTGGTCGAACGATGCCGATGTCCGCTCGGCGGCCAGCGCGTCCGGGACATGGCCCTCATGGCCATCGGGCCATCCCTCGCGCCAGATGCGGACGATGGCTGGGACGTCGGTGATGATGGCTGGCCGAAGGACCATGCATGCTCCCGAGCGGACGAAGCTTGAACCCTACTGTTCAGCCAGGAGACGACGCCATGCCCGAGGCACGACTGCACGACGCCAGCACCATCGCCGTGGAGGTCCACGGTCGTGGACCCACGGTGCTGCTGCCGGTCAACCCCCAGCCGGTCACCGGACCCCAGGCCGAGGAGATGCGCAGGTGGGGCGCCGACCCGGCCCTCGGCCGCTCGCTCATCGACGGCCTCAGCGACGCATTCCGCGTGGTCGCCTTCGACTACGAGGGCCACCTGTTCCAGGTGCCCAAACCCGACACCCTGACCCCGGCCAACGTCGTCGGTGACCTGCTGGCCGTGGCCGACGCCGCCGGCGCCGACCGGTTCGCCTACTACGGCTACTCCTGGCTGGCCCTCGCCGGGCTGCAGCTGGCCATCCGCACCGACCGGCTGACCGCGCTGGTGATGGGCGGCTACCCCCCGCTGGACGGGCCGTACGCTCAGATGCTGCAGGTCACCATGGCGACCCACGAGATGGCGGTGGCCAACGCGGCCTCGCCACCGGCCACCGAGCCATCGGACGAGCCGGCGGGCGAGCCGGACTGGTCGCAGGTGCAGGTGACCTTGAGCGAGGCCCAGACCCGCCAGTTCGTCACCCTCTACCAGGCGCTGCAGGGCTTCGACGACCGCGCCGCCCAGGCGCGGCTCGGCTGTCCTCGGCTGTGCATTGTCGGCTCGGCCGACGAGATCGACTACGACGAGCGCTGGGGCGGGGTGCGCGTCAGCATGGCCGACCCGGTCATCGGCCGGCGGGCCGAGCTCGAGGCCCTCGGCTGGGAGGTGCGGGTGCTGGAGGGGCTGGACCACACCCAGGCCATGCAGGCCGCCCAGGTCCTGCCGGTCCTGCGCCCCTGGCTCCTCAGCACCCTGGGCACCGGCGGCTGAGCGCCGGCCGCGGGACGAGCCGGGGAGTCATCCAGACGGGGTTGCACGCGGGCGGGCAACCAGGCCGCCGGCGCGGAAGGTGGGTCAGGCGGGCGGGGCGAAGAACTCCAGCGCGATGCCGTCCGGGTCACGGAAGCTCAGGCCCGACCCGTAGCTGGCCTCCTTGATCTTGCCGTGCTCGACGCCCAACTCGTCCAGCCGGCTCGCCCACTTGGCCAGCGCCTCCCGGTCGGCGCAGCCGAAGGCGACGTGGTCCAGGCCGACCCGGAACTCGCTGAAGCGCTCGTCGGGCGCGGGCCTGGCGTGCTGGTGCAGGCCGAACAGCGTGTTGTTGCCGAGCAGGTACACGGTGTGGCGGAAGTCGGGGTCGGTGTCCTCGTCCAGCACCGGTTCGGCGTCGAACAGGGCCTCGTACCAGGGGACGCTGACGGACAGGTCGCGGACGGTGAGGGCGACGTGGGTGATGGGCGGGAAGTCGGCCATGGTTCCTCCTTGACGTGGTGGGCGAGCATCAAGCATGGGAAGCGGCCCCGGCCGGGGCATCGGGCAATGCTCCTAGATCGAGGCACCGAGGAGCCGTATCTCTCGGCCACGCTGACCTAAGCCCCTCCTAGGAGGGTCGCGGCCAGGGTTTGGGGGTCCGCGGCGGCGCGGAATCAGTGCATCGTCCGATCCGCGGGCCGCCGCCTCGCCGTAGCGTGCATGTGGAAGGTCCCAGCGCACGTCCGAGGGGAGCACGAGGTGGACCCAACCAGCGAACCCACCCTGGCACACGAGAAGCCGACCGTGAGCGTCTTCGGCCGGCGGCGCCGGCGCCGCCGGCGAGCCGTCCGGCTCGGGTGGGCCGTCGCCGGCCTGGCGGCGCTCGCCCTTGTCGCCGCCGCCTGCGGTGGTGGCTCCTCGGGCGGCGGCCTGTACGGCGGCGGGTCGACCGCGTCGAGCGGCCCGGCGATGGGCGCGGTTGTCGGCCTCCGCGGCTCGAGCCTGGGACAGATCCTGGTCGACGGCCAGGGACGCACCCTCTACCTGTTCGAGGCCGACAAGGCAGGCAAGTCGAACTGCCAGGGCACCTGCACCAGCGCGTGGCCGCCGTACCTCAGCAGCGGCACCCCACGGCCCGGGACCGGCGTTGTCGGCGCCCTGCTCGGCACCAGCACCCGGAGCGACGGCGACGGCACCCAGGTGACGTACCACGGCCACCCCCTCTACTACTACGCCGGCGACGGCGAGGCCGGCGACACCGCGGGCCAGGGGCTGGACCAGTTCGGCGCCAGGTGGTTCGTCCTCGCCGCGAACGGCAACAAGATCGACACCCCGTAGCGCACGACCCGGCGGTCAGGGCTCCGGCTGCACGATCCGGAGCCGGTGGGCGATGGTGGCCGCCTCGACCCGGTTGCGGACGCCCAGCTTGGTGAGGATGTTGGAGACGTGCACGGTGGCCGTCTTGGGGCTGATGAACAGGGTCTCGGCGATCTGGGCGTTGGTCCGCCCGATCGCCACCAGGGCCAGCACCTCCTGCTCGCGGGCGGTGAGCCCGAGCGGGTCGAGCGGCGATGACGGCTTCGCCGCGGCCACGGCCGTGGCCTCGGACCCCAGGTCGAGCCGGCCGCGGCGGGCCAGGGCCTCGATCTCGGCGCGCAGTGGGGCCGCGCCGAGCCCGACCGTCGTGTGGGGCGCGGCCCGCCGCGCCGGCTCGACCTGCTCGCGGCCGACGCCGCCGAGCAGCAGCGCCTCGGCCTGGCGCCAGCGGGCGTACGCGGTCGGGTAGGGCTCGCCCAGCCGCTCCCAGGCCTTGGCGGACGCCTCCCACAGGTCGGGGTCGGTGCGCCCGTCGAGCCGGGCCAGCTCGGCCTGGCAGAGCACGGCCTGGGCCTCGGTGCGGGGCGTGGGCAGCGCGCCGTCGGCTCCCTCGGGCGACAGCCGGGCCCGGAGCTCGCCGGCCAGCGTGTCACCGGCCCGGCGGGCCTCGAGGACCTCCTCGTCGTCGCGGCGGGCCCGGGCCAGCTCGGCCCGGTCGGCGGCCGCCCGCAACCCCAGGGCGTACAGCGGAGCGGCGTTACCGGGGTCGGCGCCGGCGACCCGCAGCCCCTCGGCCACGGCGGCGTCGGCGTCGGGGAGGCGGCCTTCCAGCACGGCCAGCTCCGCCGTGGCCACGAACAGTGGCGTGGCGAACCAGGGCTGGGTGACGGTCTGGGCGTAGGCGTCGCGGGCCACCGCCAGGTGCTCGGCGGCCGCCGCGGCCCGACCACGGGCCAGGTCGAGCTGGCCGCGGGCGGTGTGGATGTAGACCCAGGTGGCGGCGAGCTCGGGGGCCACCCGGTCGGCCGCGCGGCCCAGCAGCACCTCGGCGTCGTCCCAGCGACCGAGCCCGAACAGCGCCCGGGCGGCCGTGGCGGTCAGGAACGGGCCGTGCCAGCGCCCCAGCCCCTGGCTGGCCGCCAGCTCGGCGCCCTCCAGGGCGAGCCCGGCCGCCGCCTCCAGCCTCCCGAACGTCTCCAGCAGGCCCGACCAGGTGGCGAAGGTGCGCGCCACCTGGTCAACCGTGCCGACCGCCTCGACGATCCGGCGGGCCTCGGCGAGCTCCCCGACACCCGCCTCGAGGTCGCCGAGGAACGCCAGGTCCACCCCCAGGGCCCGGCGGGCGTCCCCCTCCTCGACCAGGGCGCCGATCTGGCCGGCGATGGCGATCGCCTCCTCGCACAGCCTCCGCGACTCGCGGAAGCGGGCCTGGGTGATCAGCGCCTCGCCGAAGGCGGCCAGGACCTGGGCCCGCTCGGCCAGCGGCGGGCTGGCCGGCACCAGGCGCACGGCCGCCTCGTACTCGGCGAACGCGCCCTCGCCGCCGGTCGCCCGCAGGTAGCCGCCGAGCCGCACATGCAGCAGCCCGGCCCGCACCGGGTCGGCGGCCGCGTCCACGCTGGCCAGCGCCGCCCGGGTCAGGGTGATGGCCCGGTTCGGGTCACCGGCCAGGTACGCCGAGTCGGCCGCGTGCTGCAGCACCGCGGCCCGGTCGAGGCCGAGCCGCTCGTCGGCGTCGGCCACCTGGTCCCACAGCTCGAGGGCCAGCTCGAGGTGCCGCTGGGCGTCGGCGAACCCGTAGGCCGCCTCCGACTGCAGTCCCGCCTCCACGGCGGCGGGCAGCGCACGCGCCGGCTCGTGGGCCCTGACCCAGTGGTAGGCGAGCCGAGCCGGCGCGGCCGCCCGGTCGGGCTCGGCGAGCTGGGAACGCTCGGCGAGCACGCGGGCGAAGGCGGCGTGCAGCCGGGCCCGCTCCCCGGGCAGCAGCTCGGCGTACAGCGCCTCCTGGGTCAGGGCGTGCCGGAACGCGTAGGTCTCGGTGGCCGGATCGGGAACCAGCACCTGGTGGGCCACGGCTGCCCGCAGCGCGGCCAGCAGGTCGGCCTCGGGCAGCTCGCTGACCGCGGCCAGCAGCCCGTGCCCGACCCGGCCGCCGGCCGCGGCCACCAGCCGCAGCGTCGCCTGCGCGTCCTCGGGCAGGACCTGGACGCGGCTCAGCAGGACGTTCTCGAGGCTCGGGGGCAGGCTGCGCCCGTTGTCGGCTCCCGGGTGGGTGGCGGCGAGCAGCTCCTCGGCGAAGAACGCGTTGCCCTCCGAGCGGCGGTAGATCTGGCCGACGAGTCCGTCGTCCGGTCTCGTCCCGATGATGCCGGCCAGCAGGTCGGCGACCTCGGGCCGGTCGAAGCGGCCGACCTCGAGCCGCTCCGCCCGGCCGCTGCGGTCCAGCTCGGCCAGGAACGGCCGCAGGGGATGGCGGCGGTGCAGCTCGTCGGTGCGGTAGGTCAGCACCACGAGCAGTCCGGCCTGGAGGTTGCGGACGAGGAAGGCGAGCAGGTCCAGGGTCGAGCGGTCGGCCCAGTGCAGGTCCTCCACCACCAGCACGGTCGGGGACCGGTCGGCCAGGCGCTCCAGCAGGGCGAGCAGCGCCTCGAACAGCTGGGCCTGCCCCCAGGAGCCGCCGGCCAGGCCGGTCGAGCCCTCCTCCTGCCCGAGCTCGGGCAGCAGCCGGGCCAGCAGCGGCCGGCCGGGCCCGACCAGCTCGTCCAGGGCCTCCGGCTCGAGCCCGCGGCCCAGGCCGCGGAGCGCCTGGGCCAGGGGCGCGTACGGCAGCGCCGTCTCGCCCAGCTCGACGCAGCCGCCGAGCAGCACCTGCCCGCCGCCCTCGCGGACCCGACCGGCGAACCGGGCGACCAGCCGGGTCTTGCCGACGCCGGCCTCGCCGCCGACGCACAGGGTCAGCGGATCGCCGCCGCCGGCGTGGGCGAACGCCGCCTCCAGACGGCCCAGCTCTGCTGTGCGACCGACGAACCGCGAGCTCGCGACGGTCCCGGCCATGGCGAAGAGTATGCGCTCGACCTCCTCGGACGGGAACCGGTCCCCGGCACGCTACGACCCCAGGCCGGGCGGGGCATCGGACGATGCCCCTAGATCCCCTGGCGGCAGCGTCGGATGTTCGGCCGAGGTTGCAGCTAGCCGGTACCCGAAGATGCCCGCCGGCCGGGACGACAGCCGCCGGATCGTGGGCGAAGGTCGGGTGGGAACGACACGGAGTCGAGCTGGGGTCACCGATGGCAGGCGTCGGCAGGTGGCGGACAACCGCGGCCATCACCGTGGTGGTGGCCGTGCTGATCAGCTGGGCGTCGACCCTGGCCGGCGTCACCTCGCCGCCGGCCCAGGCGCGCCCCGCGCACACCGACCAGCCCAGCCACCTCATCGTGGTGGTCGAGGAGAACCACGCCTTCGAGCAGGTCATCGGCTCGAAGGCCGCGCCGTTCCTCAACCACCTGGCCGCCCACGGCACCCTGCTCACCGACTACCACGCCATCACCCACCCCTCGCTGCCCAACTACGTGGCCCTGCTCAGCGGCCGCACCGGCCGGATCCGGTCCGACTGCGTCCACTGCACCGTCTCCGGTCCCACCCTGATCGACCAGCTGGAGGCGCGCCGCATCTCCTGGGCCGCCTACCTGCAGGGCCTTCCCCGGCCGTGCTCGGCGGTGGCCCGCTCCGGGGCCTACACCGAGGCCGTCGACCCGTTCATGCACGCCGCCCGGGTCCGGGACCACCCGTCGCGCTGCGACCGGGTGCTGCCGTTCCAGCGGTTCCACGCCGACCTGGCCGCGGGCCGCCTGCCCACTGTCGTCTTCCTCATGCCCGACCTCCGCCATGAGATGCACTCCGGTTCGAAGCGGGTCGCCGACGCCTGGCTGCGCCGGCTGGTCGGCGACCTGCGCGCCAGCCCGGTCTGGCGGCAGGACACCCGCCTGGTCGTCACCTTCGACGAGAGCAACCGCCACGACATGCGGTCCTGCTGCGACGGGCTGGGAGCCGGCGGCCGGGTCGCCACCATCGTGGCCGGACCACGGATCCCGAAGGGCCGCGACCCCACCCCCTACACTCACTACTCCCTGCTGCGCTCGGCCGAGACCGCCTTCGGCCTGCCGTTCCTGGGCCACGCCGGGGGGCCGGCCGCCCGCACCATCCCGGCCGTGGCCGACCCGTCATGAGGTGGCGCGTCACCATGCCCGCCGCCCTCGTCCCGCACCCCGTGGAGGAGGATCCCGTCCCGGACATGGCCCGGTCCGGGCCGCCGGTCGCCGTGCGCTCGCGGGCGCCGCGTCTGGCCGCCGCCGTGGCCGTCGTGGCCGGCGTCATCAACCTTGTCTCGGCCCTGCTCCCGGCCGAGCGGGACCGGCTGCACCTGCTGGCCATGATGGTTCCCGGGGTGGTGTCACGAGGGGCCACGGTGGCCGTGGCCGCCGCCGGGGTCGGGCTGCTGCTGCTGGCCGGCGGCCTGCGCCGTCGGCACCGGGCGGCCTGGCTGGCCATGGTGGGGCTGCTGGCCGGCAGCGCCGTCCTCCATGTCGTCAAGGGCCTGGACGTGGAGGAGGCCCTGATCGAGGCGTTCCTGGCCGGGCTGCTCAGCGGCCAGGCCGACTCCTTCCCGGGTCGAGCCGACCGCGGCGAGCGCCCCGGCGTGCTCGGGCCGGCCCTGACCGTGGCCGCGGCCACGCTCGCCTACGGCACCCTGGGGCTGATCGCCAACGACCGGGACGTCCGCGCCGACCTGGGACTTGGCGGCATGGTGGCGCAGGTCGGGCGGATGGCGACCGGGCTCGGGTCCGGCGTGCCGCTGGAGGGCCGCTTCGGCCGCCTGTTCCCCGCCTCGGTGGCCGCCGTCTTCTACGTCGGCCTGCTGATCGTGGCCGCCCGCGCGCTGGCGCCGGCCCTGGTCCGGCGATCCGCCGACCCCGGCCTGGCCGCGGCCGTGGCCGCATCGGACGACTCGCTGGCCTACTTCGCCCTCCGCGACGACCGGGCCACCGTCCGGGCCGGCGACGCCCTGATCACCTACGGCCCGGTGGGATCGGTCGCCCTGGCCGCCGGCGACCCGCTGGGGCCGCCGGCCCAGTGGCCGGCCGCCGTCGCCGCCTTCCTCGACCAGGCGGCCACCCAGGGCCGCATCACGGCCGTGCTCGGCTGCGGGGAGGCCGCGGCCGGGGCCTGGCGGGCGGCCGGCCTGTTCAGCGTCTATCTCGGCGACGAGGCCGTGCTCGACCTGGACCGGTTCAGCCTCGAGGGTCGGGGCGTGCGGATCGCCCGCCAGAGCTGGAACCGGGCCTGCCGGGCCGGCTACAGCGCCTCGGCGTGCCGCGCCCGCGACCTCGACCCGGCCCAGGCGGCCGCGCTGGCCGAGCTGTCACGGCACTGGCGGGGCGGCACCGACGAGCGCGGCTTCTCGATGGCGCTCGGCCGGCTGTTCGACCGCCGCGACCCCGACACGCTGGTCGTCGCGGCCAGGGACGGGCAGGGGAAGCTACGCGGGTTCCTGCACTTCGTCCCCTGGGGCGTCGACGGCGCCAGCCTGGACGTGATGCGCCGCGACCGGGCCGCGCCGTCCTGGCTGAACGACTTCCTGGTTGTCGAGGCGGCCCGCAGCCTGCCCAGGCTGGGCCTCCGGCGGCTGTCGCTGAACTTCTCGTTCCTGCGGGCCGTGCTGTCCGCCGGTGCCGCCTCGGACGCGCCGCTGCGGCTGCGGCTGGCCCGGTGGCTGCTCCAGCGCCTCTCGGGCGCCTTCCAGATCGAGACCCTGTACCGCTTCAACCGCAAGTTCGACCCGGACTGGCAGCCGCGCTACCTGGCCGTGGAGGCACCCGAGGCGCTCCCCCAGGTGGCCCTGGCCACCCTGCACGCCGAGGGCCTGCTCTCCCTCCCCTGGCGGCTGCGTGGCCAGGGACCGATGCGGAGGAGACCGGGATGATCCTCGGCCGGGTGCTGGCCTACCAGCGGCCGTTCCGCCAGCGGGTCGCCAGCCAGGGCCTGGTCGCGGTCGCGCCCCTCTCGGTCGCCTACGCGCTGGTCACCCTCGTGGTCAGCTCGCTCTGGCGCGACCCGGGGGCCGGTCACCGGGTGGTCGCCGACTGCTGCGCCTGGCGGGCCGCCGACCTGCCCCGCGGCGGCCTGGCCCCGCTGCTCGGCAGCGCCCTGCTGGTCCGCCGGCCGGTGGAGGCGATCTGGACGGTGGCCGCCGTCTGGCTGCTGCTGGGGCCGCTGGAGGCGATGGTGGGCGGCCGGCGGCTGCTGCTGCTCGGCGCCGTCGGCCAGGTCGTCCCCACCGTCGTGGTCGACGTGTGCTGGCTGGCCGGTGGGCGGGCCGAGGCGGCTCTGGGCGGCCTGGACGTCGGCACCTCGGCGGTGGTGGTCACCGTGGCGGCCAGCCTGGCCGTCCTCACCCGGTCGACATCGGTGGCCGCCGGGCTCGGCACCGGCCTGGCCGTCGACCTCGCCACCACACCGAGCCTGGCCTCCGTCGAGCACCTGATCGCGGCCGCGATCGGGATCGCCGGCGCCCTGATCATGCGGCCAAGCCTCGTCCGGCCAGCCCAGCCTGCCGAGCCTCGACGATGAGCAGGATCCCCCCGAGCCTGCTCCGCGAGGCCACCCGGGCCGGCCCGCTGGAGAGCCCCTGGCTCGCCGCCGGGCTGGCGGCCCTGCTGGTGGCCAGCGTGGTCGTGGCCGTCCGGCGCCACCGACGCCGGGCCGGGTCGCCCTGGCGGCGCCGCTGGCCGGCCCGGGCCGGGCTGGCCGCCTGGCTGGCCGCCCTGACCACGCTCACCGGCCTGGCCGGCCTCAACGCCTACGTGGGCTACATCCCCACCCTGCCCGCCCTGTTCGGCCAGGTCCCCACCACGTCCGGCGGCAACGGCTCCCAGGTCGTGCGGGTCGTCATCGGCGCGCCCACCCTGGACGTCCCCCCCAGCCCGGCCCTCATCTACCTCCCGCCCGCCTACGACAGCCCGGCCAACGCCGGCCGCCGCTACCCGGTCGTCTACCTGCTGCACGGCTACCCGGGCAGCCCGCTCGACTGGTTCCGGGCCGTCCCCACCCAGCAGATCATGGACACCATGCTGGCCGACCACCTGATCCAGCCGATGATCGTGGTCGCCCCGAACGCCAACGGCGGCTGGCTGACCGACTCCGAGATGCTCAACAAGGCCGGCGGCCCCCAGACCGAGACCTACCTGACCCGGACCGTGGTCGGCTACGTGGACGCCCACTTCCGGACCGTCGCCGCCCGGGCCGGCCGGGCCGTCGGGGGGATGTCCAGCGGCGGCTACGGCGCCCTCAACCTCGGCCTGCGCGACCAGGACGTCTACTCGGTGATCCTCAGCGAGATGCCCTACGGCGACCCGGGCCGGGCCGCCCTTGCCCTGCTGGGCGGCAGCCGGGCCCGGTGGGCGGCCAACAGCCCCGACCGGTACATCCCGACCATGATCTTCCACCACCGGACGGCGACCGACCTGCTCACCGGGCCCGACGACAGCCAGCGGCGGGAGGCCGCCCGGCTGGCCAGGATGCTCCGGGCTCGGGGCCAGCCGACCGCCTTCACCCTGGTCCCGGGGGCCAGCCACACCTGGCGGAGCGCCGGCCGGGAGCTGCCGTATGCCCTGACGTTCGCCGGCCAGCACCTACACGGCCAGCGGCTGGGACCGCTCCCCCTGGCCAAGGTCCCCCGCCCGGCGGGAAAGCCATGAGCGACACGCCGCCCGACCGGCCGGACCTGGGGCCAGGCCTGCGGGTGGAGGGGCTGATCCTCGGCCGGCGGGCGCTCGGCGCCGCATCAGGTCCATCCGGGACCGCCAGATCCGTATCGCCGGCACCGCGGACGACCTCCCCGCGCCGCAACCCTCCGGCGACTAGGGGCGGTGTCGAGCTCCGGCCGGCCCGCGGGCGAAGGCCCGCAGCAGCCGCACGGTGACGGCGCGCACCACCCGGGCGGTGACCGCCGAGCGGCGGCCCTCGGCGCAGACCCGGGCGAGCTGGCAGACCCAGGAGCCGGTGCCGGCGTCGAACACCCCGGCCCCGGCGGCCGCGGTGTAGTAGGTGGTGTCGGCGAAGCTGGCCCCCCGGCAGCGGACCGGGGATCGCAGCAGCACCTCGACCCGGGGCGGCCGCGGCGAGCCCGGCTGGACCCGGTCGTACTCGTCGCCGACCAGGCCCGGGAGCCGGCCGCCGGCCCGCACCCCCGTCCCGGCGAGCAGCCATGACGACGGCCGCACGACCACCCCGGCGGCGTGGACCGGGTTGCACTCGTACTGGGCCCCGAGCAGCCGGCTCTCCGGGTCGTTCAGGGGCGGCCGGCGCCAGTCGGTGGTGACCTCGGAGGGGTCGGTCTTCCAGGCCGGGTCGTCGCCGACCGACCAGGGCTTGTAGTTGACCTCCTCCCGGTCCTGGCCGGCCGGGGAGGGCCGCAGCCGGATGTGCCGGTAGACGGCGTTGGCGCCCAGGAAGGCGAGGTTGACCCCGTTGGCCCGGGCCGCCTCGGCGCCCCGGCGCATCCTGGTCGACCAGTACTCGTCGTGGCCGAGCGAGACCAGGGCCCGGTGGGCGAGCAGCCGCTCGGGATGGCGGTGCAGGTCGATGTCGGTCCAGTAGGTGACGTCCAGGCCGAGCGACTCGACCAGCCGGACCAGGGGCAACTCGTTGCCGAGGAGGTCACCGGCGCCCTGCTCGGCCGCGTACGGCCGGTCGAAGGAGACCACCCGCGAGCGGGTCTCCAGTGACCCGTCGGGGCCGACGTACAGGCTACGTCCGCCCCAGCGGTTGTAGGCCTGCCAGGTGGTGACGGCGTCCTGCACCACCAGGGCGGCGTGGCTGCGGTCGTCGCGGATGGTCAGTGGCACGTACCGCTGGCCGGTGGCCGCCACCAGCTTGAGCAGGTAGACCCCGGGCGGCCAGGTCTGGTCGACGGGGATGGTCAGCGACGGGGGCCACCGGGTGGCGACCATGTTGGTCTGTGGCGTCCGGACCGGGGCTGGCTGGCGGTGGCCGGGCAGCGGAGAAGACTGCCACACCAGGCGGGCGCCGCGGCCGCCGTACCAGCCCATCCGGTAGGCCTGGACCCGGAACCGCCGGGCCGTGGTGGAGACAGACAGCCGCACCCGCTCGCCGGCGGCCGCGCTCACGTGGTCGGCCCAGCCCTGGATCGCGTCGGCAGGGCCCATGTGGGTGATCCGCCAGCCCGAGGTCCCCGGACGCCGGTTCTCGACGGTCACCCAGCTCACCGCCGGGACGGGGGGCGCGCTGGGCGCCGTGGTGGAGATTGGGACCACCGACGCCGCCGGGTCGGTCTGCTGGTCGGGCGACCGGAGGGCCAGCACGGCCCCGGCCGCCAGGAGCGCGGCCAGGGCGGCGACGGTGGTTGCGGCCACGCGGCGACGGACGGCCATCGCTAGGTCTGCCCGCTCACGTACCTCAGGGCTCCAGGAGCTGGGTGCGCATGCGGGCCAGGGCGCGGCGGAGCAGCCTCGACACCTGCATCTGGGAGTAGCCGATCCTGGCGCCGATGGAGGACTGGTCGAGGTCCTCGAAGAACCGGAGCATGATGACGGTGCGCTCCAGCTCCGGCAGCTCGGCGATCGACCCGGCCAGGGCGAGCAGGTCCTCCGGCTCCTCCCTGGGTCCGGGGGCGGCCAGGTGGTCGCCGAGACAGTCGTCGGCATCGTCGCCGAGCGGCTGGTCGAGTGAGATCTCCCGTCGGCTCATGGCCACCCCCAGCTCCCTCAGCACCTCGCCCACGGTCACGTGCAGGTGGTCGGCGAGCTCCACGGTGGTGGGCGAGCGGCCCAGGGCCTGCCGGAGCTCGTCGGCGGCCCGGCACAGCTGCACCGTCTGCTCCTTGAGCGGCCGGGGGACGTGGACCCGCCAGCTGGTGTCCCGCAGGGACCGCTTGAGCTCCCCGACCACGGACGCCACGGCGAAGGGAACGAACCCGCCGCGGCGACCCGGCTGGTAGCGGTCGACGGCCGCGATCAGCCCGGTCCGGGCGGTCTGGGTCAGGTCGTCCAGGGTGGTCCCACGGCTTCCGCGGTAGCGCCGTGCCAGCCGGTCGGCCAGCCCCAGGTAGGCGAGGATGATCCGCTCCCGCAGGTGCGGGTCGTGACCGGAGGCGTAGTCCCGAAGCCAGACCTCCACCTCGTCGGCGGCGGAGGAATCACCGGGCCGACCCGCAACCCTGTTGTCGGTCGGCAGCCCCATGGTCGCCGTGGATCTCACGACCTCTCTCTGTCGCGCACCGGGGGACGATCCCGAGGATCGTCCTGCACCGCCGGGATGTCATCACCGCCAACCGCCATCCCGTGTTCCGGCTGGCTGCAATCCGGCGGCGGCCCGCATGCCGGGGTCGAGGACGGCGACGGCGGTGATGAACGCGGCCGCGAACGGGGCCAGGTCCACGCCGTGCGGGTGCACACCCAGGTGGCCGATGACCGGGAGGTGCCACCGTCCCCACCGCAGGCCGAGTGCCGCCCCGGCGCCGAGGGTGCCGCGGAACCGCGGGCGCAGCCGCGGCCAGGCATACCAGCGGGCAGGTCAGCTGGTCGGCCTTGGCCAGGGCGGTCGCGGCCGGCTGGTCGTGCCGGCGGTTGGCGTTGACGGTGCCGAAGACGACGCCGGTGAGGCTGGCGATGCCGACCTGCTGGCGTGCTCACCGGTCCGTTCCTCGCCAGGACCTCGCAGCGGGTGGTGGTGGTGGGTCGAGGGCGGCTGGTGGGTCTCGCGGTACCGTTCCACGACCAGGAGCCGCCCCAGCGCCACAACCGCGACCTCTCGGTTCGTCACCGGAGGCCTCCTTCTCCTAGACCTGAGTCCTTCGCCTCCGAGCTTGGCCCCGCGGGGTCGGCACGTCGTCGAGGCCAGCGCCCATCTCCGCCCCCCGTCCACCGGAGTCTTGGGGTGGCTGCTACCTGGAAGGCGAGCTGTCGACTGAAGCGTTCAGCGGTTGGAAGGGTTGCCGGGCCGGTGCACCGCCAACAGCTGCCAGTCGCCTTCGACGCCCTTGAGCGGCCGCGTTCCGTGGTCGTCCAGGGATGTGCACGGCCATCCCGCCAACGTCGTCGTCGCGTCGCTCGACCTCGCCGACGTGCAGCCCGGCGCGAATCCGAACGTCGATGCCGCGAAGCTGGTCCCCAAGGGCGATCGCGCAGTGGATCCCCCGCCCGGGGCCGTCGAAGGTGGCCATGATCCCGTCGCCGGTGGTGTTGACCAGGCGGCCACCTGCCGGGTCGATCAGCCGTCGGGCCAGCTCATCATGAACGGTGAGCAGCTCGCGCCAGCGGCGATCACCCAAGCCGCCGGGCCTGCTGGGTCGAGCCGATGATGTCGGTGAGCAACACTAGGCCGCCGGCGCGAGGGTCATGGGCGCAGCAGGGTCTTGATGGCGCGGCGTTCGTCCATGGCCCGGTAGCCCTCGGCCGCCTCCTCCAACGGGAGGCTGAGGTCAAAGACCTTGCCCGGGTCGATCTGGCGGTTCCAGATCAGCTCGATCAGCTCGGGCAGGAACCGGCGCACCGGTGCTGGGCCGCCGTGCAGGTGGACGGCCGAGTAGAACAGCTCCTCGCCGGGCAGCTCGACCCCATGGGCCACGCCGACGAAGCCGACATGCCCACCCGGCCGGGTGGACCCGATGGCCTGCAGCATCGACTCCTGGGTGCCGACCGCCTCGACGACCGAGTGCCCCCCCAGCCCCCCGGTGAGCTCCTTGACCTTGGCCACCCCGGCGTCGCCGCGCTCGGTGACGACGTCGGTGGCGCCATACTCGAAGGCCAGCCGCTGGCGCGGCGCATGGCGGCTCATGGCGATGATCCGCTCGGCCCCGAGCTGGCTGGCGGCCAGCACGGCCAGCAGCCCGACGGCGCCGTCACCGACCACCGCGACGGTCTTGTGGGGGCCGGCCTGGGCGGCCACGGCCCCGAACCAGCCGGTGCCGAGCACGTCGGAGGCGGCCAGCAAGCTCAGGACCAGGTCGTCGGACGGGAGGTCGGGGGTGGCGACCAGGGTGCCGTCGGCCAACGGGACGCGCAGCAGCTCGGCCTGGGCACCCTCGGCGCCGACGGGCTGGCGGTGGAGACAGGCGCTCTGGTAGCCGGCCCGGCAGAGCTCGCAGGTGTTGTCGGAGGCGAAGAACGAGCCGACCACGAACTGGCCCGGCCGGATGGTGGTGACCTGGCTGCCGACCTCCTGGACGATGCCGGCGTACTCGTGGCCCATCGGGGACGGCCCCTGGACGGGTTCGATGCCGCGGTAGGGCCACAGGTCGGAGCCGCAGACACAGGTCGCCGACAGCCGGAGGATGGCGTCGGTCGGTTCGATGAGCTTGGGGTCCTCGCGCTCCTCCACCCGGATGTCGCCGGGGGCATAGAGGACAGCACCACGCATGGTGTGCTCCTTTCAGCGGGGGATGAGCTGCAGGGTGGCGGCGGTGGCGTCTGGGCTGACCATCGGGTCGACGTAGCTGTTGCCATAGCGGGCGTACTTGGCCTGGTAGGCCTGGTCGATGGCGGCGTGGTCGGCGTCATCGGGTTCCTGGAGGGCGACGTCGCGGGTGAGGCCGCCGGCGCGGATGCGGCCCTCGGGGCGTCGCAGCACCGACCGGAACCAGCGGCCAGCGCGTCCTCGGTAGGATCGCACGTACAGGTCGTCGCCGACCCGGACGACCCAGATGGTGGTGGCCGGGCGGGTTCCGTCGGGCCGCAAGGCGGCGATCTCCAGTTCGTCGGCCGCCCCAAGCGTGTCGAGTTCCTCGGCCGTCCAGTCACGCATGTCCGTTCACGTCTCCCTTCTCGAAGAGGTGCTCAGGCCGGTGCAACCTGCCGGTCGTGGGTACCACGCGGGGGCTGCAGCAGCCGGCTGGCTACCGCTGCGGCGAGTGCGACCCCGGCGGCGAGCAGCAGGCTGGTCCGCAGGCCCTGCAGAAAGGTGCCAGGGTGGGCCAGCAGGGCGCCGAAGACGGCGACGGCCAGGGCGCCCCCGACCTGGCGGCTGGTGTTGAACACGCCGCTGGCCGTGCCGGCCCGCTGTCCCGGGACGCTGTTGAGCAGGACCGCGGTCACCGGCGGCGACACCAGGGGGCCGGCCAGGCCGACCAGGACCATCAGCACGGCCAGCACCCAGACGGGCGTCGAGGACCCGACGACGGCGAGGACGGCCAGGCCAGCGGTCATCACGACCAGGCCGCCACCGATGAGCAGCCGGGCGCCCAGCCGTTCGGCGAGGCGGGCGCTGAAGGGGGTCAGGGCGGCGCCGACCAGCATCATGGGCAGGAACGCCAGCCCCGTGGCCAGCGGTGACAGGCCCCGCAGCTGCTGCAGGTACAGGCTCATCACGAACGGGAGCCCGTAGTAGCCGACGATGAAGGCGAAGCCGACCGCGACGGCGACCGACACGTTGGTGGAGCGGAACAGCTCAAGGGGCACCATCGGGTGCGCGCCGCGGGCCTGGGCGGCCAGGAACGCGGCCAGCGCCACCACCGCGACCACAAATGCGGTCAGCACCCGGGGCGCGGTGAGGCCGACGGCGCCGGCCTCGATCGCCCCATAGGTGAGGCCGCCCATGGCAAGGACAGCGGTCACCTGCCCGACCCTGTCGAACGGCACCTTGCGGTGCGGCGACCGTGCGGTCCAAGCGAGCAGGGCGAGCGCCACCGCGCCGACCGGGATGTTGATGCCGAAGATGAGCCGCCAGCTCATGAGGCTCAGGAAGCCGCCCAGCAGGGGGCCGGAGGAGGACGCAACCGCGCCGCCCATGGCCCACACCGCGACCGCCCGCGACCGCTTGGCCGCGTCGGCATAGGTCTGGTGGATGAGGGCCATGGAGGATGGCATCAGCACCGCGGCGGCCGCGCCCTGGACGAACCGGGCGGCGACCAGCGCACCCAGGCTCGGCGCCAGGCCGCAGGCCGCCGAGGCGGCCACGAACAGCGACAGTCCGGCCGCGAAGGCGCGGCGCGCCCCGACCCGGTCCGACAGCGCTCCCGCCGACAGCAGCAGGGCGGCGAACATGAGGACATAGCCGTCCACCACCCATTGCAGGCCGGTGACGCCGCCGCCCAGGTCACCCCGGATCGAGGGCAGGGCCACGTTGACGACCACGGCGTCCAGGGTGATCACAAAGAAGCCGAGGACCGCGGCGGCCAGCGTAACCCCGGGGCCGGAAGGGCCTCGTGTGCGGCTGGCGCGCTGCGGAGCGGCAAGGAGCAGCATGGACAAGGGATGTTCCCTCCTGGGTGGGCGTCATCACGGCGACACCTCCACGCGACCACTCATCCGCCGTGCGAGGGAGTCCCTGCTGTTCGGGGTACTGGCAGGGACTCCCTCCCCGCCGCCGACCCCCGATAAGCTCCAGGACATGACCGGCGGCAACGACGTCCGCGGGGAGATCCGCGAGTTCCTGACCACCCGACGGGCCAAGCTCACCCCCGAGCGCGCCGGCCTTCCCGTCTATGGCGGGAACCGGCGGGTGCCCGGGTTGCGTCGGGAGGAGGTGGCGCTGCTGGCCGGCATCTCGATCGAGTACTACACGCGCCTTGAACGCGGCAACGCCCGGGGGGTCTCCGAGGAGGTCCTCGAAGCCCTCGCCCGCGCCCTGCAGCTGGATGAGGTCGAGCGCGCCCACCTCATCGACCTGGTCAGCACGGCCAACGCGGCCCGCCCGGGACGCCGGCGGCCCACCCCCCAGCGGGTGCGTCCCAGCGTGCAGCGCCTGCTGGAGTCGATGACGGGGACGGCCGCGTTCCTGCGCAACGGACGTCTGGACATCCTGTCCGCCAACCAGCTCGGCTACGCCCTGTACGCGCCGGCGTTCGGTGACCCGGTCCGACCGGTCAACCTGGCCCGGTTCATCTTCCTCGACTCCAGGTCGACCGAGTTCTACGGCGACTGGGACGGCATCGCCCACGCCGCCGTGGGCAGCCTGCGCGCCGAGGCGGGCCGCGACCCGTCCGACCGGGCCCTGACCGAGCTGGTCGGGGAGCTGTCGGTGCGCAGCCAGCAGTTCCGGGTGCGCTGGGCCGCCCACGACGTGGACTACTACCGCAGCGGCACCCAGCCGTTCCACCACCCGCTGGTCGGCGACCTCACCCTCGACTACGACGCGCTCGAGCTGCCGGCCGACCCCGGACAGACGATCGTCGCCTACACCGCCGAACCCGACACGCCGGCCCGACACGCCCTCGACCTGCTGGCCAGCTGGACCTCGACCCCGGACCAGGCGCCGGCCGTCACCACCGACCACGACACCTGAGCAAGGAGACCCCCGTGCCCATCCAGCCCAAGCCGCCCACCGCCCGAGGCCCGGCAGACTGGTTCACCGGCGACGTCTTCATCGACGCCATCGCCCGCGGCGAGGAACCCTCACGCGTGCGTGTCAGCGCCGTCCGGTTCACCCCGGCCGCCCGCACCGCCTGGCACGCCCACGCCGTCGGCCAGACCCTGTATGTCACCGAAGGCCGGGGGCTGATGCAGTCCCGCGGCGGCCCGGTCGAGGAGATCCGAGCCGGCGACGTCATCACCACGCCCCCCGACCAGTGGCACTGGCACGGCGCCGCCCCCGACCACTTCATGTCCCACCTGTCCATCACCGAAGCCGTTCCCGGCGACCAGCGACCCGAGGCAGACTGGGGTGAGCACGTCACCGACGACGAGTACTCCCGACCCGCTGCGCCCGGAGGCTGAGGGTCCACCAGGGTGGCGGGCCGAGGCCCGTGACCAGGCCGCCGAGGACCGGGCCCAGGCCGTGGCCGACCGGGCCTGGGCCAAGGACCCTGGTCAGGCCGAACGCGACTAGGCCGGGACGGCCGACCCAGTAGGAGTGGAGCTGGGCCGGCGCCGGGCCGACGCAAGCTCATCCCAAACGGAGGATGTCCGGGACCTGGCCCGGTGCGAGGGTTGCCGTAGTTGCCGTGAAGGTGCTTTCGGCCTGCGGCCCGGATGGCGCCCAGGGCCTAGCGGCAGATGAGGAGGGAACGGCACATGTCCGACGGGAGGGACACCAGCGGCTGGGCGGCCGGCTTCACCGTGTTCGCCGCGATCATGCTGCTCATGGTCGGGGTGTTCCAGGCCCTGCAGGGCCTGATCGGCATCTTCGAGAACGAGTTCTACGTCCAGACCCGCAACTACCTGTTCCAGTTCGACGCCACCACCTGGGGCTGGATCCACCTGGTGCTCGGCCTGCTGGTGGCCTTCGCCGGCTGGGGGCTGCTGTCGGGGCGGACCTGGGCCCGGACCGTGGCCATCACCCTGGCCGCGCTCAGCGCCACCGCCAACTTCCTGTTCATCCCCTACTACCCG
>JBJMHP010000280.1:0-32037 GCA_045807325.1 Actinomycetes bacterium | reverse complement strand
CGCGGTCGGCGGCGCCTCTGGCGATCGCCTGGCGGATCCACCAGGTGGCGTAGGTGGAGAACTTGAAGCCCTTGCGCCAGTCGAACTTCTCCACCGCCCGCAGCAGCCCCAGGTTGCCCTCCTGGACCAGGTCGCCCAGGGGGAGCCCTGTGGCCGAGAAGCGCCTGGAGATGGAGACGACCAGGAGCAGGTTGGACTCTATCATCTTGCGCCGGGCCCACTCGCCCCGCTCCGCGGTGGCTTCCAGGTCCGCTCGGGCGGGGTCGTCGGGGGTGGTGTCGGCGAGCTTGAGCTGGGCGTCCAGGCCGGCCTCGTAGGCCTGGGACAGCTCGATCTCGTCCTCCTTGGTCAACAGCGGGTGCCGCCCGACCTCGTCCAGGTACAGACGGAACGAGTCCGTGGTCTGGAGGTCGAGCAGCTGGTCCTGGTCCTTCATCGCACTCCTTGCGACAGCACGCGTAGGTTTGGGTACATACGTCACTCTCAGTTTTGCCAACAACCATGTTCGCAAAACCTATTCCCGTCTACCAGGGGTTCTCGGAAGAAACCGCATCCGAGATGAGGGGCAGAGGCCGGGAGTGCCTCAACACCGCCACCGGCAACCCTACCACGGCCCAGCCGGCAACGGGACGTTTCCCCACCGGCCGCGGGGTCAAGGAACCCGCCGCAGGCCAGGCCGCCCAGGTGACCAGGGGCCGCCGGCTCGGGGCCAGTCGACCCGGCCGTCGGGGGTGAGGGGGACGCCCTCCTCGGCCAGGCGGGCCCGCTGCTCGTCGGCCCCGGCCGTGCCCTTCATGCTCCCGTCGGCGTGCACCACCCGCCACCAGGGCACGTCGTCGGGCCAGCGGGCCATCGCCTGGCCGACCGCGCGAGCCGCCATCGCGCGTCGTCGTTTGGGCTGGTCAAAGAGTTGACACTCGGCCAGGGTGCCGTAGGTGGTGACCCGGCCGGCCGGCACCTGCCGGGCCAGGGCCCACACCCGGGCCGTGAAGCCGCCGCCTGTCGCCACCCCGCCCTACCCGCCGGCCGGGCTCTGGGGCTCGTCCAGGTACTCGTGGACCAGCTGGACGGCGATCGACCCCTCGCCGACCGCCGAGG
Organism: Actinomycetes bacterium; assembly: GCA_045807325.1. Classification (GTDB taxonomy): domain Bacteria; phylum Actinomycetota; class CALGFH01; order CALGFH01; family CALGFH01; genus CALGFH01. The sequence continues at coordinate 30,939 of JBJMHP010000280.1, read as the reverse complement.
CGACCCGCTTGACCGACCGGTAGCGGACGTCGCCGGCGGCGAACACCCCGGGCAGGCTGGTCTCCAGCGGCATCGGCAGGCGCTCCAGGGGCCAGCCCGCCGGGGGCCGGCCGTCGCGTCCCAGCAGGTCGCGGCCGGTGAGCACGTAGCCGCGCTCGTCGCGCTGCACCACCCCGTGCAGCCAGTTGGTGTGGGGCTCGGCCCCGATGAGGACGAACACGGCCGAGGCGGGGACGGTCCTGGTGGCCCCAGTGTGCCGGTCCCGCAGGGTCAGGCCCTCCAGGCGCTGGTGGCCGTGGCCGTCGACCACCTCGGTGTGGAGGACCACCCTGATGTTGGGGGTCGCCTGGATCTTCTGGACCAGGTAGTCGGACAGGAACTCGCCCAGCCGCTCGTCGATGGTGACGATCGTGACCGATGCGGCGTAGGTGGCCAGGTGGACGGCGGTCTGGCCGGCCGAGTTGCCGGCGCCGACCACGTACACGTCCTCGCCCCGCAGCGCCCTGGCCTCGCCGCCGGCGGCCCCGTAGAACACCCCGGCGCCGTTGAGGGCCTCGAGGGCCGGTACGCCCAGGCGCCGCCAGGCCACCCCGGTGGCCAGGATGACCGCCCGGGTGGTCACCTCGGTGCCGTCCGACAGCCGCACCAGCCGGTCGGGCCCCTTGGCCCGCAGGCCGGTCGCGGCCTGGGCCAGGACCAGGTTGGCCCCGAACAGCCAGGCCTGCTGGACGGCCCGCGTGGTCAGCTCGTCGCCGCTCAGCCCATAGGGGAACCCCAGGTAGTTGCGGATCTGGGAGCTGGTCCCGGCCTGGCCTCCGGGGACCGCCGGCTCCAGGACCTGGGCCTCGAAGCCCTCGGAGGCGGCGTAGACGGCCGCGGCCAGCCCGGCCGGTCCGGCCCCGACGATCAGGACGTCGCAGCCGCCGGGCGCCGGGCTGGTCCGCATGCCGAGGGCGGCGGTGAGCTCGGCGTGGGACGGGTCGACCAGGACCAGGCCGCGGCGGAACAGCACCACCGGCAGGCGGCTGCCGTCCTGGCCGGCCTGCTCGAGCAGGCGGCGGCCGTCCGGGGAGTCGTCGGGGTAGAAGCCGTAGGGGATGCCGACCCTGGCCAGGGTGTCGCGCAGCTCGTGGGAGCGGGCCGCCCAACGCCGGCCGACGATCTGGATGGCCTCGGTGGAGGGGGCCCGCGACTTCTCCCAGGCGGCCAGGAACTCCGAGACCGGCAGGTACAGGAACTGCTCGCGCGGCAGCCAGGGCCGGAACAGGACGTAGTCGACCTGGCCCAGGGTCATGGCCCTGACCACCGGCTCGCCCGAGGTCCACTCGCCCCGGTGCTCCAGCAGCACCCGCTTGGCCGCCGGGTGCAGCTCGTGGGCCCGCAGCAGCATGGCCAGACCGTCCAGCCCCTCCATCTGCCGGGCCGCGACCACCAGGGCGACCGCAACGGTCCCGGCGGCCAGCCGCTCCAGGGCGGCCACCGCCTCGGCGGGGGAGCGCTCGGCCACCACCCGGTAGTCCCCTCCGAACCGTCGCCCCAGGTCGCCGGCCAGCTGGTCGAGCAGCCGCTCGTCGTCGACGACGAGGAAGATGATCGGCCTGGAGAGAGGGATCCTCTTTCCTATCCGTCCTCGGCCGCCAGGCGGGCCTGCTCCTCCTTGGAGAGCAGGTCGGTGCCCATGGCGTGGAAGCCGCCGTCGACATGGATCAGCTCGCCGCAGACACCCCGCGACCAGTCCGAGAACAGCCACAGGGCGACCCGGGCCACCACCGTCGGGTCGCCGACGTCCCAGCCCAGGGGGGCCCGCTTGGACCAGGCGTCGGCCAGCAGGCTGAACCCGGGGATGCCCTTGGCGGCCATGGTGCGGATCGGGCCGGCGCTGATGGCGTTGACCCGGACCTGCTTGGGGCCGAGGTCGCGGGCCAGGTAGCGGGTGACCGACTCCAGGGCGGCCTTGCACACCCCCATCCAGTCGTACACCGGCCAGGCCACCCGGGCGTCGAAGTCCAGGGTGACCACCGAGGCGTGGTGGTTCTCGAGCACCGGCAGCAGGCCGGCGGTCAGCTCCTTGAGCGAGAAGGCCGAGACCTGGAAGGCGGTCGCGGCCGACTCGTACGGGGTGTTGAGGAAGTTGCCGCCGAGGGCGTCGGCCGGGGCGAAGGCGATGGCGTGGAGGACGCCGTCCACGCCGCCCCAGCGGCCGGCCAGCTCGTCGCTGACCGCCCGGACGTCCGCTGGCCTGTTCACGTCCAGCTCGAGCACGTCGACCTCGCGGGGAAGCCGCCTGGCCGTCCGCTCGGTCAGCGAACGGGTGCGGCCGAAGCCGGTGAGCACCACCTCGGCCCCGTTGTCGAGGGCCTCGCGGGCCACCGCGTAGGCGATCGACCCGGGCGTCAGCACCCCGGTGATCAGCAGTCGCTTGCCGTCGACGAGCACGGGGGCGGTCCTCCTTGGGGGCGTCCGGCGGCCGGTGCGTCCGCATTCTAGACGCCAGCGGGGGGCGGCCATGATGGCCGCCCCCCGGTTCACAACTGTCGATGCGTCAGCGCGCCAGGCGCTCGGTCATGAGTGAGATCACGTTGCCGTGGTCGTCGAAGTCCCGGACCACCGCGAACTGCGCCGTCTCCCGGGAGGCGAGCCTGCCCCCCGCGTCCAGGTAGGAGAGGCGCTCGGCGCCGCCTGGCGCTGGCTCCTCGGCCACTTCCGAGTCCGGTGGAATTGCCACTGGCATCCCTCCTCGGGGCGAGGCACAACTGGCCTCTCACGGTGTACCACCTTCGGGAGGGTTGCGAAAGCCCACCTGCTGGCGGCCCACCGCCCCGGCCGGTAGTCAATTCGGGCCATAACGGGACGGGTTTCGGCTAGTCCGTCCTATTAACGCCTCGTGCTCCATCTCCGTAGTTCCCCTGATGTTCCGTTTGGGAACAGCGCAGTACGTTCACGCTGTCATCGTCGGCGGCGACCGAACGGGAGCGGTCCCCTGGCGATCCGGAAGCGCCGCCTCCCCCCGGGCGGCACCCGCAAGGGCCGGAACCCGAGAGGTTCCGGCCCTTGTGTATTGCGCCCACCCGTACGAGTAGGATCAGAGCAGTCGGGCGCAACGACGCGGGAGACACTGGCATGGACCAGACCGACGAGCAGGTTCGGCTGCTCGGCGAAGATGGGACGCTCCTCCAGCACGACACCTACAAGGCCGACCTCGGCGACGACGAGCTCTGCGACCTGTACCGCCAGCTGGTGGTGGTCCGCCGCATCGACGTCGAGGGCAACAACCTCCAGCGCCAGGGCCAGCTCGGCATCTGGGCACCGTGCCTCGGCCAGGAGGCGGCCCAGGTGGGCAGCGCCCGGGCCCTGGGGCCGGACGACTTCGTGTTCCCCTCCTACCGCGAGCACGGCGTGGTCTACGTCCGGGCCGGCATGGAGGTGCTGTCGGTCCTCGGCCTGTTCCGGGGGGCAACCCTGTCCGGCTGGGACCCCCAGCGCCACAAGGTCGCCGAGTACTCGATCCCCATCGGCACCCAGGCCCTGCACGCCGTCGGCTACGCCGTCGGGGCCAAGTGGGACGGGGCCGAGGTCTGCGCCGTGGCCTACTTCGGCGACGGGGCGACCAGCGAGGGCGACGTCAGCGAGGCGTTCAACTTCGCCGCCGTGCACAGCGCCCCGGTGGTGTTCTTCTGCCAGAACAACCAGTGGGCGATCTCGGTGCCGCTGGCCAAGCAGATGGCCGGCCCCGTCTACAGGCGGGCCCTCGGCTTCGGCTTCCCCGGGGTCCAGGTGGACGGCAACGACGTGCTGGCCGTGTACGCGGTGACCAGGGCCGCGGCCGACCGGGCACGCGAGGGGGGCGGGCCGACCCTGATCGAGGCCATCACCTACCGGCTCGGGGCCCACACCACCACCGACGACCCGACCCGCTACCGGACCTCCGACGAGCTCGACATGTGGAAGGCCCGGGAGCCGATCGGCCGCTACCGGGCGTTCCTGGAACGGGCCGGGCTGTGGTCCGAGGAGCTGGAGCGCGACGTCCAGGCCGAGGCCGACCGGGTGGCGGCCGAGGTCCGCGCGACGGTCGAGAACATGCCCGACCCGCCCCTGTCCGACCTGGTCGACCACGTCTACGCCGACCCGCCGGCGACCCTCCTGGCCCAGTGGCGGCAGCTCGAGGAGTTCGAGGCCCAGTTCCAGGCCGAGGCCTGAGGAGGCTCCGATGGCGCAGATCACGATGGCCCGGGCGCTCAATGAGGCCCTGCGCGACGCCATGGAGGCCGACGACCGGGTGGTGCTGCTGGGCGAGGACGTCGGCACCCTCGGCGGGGTCTTCCGCATCACCGACGGGCTGCTCAAGGACTTCGGCGAGCAGCGGGTGATGGACACCCCGCTGGCCGAGTCGGCCATCATGGGGGTCAGCATCGGGCTGGCCCTGCGCGGCTACCGGCCGGTGCCGGAGATGCAGTTCGACGGCTTCAGCTACCCGGCCCTCGACCAGATCATCAGCCACCTGGCCAAGTACCGGAACCGCTCGGCCGGCACCCAGCCCATGCCGGTGGTCTGCCGCATCCCCTACGGCGGGGCCATCGGCGCCGTCGAGCACCACTCCGAGAGCCCCGAGACCATCTACTGCCACACCGCCGGGCTCAAGGTGGTCACGCCGTCGTCGCCGGCCGACGCCTACTCGCTGCTGCGCCAGTCCATCGAGGCCGACGACCCGGTGATCTTTCTCGAGCCCAAGCGACGCTACTGGGCCAAGCAGGAGCTGGAGCTGCCGGTTGAGACCGAGCCGTTGGGCCGGGCCAGGGTGGTGCGCCAGGGCAGCGACCTGACCCTGGTCGCCTACGGCCCCATGGTCAAGGTCGCCCTCGACGCCGCCGAGGCCGCCGAGGAGGAGGGTGTCGGCTCCCTCGAGGTGATCGACCTGCGCACCCTGGTCCCGCTGGACACCGAGACGCTGGTCGCCTCGGCCAGCCGGACCGGCCGGATGGTGGTCGTGCACGAGGCCCCGCAGTTCCTCGGCATGGGGGCCGAGGTCGCGGCCAGGGTCACCGAGGCCGCCTTCTTCCACCTGGAGGCGCCCGTGCTGCGCTGCACCGGCCTCGACATCCCGTACCCGCCGGCCAGGCTCGAGGAGGCCCACCTGCCCGGCGTCGACCGGGTCCTGTGGACCGTGCAGCGGTCCCTGGACTTCTAGCGCACAAGGAGGCACGTCCAAGGTGGCCGAGCGCGAGTTCAAGCTCCCGGACCTGGGCGAGGGGCTCACCGAGGGCGAGGTGGTGCGCTGGCTGGTCGCCGAGGGCGACGCCATCGTCCTCAACCAGCCGATCGTGGAGGTGGAGACGGCCAAGGCGGTGGTCGAGATCCCCTCCCCGTACGCCGGCACGGTGGTCAAGCTGCACGCCGGCGAGGGCGACAGCCTGGACGTCGGCGCCCCCCTGATCAGCGTCGACACCGGCGGGGGAGCGACGGACGCCGTCCCGGCCACGTCGACCGCCGAGCCCGAGCCGGAGCTGCAGGCCACCCTGGTCGGCCCGGGCGAGCGCCAGCAGACCCGCCGCCGCCGCATCGCCGGCCACCCCCGCGCCACCAACGGCCCGTCCACGGCCGCCCCGGCCGAGCGGCCCAAGGCGACGCCGCCGGTGCGGCGGTATGCCAAGGACCGGGGGGTCGACCTGGCCGTGCTGGTCGGGACGGGGAAGGACGGCCGCATCACCCGCGAGGACGTCGACGGCGCCCTCGGCACCGACCAGCCGGCCGCGGCCGCGGCCCGAGGAGCCGAGGTCCCGGCGGCCAGGCTGCCGCGGGAGCGGACCTCGGAGCGGATCCCGGTCCGCGGCACCCGGAGGCAGACCGCCGCCGCCATGACCGCGTCGGCCTTCTCCATCCCGCACGTCACCGAGTTCCTGACCGTGGACGCGACCCGGCTGATGGAGCTGCGGGACCGCCTCCGCGCCCTCCCGGCGGCGGCCGAGCTCAGGCTGACCCCGCTGGCCGTCGTGGCCAAGGCGCTGTGCGTGGCCGTCCGCTCCTACCCGCTGATGAACTCCTCCTGGGACGAGGACGCCGGCGAGATCGAGGTCAAGGGCTGGGTCAACCTGGGCATCGCCACCGACACCCCCACCGGCCTGCTCGTCCCCAACATCAAGGACGCCGACACCCTGGGCATCCTGGACCTGGCCGGCGAGGTGGCCCGCCTGACCGACCTGACCAGGGAGCGCAAGGCCGCCCCGGCCGACCTCACCGGCGGCACCATCACCATCACCAACGTGGGCGGGTTCGGGGTCGAGACCGGCACCCCGATCATCAACAAGCCCGAGTGCGCCATCCTGGCCACCGGCCTCATCGCGCCCCGCCCCTGGGTGGTCGACGGCCAGCTCACCGTCAGGCAGCTGATGACGACCTCGGTCTCCTTCGACCACCGCATCGTCGACGGCGCCTACGCCGCCCAGTTCCTGGCCCACCTGCGCGACCTGCTCGAGGACCCGGCCCTGCTCAGCGCCTTCTGAGACGGTGGACGGGCCACCGGCCGGGGCCGACCGGCAGCTGATCATGCAGTTCATGACCACCGAGCACTTCACCCTGCAGACGGCCCGGGCGGTGGTCAACGCCGAGATCAGCGCCCGCCTCCAGCTGTACATGACCACCCTGTCCAGCTCGATCATCGCCCTGGCCCTGGTGGCCCAGGTGTCGGGCGTGCTCGGCCGCGCCTTCGAGGCCTTCGCGCTGGTCCTGCTCCCGGTCGTCTACTTCCTGGGCGTGGTCACCCTGGCCCGGCTGCTGCAGGCCTCGGCCGAGTGGCGGACCTACGGGCAGGGGATGAACCGCATCCGCCACTGGTACCTGGAGGTCGCGCCGGAGATGGCGCCCTACTTCGTGCTGCCGGCCACCGACGACCCCTGGGCTAGCCTGGCCGCGATCGGCGTCGGCAGCCGGAGGGCGTGGCGGGGGATGCTGACCACCGCCCCCTGGATCCTGGTGGTGGTCAACAGCGTCCTGGCCGGGGTCGTCGCCGGGCTCCTGGCCCGCCTGGCCGGGGCGTCCGGCCCGCTCGTGCCCGCGCTCGCCGGAACGGCCGGGTTCGCGGTCAGTCTGGTCGTCCTCGGCGCCTACGAGCAGCGCAAGTTCAGCCACGAGATGGAGACTGCCCCGGTGGCCTTCGCCCTGACCGACGAGCCGACCGGTCCCGACCGCCCCATCTAGGACCGCGCTCGTCAGGGCGCGACCAGGGCGGGTCGGGACCCGGGTCGCGCCGCCGGTGGCCACCGTGGCCAGGTGGGCGGTGTGGTGGTCCCAGCTCCAGCGGTGGGCCTCGGTGACCCGGTCGGCCCGGGACAGCCGGCGGGTGCCGTCCCGGCGGGCCGTTTCTGACCGGCCGCCCCCGCCCCCCCGGTCGGTATCGGATCGGGAAATCCCGCCGGTTCACTGGTCGAACGCGACTCCCGATCGTTACGCTGAGACGAACCAGAAGGGAGATCGCGCATGACTGCGCGAGGGCGGGCGCTGGCGATCCTGACCGGGCTGGCGGTGTTCGTGGCCGGGTGGGTCGCGTTCGTGTCCCATTGGAGCGGGCCCGTCGGCCAGGGGATCGGGGTGGCCGGGATCCGCGCCACCGATCTGGACGCCTTCCGGGACGAGCTGCTGGTCTGGGCCCCGGGCGGCTTCTCCGAGCGCGAGGTCGGGAAGGTCCGCGACTCCACCCGGGTGGCGACCATCAGCGCCGTCCGGACCGGGATGCTGTCGGCGGCCAGCGGGCGGCGCCGCTACGGCGTGGTCCCGGTGGAGGCGATGGCCGTCGACGCCAACGCCTACACCGCCGCCACCGGCCGGCCGGGCCGCAAGCTCGCCGACATGCTGCCCAAGGGCGCCGTCCTGTCCAGGACCGGGGCCAAGCTGCGCAAGGTCAAGTCGGGCGGCCGGCTGCGGCTGGCCGGCCACCGCGCCGTGGCCGTCAGCGGTGTGGTCGACGACGCCCTGCTCGGCGGCTACGAGGTGGCCATGGACCGCAGCCTGGCCCGCCGCTACGGCATCCGCCGCGCCGCCTACCTGCTGGTCAAGCCGCGAGGGCCGGTCGACGGCCTCGAGAAGGAGCTGCGCCGGCTGCTCAAGGGGCGCACGCTCCGCTTCGTCACCCCCGGCGACCGGCCCTATGTCCGGGGTGGCGACGGCGTCCTGCCCCTGGCTCAGGTCAAGGCCCGCTTCGGCGAGTTCGCCCTGCCCAGCCTGCGCCAGGGGCGGCCCGACCCGGCCTGGACGCGGGCCAACCTGGTCACCAGGAGGCTGCCCGTGCTCGGGCGGGTGCGCTGCCACCGGCTGGTCGTCGACGACCTCGGCAAGGCCATGGCCGACCTCCAGGACCAGGGGCTGCGGGGGCTGGTCGACGTGGGCGCCTTCCGGCGCCAGGGTGGCTGCTGGAGCCTGCGGCTGCTGCGCGACGGCCGCGGCGGCAAGCTCTCACGCCACGCCTGGGGCATCGCCGTCGAGCTCCAGGTCACCCCGGACGAGCGCGTCATCCGCACCATGGCCCGGCACGGCTTCACCTGGGGCGGCAGCTTCGCCCACCCCGAGGACACCCACTTCGAATGGGTGGGCCGGGGCGCCTAGCGGTAGCCTTGCGCCATGCTCACCTTCGGCGCCGCGGTCTCGACCGCCCCCGACCACACCCGGGCGCTCGACGAGGTCATCCCGGCCGCCCTCGGGCAGCTCGGCGACGCCCCCGACCTGGTGGTCTGCTTCTTCTCCATGGAGCACGCCGGCGCCGCCGCCGGCATCGCCCTCAGCCTGTCCGAGCGCACCGGCACCTCGGCCATCCTCGGCTGCACCGCCCAGGGGGTGATCGGCGACGGCCGCGAGCTCGAGGAGGAGCCGGGCCTGGCCGTCTGGATGGCCAGGCTGCCCGGGGTCGATGTCCGCCCGTTCGCCCTGGAGGTGCTGCCGCTGGAGGACGGCGTCGGCATCGGCGGCTGGCCCGACCTGCCCGAGGACGACCGGGCCAGCGTGCTGCTGCTGGCCGACCCGTTCACCTTCCCGGCCGACAGCTTCCTGGAGCGGCTCAACCAGGAGCAGCCTGGCCTGCCGGTGGTCGGCGGGATGGTGTCGGGGGCGTTGGAGCCGGGCCGGCACCGGCTGCTGAGCGGCACCGACGTGCTCGACGGCGGGGCCGCCGGCGTGGCCCTGGTCGGCCCGGTCGACATCCGCGCCGTGGTCAGCCAGGGCTGCCGGCCGGTGGGCTCGCCGTTCGCCGTCACCCGGGGCGAGGGCAACATCGTCCACGAGCTGGGGGGCCGACCGGCGGTCGACCGCCTGCGCCAGATGCTGGCCGGCCTGGACAAGCACGAGCAGGAGCTGCTGCGCGGCGGCGGCCTCCAGGTCGGCCAGGTCATCGACGAGCACAAGGCCAGCTTCGACCGGGGCGACTTCCTGGTCAGGGGGCTGCTCGGGGCCGACCCGGAGACCGGCTCGATCGCCGTCGCCGACAGCGTCGAGGTCGGCCAGACCCTCCAGTTCCACGTCCGCGACGCCGACGCCGCCGACGAGGACCTGGAGCTGCTGCTCATCCCCGTGTCCCGCTGGCGGCCGAGGGGCGTGCTGCTGTTCTCCTGCAACGGCCGGGGCCGCGGCTTCTTCGGCGAGCCCGACCACGACGCCGCCCGGGTGGCCGCGGCCACCGACGCCGCGCCGATGGCCGGCTTCTTCGCCCAGGGCGAGCTGGGCCCGATCGGCGGCCGGAACTTCCTGCACACCTTCACCGCCAGCATGGCGGTGTTCTGCGAGCCCCGCGACCCGGTCCCGGCGCTGGACCGCGCCGCCGAGGTCCCCGCCGACGACGAACCGCCGCCGGCCCCGGAGACCCCGGAGCCCGTCTAGGAGCAGCCGCCGATGACCGCCCCCGCCGACCTCCAGCCCCGCTTCAACCCGGGGAGGTTCCTGCTCAGCGGGGACGGCTGGCCGTACCTGCTGGTGCCGTTCATCCCCGCGGCCATCGTCCTGGAGCTGGTCCACGCCGGGGCCACGGCGATCTTCTTCGCCGCCGCCCTCGGGGTCATCCCCACCGCGGCCCTGATGGGCCGGTCCACCGAGGAGCTGGCCGCCCGCTCCGGCCCCGGCGTGGGCGGCTTCCTCAACGTCACCTTCGGCAACGCCCCCGAGCTCATCATCGCCCTGTTCGCTCTGGCCGGGGGCCTCCAGGAGGTCGTCAAGGCGTCGGTCGTCGGCTCCATCCTCGGCAACATCCTGCTCGTCATGGGCGCGGCCATGCTCGCCGGGGGGCTGGGCCGGGACCGCCAGTACTTCGACCGCACCGCCGCCAACGTCCAGTCGCTGATGCTCCTGCTGGCCGCCGTGGCCCTGGTCATGCCGGCGATCTTCGAGCTGGGGGCCGGGGCCGGGCTGCCCCGGCCCACCGACCGGGCGCTCGACTTCCCCGGCGACCTGGAGCGCCTGTCGGTCGGGGTCGCGGTGGTGCTGCTGGTCACCTACGCCGCCGGCCTGGTGTTCTCGCTGCGGACCCACCGGGACCTGTTCAACCCCTCCCACGACGAGGCCGACCACGGCGGCGGGCCCTGGTCGGTCCGGCGGGCCGTGACCATGCTGGCCATCGCCGGGGTCGCCGTCGGGGTGATGTCTGAGATCCTGGTCGGGTCCATCACCGAGGCCTCCGAGAACCTCGGCCTGTCGCCGTTCTTCGTCGGCATCATCGTGGTCGCCATCGTCGGCAACGCCGCCGAGCACTGGGTGGCCGTCTACTTCGCCCTGCGCGACAGGATGGACCTGAGCGTCAACATCGCCATCGGCTCCTCGGCCCAGATCGCCCTGTTCGTGGCCCCGGTCCTGGTCCTGCTGTCGTTCCTGGTCGGGCCGTTCCCGATGGCCCTGGTGTTCAACGGCTTCGAGATCGGCGCCATCTTCCTGGCCATCCTGGTCGCCAACCAGGTCACCCAGGAGGGCGAGTCGACCTGGTTCGAGGGCCTGCAGCTGCTGGCCGTGTACGCCGTGCTGGGCCTGACCTTCTACTTCGTGACCTGAGAGCGCCCCTCCCGCGGGGCGGTCGCCCCCGGCCCCAGCTCGCTGTAGGGGGTGCGGAAGCCGTCGCGGAGCAGGTGCCGGAAGTCGCCGTGGCGGCGGGCCAGCAGGAACACCCCGAGCAGGATGTAGACGGCCGACAGCACCAGCAGCTCGATGCCCTTGGAGGACGGCGGCACCACCGCGCCGAGGATGAACTGCGCCCAGAACAGCCCGAACAAGGCGAACGCCTCACGGAGGGAGATGCACAGGTTGACCAGGATGGCCACCGCGAACACCGTCTGGGCGGCGGTGAGGAGCACCTCCTCGCGCTGGGCGGTCTCCACCGGCAGGCCGTGGAGGCTGCCCGAGGCGATCGCGAACACCAGCGGCAGGGTGCCGACCAGCAGGGTCCACTGGTTGATCTTGGACGACACCACCGCCGTGAGGGCCTCGCTGGTCTTCAGCCGCCAGGCGTACAGGGCCACCACCAGCAGCTCCGGAGCCTCGGAGGCGAGCGGGGCCAGCCACTGGACGAGCAGGAACTCGCTCACCCCGAGCTCGGTCCCGGTCTCGACCAGGGACTCGGCGAAGTGCTCGGCCACCAGCAGGATCACCACCCCGGCGACGGCGAACATCGACAGCACGCTGGCCCGTCTGGCCGTGTTTCCCATCGCCCCGATCCAGGCCGCGGGGCCGATCAGGTCGGGATGGGTCTGGGGGGCCTTGGAGATCCGCAGGGTGTAGGCGATGAAGATGCTGACCAGGATGACCGCGTCGATCAGGGTCACGGTCCGCTTCAGGGGCAGGGTCAGGCAGTAGGCGCAGGCCAGGGAGAGGTAGGCCAGCTCGACGGCCTTGGAGCGCTCCATGGCCACGCCCTCGTGGCGCTCGCCGCGCCGCCGCCACTGCCAGTAGGCGATGAACACGATCATCGACCAGCCGATGCCGATCAGCAGCCGGTTGGCCCCGGTCATGTTGGCCAGGACCAGCGAGCAGTTGGAGGCGCCCTCGTGGTCGGGCGGCTTGCAGCTGGCGCCGTACTGCTCGACGTCGTTGCCGCCCTTCCAGGCGAACACGAACCCGACCGCGTACTCGGGCAGGACCGCGATCAGGGCCAGGACGCCGATGGCCAGGCTGGCCGACACGTCCAGCTGGGCCGCCTCGGCCGCCCAGGCGAGCACGAACGCCGCCCCGATCACCGCCACCCCGTAGGTCAGGGCCAGCAGCGGCGGGGCCAGCTCGGGATGCCCGAGGTGGAACAGCTCGGCCAGGCCCAGATACGCCCCGGGGATGCAGGCGGCCACGGCCAGCAGCAGCGGGACCGGCCCGCTCCTGGCCGTGGTGGTGGTGGGCTCTGGATCAGCTGCCAACGGGGCCTCCGGCTCGGTGGGGTCCATGAGAGGACACCAGACGGCTCGAAGGTCTCGTCCGCCCGCGCGGCGGGTGAGGCACCGGGTGGGCGCTGGCGCCCACCGTCCTGACGGCGTGCTCGGCGGGACAGCCGCCCCGCTGGACTACTCCCCTTCGCCGGTCAGCATACCCGACCATCGAGCGCTCAAGACGTCCCGCCGAGGTGCTGTCGGAGGAACTCGAGGGTCCGCTGCCAGGAGAGCTCGGCCGCCTCGGCGTCGTGGACCTCGGGGCGGTCGTCGTTGAAGAAGGCGTGGGTGGTGCCAGGGTAGCGGTGGAAGGTGACGTCGACGCCGGCGTCGCGCAGCTGACGCTCCATCTGGTCGACCAGCTCGGGCGGGGAGAAGTCGTCGTCCTCGGCGAAGTGGCCGAGCACGGCCCCCTTGACCGCCGACAGGTCCCAGCTCATGCCCTCCCGCGGGAAGCCGTAGTAGCAGACCACGGCCGTGACCTCGGGCTTGCGCGAGGCCAGGAACAGGGCCAGCCCGCCCCCGACGCAGAAGCCGATGACCCCGACGCCCTCGCCGGTGGTCTCGGGCATGGCCGCCACGGCGTCGACCGCGGCCGCCATGTCCTTGGCCGCCTGCTCGAGCTGCATCTCCATGACCAGCTTGCCGGCCTCGTCGGGCTCGGTCGTCTCCTTGCCCCGGTACAGGTCGGGGGCGACGGCCACGAACCCCTGGGCGGCCAGCCGGTCGGTGACATTGCGGATGTGGGGGACCAGGCCCCACCACTCCTGGATGACCACGACGCCCGGCCCGCTGCCCGAGGGGGGCAGGGAGATGTAGGCGGGGACCACGTCGCCGTTGACGGGGATCTCAGTCATCGAGCCGGCCATTGCGGCCCTCCTGGTCGTCTCGGGGCTGGTACCTGCTGATCCTTGCACGCCCGGGACGGCTTCAACCATCCGGGCCGCTCAAGCCATGCCCGACAGGGTCCGACCCGCGAGGTGATCCGTCCCGACCTGCTCCAGCCGTTCCAGCAGACCAACGAGGCCGACTTCGCCTACTCCCTGCCCGGGGTCGGCCGGTTCCGGGTCAACGCCTGGCATAGCCGAGGTTTGACGTGGATGGCCGGTGGCAACATGGGGCGGGTCCGGAACTACCGAATCTGCTGGATCCGTATGACCCTGACCGTCTTGATCAACGCCGGCCCCTGGCTGCCGGTCCCGCCGCCGGACTACGGGGGCATCGAGAACGTCCTGGCCACCCTGATCCCCGAGCTGCGGGCCCGCGGGGTCGAGGTCGTGCTGTGCACCGTCGAGGAGAGCACCGTGGCCGTCGATGACCGCCGCTGCGCCTTCCCCGAGGGCCAGTTCGGGCGCCTGGCCGGCCCGTACGCCCAGGTCATGGGCATCACCCACGCCCACATGGCCACCGTGCTGGAGACCCTGCGCTCCCGGCGCGACATCGACCTGGTCCACGACCACCTGGAGGTGGTGGGCCCCAGCGTGCTCGGCGCCATCGACGGCGACGCCCCGCCGGTGCTCCAGACCCTCCACTGGGACCTGCGCAAGCACCCCGAGTTCTACGGCTCCTTCGACGGCAAGGGGCGGGTGTTCTTCAACGGCGTCTCCAACGCCCAGCTCGACACCGCCCCGGACAACCTGCGCAGCCAGAGCCTGGGGGCCGTCCACCTGGGCGTCGACCTGCCCGCGCACCCGTTCCGGGCCGACAAGGGGGAGGACTACCTGGTCCTCGGCCGTATCACCCATTTCAAGGGACAGGCCGTGGCCGCCCGCATCTCCAAGGAGCTGGGCGTGCCCCTGGTCATGGCCGGCCCGGTCGCCGGCGTGGCCACGCCGCGGGAGCTGGCCGTGGCCCTCGAGGACCCGGCCAGCCCGCTGCACGGCTACGGCGACGTGCGCCACTACCTGGACGCGGTGCGGCCGTTCGAGGACGGCGAGCGGATCCGCTGGGTGGGCACGGTCGGCGGGGCGGCCAAGTCCGAGCTGATCGGCCGGTCCCGGGCGGTGCTGATGCCGATCTCCTGGGAGGAGCCGGGGGCGACGGCGGCGATCGAGGCGCTGGCCTGCGGCACCCCGGTGATCGCGACCCGCCGGGGCGCCCTGCCCGAGATCATCGAGCACGGCCGCAACGGCTTCCTGGCCGACGACGAGTCCCAGTTCGCCCGCCTGCTGCCACGCGCGGGGGAGATCGACCCGGCGGCCTGCCGGCGGTCGGTCGAGGAGCGGTTCTCGTCCGGGGTGATGGCCGAGGGCTACCTGCGCCTCTACAGGGAGGTCCTGGCCCGGACCGGGGCCTGAAGCGCCTCAAGGGCGGCGATCGCGGCTCCGCGGGCGCCGGCCATGTCCAGGTCGGGGACCAGGGCCAGGGTGGCCACCCGGGCCTGCTCCTCCCGCAGGGCGGTGTGCTCGCGCACCATGCCCAGGAACCACTGGCGGAACTTCGGGGTGGTCTCGACCACCCCGCCGCCGAGGAAGTAGGTGTCGGGGTCGAAGAAGTTGGCCGCGATGGTGAACAGCCGGCCGATGGCGATGGCCTGCTGCTCGAAGATCTTCAGGGCCAGCGGGTCCTCCCGCTCGCCATAGGCGCGGACCAGCTTGGCCGCCTCCTTGCGGTCGGCGACCCGGCCGAGCTCGTGGTTCTCGAACCGGGTCAGCCAGTAGGGGAGGAGGTTGCGCTCGATCCCGGTCAGGGAGGCCACGCTCTCGGCGTCGCCGGCAAAGCCGCAGTTGCAGGTGGGCAGCGGCTGGCCCTCGGCCAGCAGGCCGTGCATGGGGATGTGGACGTGGCCCAGCTCCCCGGCCATCCCGGCCGCGCCCTTGACGACCCGGCCGGCCTCGATCACGCCCCCGCCCAGCCCGGTGCCGACGATGGCCGAGATGGAGGAGTGGCCGGCCGCGTTGGCCCCGAAGCGGACGTGGTGGGCGTACAGGGCGGCCGCGTTGGCGTCGTTGTTGTAGACCACCGGCAGTCCCAGGCGGGCCTCCAGGGCGCCGCGGACGTCGAAGCCGCGCCAGGCCGGCTGGGCGAAGTTGGTCGCGCCCTTGGAGGAGATGACCCCGTCGGCCGAGGCCGGCCCGGGCGTGTCCAGCCCGACCCCGCGGACCGCGTCCGGCGGGGTGCCGGTCAGGGCGAGCACGTTGTCCAGCGCCTCAGCCATGGCGTCGACGGCCGTCTCGGGACCCTCGGTGACCAGGCTGGGCATCTCGACCAGCCGGTCGACCAGGAACCGGCCCGAGGCGTCAAGGATGGTGGCGTTGTTGCTGGTGCCGCCGTTGTCGATGCCGACGACGACCCATCCCCTGTTGGTCTCCATCTCGGCTCCCCTCTCCCGGCTCGTCCAGGTCGTCTCAGGTCGTCGCCGCCGGGCAGGCGAACACCGCCTGGAGGACGTGGCGACGGCGGCTGGCCAGGTCGGCCAGCAGGGCGGGCGCGTCGTCGAGCGGGACCAGGTCGGTGACCAGATGCTCGCGCATCGGCGGGCCGGATGCACGCAGCAGCTCGACCGTCTCGGCGGCCAGGCGGCGCCGGTCCCACAGGTGGGCCATGCCGCGGGGCACCCGGCCGATCTGGGCGCAGCGGATGGTCAGCCCGTTGTGGTGGAACTCCTCGCCCAGGGCCAGGTCGGCCGCCCCGCCCTGGTAGAAGGCCAGGTCGACCACGGTCCCCTGGGGCCGGAGGCTGCGCAGGGCGGCGGCCAGGGCGGCCGTACGGCCCCGGCACTGGAAGACGACGTCGGCGCCGCAGTCGGTGGGGTCGCGACGCCAGCGCTCCTTGACCGCCAGCCAGGCGGTCCCGTCGGCGTCGTCGACCGCCTCCAGGCCGAGGGCCCGGGCCGCGGCCAGCCGCTGGGGGGTGGCGTCGGCCACCAGCACCTCGCCGGCGCCGTGGTGGCGGGCCAGGAGAGCGACCAGCAGGCCGACCACCCCGGCCCCGGTGACCAGCACGTGGCGGCCCCGTACCCCGTCGCCGAGCTGGAGCGCCCCCGGCCCGGCGGCGTCGGCGGCGGCGTGCAGCAGCCCGTTGGCGCAGATCGGCCCCATGTGGGCGACGTAGATGCCGAGCACCGGGTCCAGGTCGGGTGGCAGGGGCACGAACCGGTCGACCGCCGGGTCCACGGTGTGGCCGGTCTTGTGCCCGTAGACCATGGCCACCAGATCGCCCACGGCCACGGCGTCGCTGGCCGTCTCGCCGACCCGCCCCACCTCCATGTAGCCGGGGGCACGTACCGGGAACCCGGTCGACGGCCGGTCGTGCCGGAACACCCCCAGCCGCTTGTCCCAGGCGGCATGCAGGTACGGGTTGGTGCCCTTGAAGTAGGTCAGCTCGGTCCCGGCCGACAGCCCGGTGTAGAGCGTCTCCAGACGGAACTGCCCGGCGGTCGGGGCCGGCTCGTCCTCGTCGACCATCCGAGCCTTTCCCGGGCCCTCGATGACCAGCAGCCGCACCGGCCGCCGGTCAGCCACGGCGGGCTCCGGGGGTCATGGGGGCGGCGCCCTGGGAGGCCCCAGGCCCATCCGGCACCTGCAGCGGCCGGCCCTCCTCGGCCGAGCGGGTGATGGCGCAGGCCAGCAGGTGGGTGCGGTAGGCCTCGGGCCACGGCACCCGGATCCTGTCCGGCCCGCCCCGCACCGCGGCGATGAAGTCGGCGTCGGGCCGCGGCCTGGCGTCGGCGGCCGCCGTCCAGGCCGACCGCTCCCCGTCCGCCTCCACCACCAGCTCGGTCTCGGACAGCTCCAGCGAGAGCCCGTCGCCCACCACCTGCACCCCGGCCCGGTGCAGCCTGGGAAGCAGGCAGGTGGAGGCGACCGTCCCCACCGCACCGGAGGCGAACCGAAGGGTGGCCACGGAGACGTCGTGGATGTCGGCCGCAGGCAGCGTGGCCTCGGTGGAGGCGGCCTCGCCCCCGGTGCCCTCGGCGGTGGCGCGGTCGCCCGCGGATCGGGTGGTGGGCGGGTGGGACGCTGCCCGGGCGTCGAACGCCCGGGCGCCCAGGGCGTGGACCTCGGTCACCTCGCCGGCCAGGCCGCGGGCGGTGTCCAGGACATGGGTGGTCTGCTCGATGACCTGGCCGCCCGAGCCGTCGCGGCGCAGCCACCAGGGCGGCGGGGGTACCTTGTCCAGCCAGAAGCACTGGACGAGGCGGGGCGGCCGGTCGGCCAGCAGCTCGGCCGCCCGGTCGAAGATGTCCAGCCAGCGCCAGTGGTAGCCGGTGCAGGTGAGCACCGGCCGCTCGGCCAGCCGGGCGGCGACCGTCGCGGCCGTCTCCTGGTCGATGGCGACCGGCTTCTCGACGAACATGGGCAGCCCGGCGTCGATCACGGCCAGCTCGGGGGCGCCGTGGGCGAACGGCGGGACGCAGATGTAGACGGCGTCCAGGCGCTCGGCGTCCAGCAGCTCCATGTGGTTGGGGTAGGCGGCCGCGCCGGCCGAGCCGGCCAGCTCCCTGGCCCGCTCCAGGGCCGGGTCGGCGACCCCGGCCACCTCGACCCCGTCCATGGCCAGCAGGGTCCGCACGTGACGGGCCGCGACCGCGCCCGCCCCGACCATGCCGATCCGCACCTTCGTCAACATCTCAGCAGCATAGGGCGCGACCGGACGGACCGGCAGCGGCCCGACCAACAGCGGGACCCCTCTGGTAGCCTCCTGTCGCCGTTTGGTCCACTTCAGCGTGCTTCCCAGGAGTTCCGTGTGGCTGACATCGACGCCTTCGTGCAGGCCGAGGCGGACGCACTCGTGGCCGAGCTGTCCGAGTGGTGTGCCATCCCCTCGATCTCCAGCGACCCCGAGCACGCGGCCGACGTGCGCCGCTCGGCCGAGCACCTGGCCGGGCTGATGGAGGCGGCCGGCCTCGACACCGAGGTGCTGGCGGCCGACGGCGGCCAGCCCGCGGTGTACGCCGAGTGGCTCGGGGCCGGGGCCGAGGCGCCCACCATCACCGTCTACGGCCACCACGACGTGCAGCCCGCCGACCCGCTGGAGGAGTGGACGACGCCGCCGTTCGAGCCGACCGTGCGCGACGGCTGCCTGCACGCCCGCGGCGCCTCCGACGACAAGGGCCAGATCCACTTCCAGGTCTCGGCCATGCGCCACCTGCTGGCCGCCGACGGCCGCCTGCCCGTGAACGTCAAGTTCTTCGTGGAGGGCGAGGAGGAGTCGGGCTCGCCCACGATCGACGCCTTCCTCGGCGAGCACGCCGACCGCCTGGCCTGCGACCTCATCCTGGTCTCGGACACCGGGATGGTCGCCGAGGACGTGCCGTCGCTGGTCACGGCCATGCGCGGGCTCATCTACTTCCAGGTCGACCTGCGCACCGCCCCGGCCGACCTGCACTCGGGGTCGTTCGGGGGCGCGGTCCCCGACGCCATCGCCGAGCTGGTCGAGCTGCTGGCCGGGCTCAAGGACGCCGCCGGCCGCATCGCCATCCCCGGCTGGTACGACGACGTGGTCCCCCTCACCGACGAGGAGCGGGCCAACTTCGCCGCCCTGCCCTTCGACCCCGAGCAGTTCAAGGCCGTCACCGGGGTCGGCGCCCTGCCGGGCGAGGAGGGGTACTCGCCGGAGGAGCGGATGTCGGGCCGCCCGACCGCCGACATCAACGGCATCTGGGGCGGCTTCACCGGCGTCGGCTCCAAGACCATCATCCCGGCCGAGGCGCACGCCAAGGTGTCGTTCCGGCTGGTCGCCGACCAGGACCCGGCCCGGCTGGAGCCGCTGTTCGAGCGCTGGGTGCGCGACAGCGTGCCCGAGTACGTCCAGGTGTCGGTCCGTTCCTTCGGCGGGGTCAAGCCGGCCCTGACCCCCCTCGACCACCCGGGCAACCGGGCCGCGGCCAAGGCGGTGGCCAAGGCGTTCGCCAAGGAGCCGCTGTTCAACCGGGAGGGCGGGTCGGGACCGGAGCGGGCCCTGTCCGACGCCCTCGACGCGGCCTGCGTGTACCTCGGGGTCATGCTGCCCGAGGACCGCATCCACGCCCCCAACGAGCGCCTGCTGCTGGCCAACTACTACCGGGGAGTGCGGGCGGCCGCCTACGCCCTCGAGGAGTTCGCCAAGCCGCAGGTGGCCACGGCGCTGCGCAGCCCGGTCGCCTAGCGGCCATGACGGCCGGGCTGCTGCGCGATGCGCTCGCCCTGCTCGTGGGGTTCGTCACCGGGGTGCTGAGCGCCCTGTTCGGCATCGGCGGGGCGATCGTGAGCAACCCTGGCCTGCGGATCCTGGGGGCGGCCCCGCTGGTCGCCGTCGGCACCACCCTCCCCTCGATCCTCCCCGGCGCCGTCTCCGGGACCCTGCGCTACCGCCGCGAGGGCCTGATCGACTGGCGGCTGATCATCCCGGCCGCCGCCGCCGGCCTCCTCGCCGTGGTCGGCGGCTCCCTCCTCTCCCACGCCGTCCCCGGCCAAGGGCACCTCCTCCTACTCCTCATCGCCGTCCTCCTCGCCGTCACCGCCTGGCGCACCGCCTTCACCGGCCCCACCCCTGAAGCCGAGGTGCCCGGGGCCGGGGACACCCGCGAGCACCCAACCCCATCTGCGCCCGGAGCTGGGGACAACCGCGAGCACCCCACCTCGCCGTCGGCTACCCTCCCCCTCCGGGGGACCTGGCACCGGCGGGTCGGGTTGTCGGGCGCCGCCACACCCGCTCCGGGATCCCCGCCACCGACACCTGGCCCTGCGGGTTCCGACCCCGTCGCCTCGGGTCGGCCGCCGCGTCGGCGGCGCTGGATCGCGGCCGGGATTGGCCTGAGTGCGGGGTTGCTGTCTGGGCTGTTGGGGGTCGGGGGCGGGGTGATCATGGTGCCGGCCTTCACCGAGCTGCTCTCGATGCCGCTCAAGGCGGCCATCGCCACGTCGCTGGTCTGCGTGGGGATCTTCGGCGTTCCCGCCACCATCACCCATGCGTTCCTCGGGGACGTCGACTGGCGGCTGGCCATCCTGCTCGCCATCGGCGTCATCCCGGGGGCCCGGGTCGGGGCCGCGCTCACGATCCGGACCGCCGAGCGGCGGCTTCGGCTGGCCGTGGGCGTCTTCCTTGCCCTGGTCGCCCTCGTCTACTTCGTCACCGAGACCCGTGCCCTGCTGGCCCTGTGAATCGTCCGCATGGCCGCCCAGGTCACGGGCGGCCCTGCCCGAGGAGGCGGAGGTTGCGCTGCTCGGCTTGGCGGGCCAGGCGGAGCTGGCGGCGGCCGAGCAGGACGATGACGCTGAACAAGAGCAGGCCGATGCCGAGGCCGGCGGCGATGGCGGCCAGCTGAAGGCCGGTGCTGATGGTCACCGGTACCGCGACCAGGATCAGCCAGACCAGCACCATGCCGCCGCTGATGCGCAGGGCGCTCGGGAGGGCGCGGTCCTGGATCCGGCGCTGGGCCAGGCGGGCCAGCTCGACCGCGGCCGGGGCGTCGGCCGGGTCGGCGACCGCCTCGCCGGCCCGGACGGCCAGCGACACCCGCCGCCGCACCTCCGGATGCAGCGGCCCACTCCCCAGCGGCCCCCGGGACCCCTCCGGGTCCAGCGGCCTCCCCTGAGGCTCCCCAGGCGCCGCAGGGTCCAGCGGGCCGCCCTTTCGGGGCTCCCCAGCCCCGGCCCCCGGCCCGGCCTCCTCCGGCGGCCGAGGGGTCGGCCCGCTCCCGGGTGGGCTGCTGGTCATTCCCTGCGGGGGCCGGCGGCCACGAAGGTGGTGAAGTTGAACTTGAGGTCCTGGATGCGGCGCTCCAGGACGCGGAGGCCGAACAGCTCGGCGCAGCGTTCGGCGGCGATCACGGCGGTGGCTGCGGGGAGCTCGCCGGTGGCCAGCATGCGGGCGGCCTCGGCGGTGTCGGGCTCCTCGGTGACCAGGGTGGTGGGGAAGTGGTGGCGCAGCCACATCCGGCACTGGCGGATGGCCTGCTGGTGGGAGGCGATCCGCTCGATGCTCTCGCGGCCGGGGAGGCTGGGATGGACCAGGAGGGTGTGGTTGACGTCGATCTCGAACAGGTCCACCACCCGGAACCGGTGAGCGGCCATGGCGTAGACGCTCTCGTAGACGACCCCGCCGTTGGAGTTCTCAAGGGCGAAGATGCCGATGTCGACCTGGCCGGCCTCCACCGCCCGCAGCACCTTCTCGGTGTTGAGCAGCTCGACGATCTCGACCTCGCCGAGGTTGTTGTCGCGGGCGTACTCCAGCGCCGCCTCTTCTGAAAATGAGCCGCGGATGCCCATGACGCCGAGGCTGAGCAGGTCACCCACGGCCGGGCACCTCCTTGGCGAAGCGGGCGAGCTCGGTGGCCAGCTCGGCCGGCCGCTGCAGTGGGATGTCGTGCATGGTGTCCTCGAACCAGGTGACGTTGGCGGATGGGAACAGCTCAAGGGCGCGGCCGGCCGCGGCCCGCTTGGCCCCGGCGACCTCGTGGCTGTCGATCGGGTCGCCGGCCACACAGAGCAGCACCGGGCAGTCGACCAGCGGGTACAGGGCCGCCGGCCGCTGGTCGTAGAGGGCGTCGACCACCTGCATGTGGTTGTCAAAGCGGAACCGGGAGCGGGCCACGCCCCCGGCGTCGACCTCGACCCCGGCGCGCAGGTACTCCCGCAGCCAGGGCTGGCCGCCCGACCCGCCGCCGTCGAAGCGGCCGGCCCGGGCCAGCCAGTCGGCCAGGGGCACGGCGAACCGGGGCGGGGCCAGGCGGCGGCGGCGGGCCTCCTCCCGGGTCGGGCCGGCCCACTCGGCCACGCCGTTCAGGGCGCCGTCGACCAGCACCAGGCCGGCGACCGCGCCCGGCCGGTCGGCCGCGAACTGCAGGGCCACGTTCGCCCCCCAGGAGTGCCCGACCAGCACCGGCGGCTCCAGCCCGAGCCCGTCCAGCGCGGCCGCCAGGTCCCGGCCGACGCTGGCGAAGTCGTAGCCCGACCCCGGCTGGTCGGAGGCGCCGTGGCCGCGCAGGTCGAGGGCGGCCGCCCGTAGGCCGGCCCCGACCAGCCGGGGCGCGACCCCGTCCCAGATGCGGGCGTTGGAGGCCAGCCCGTGCAGCAGCAGCACCGGCTGCCCGCTGCCGCCCCAGTCGCGGGCGTGCAGGCGGACGCCGTGGCCGGGCACGGCGCGGTCGGTCGGGCTGCTTGCACTGGTCTGCATCGGCCGATCATCGTACGGGACGACCAGGGGCTCCGCCTCGGCAGTCCTCAGAAGGAGCCCCCGGCCTGGCGCTTGAGCTCCTTGCGGTCGACCAGCTCGACCTTGCTGACGCCGCCCCGGCCGGCCTCCAGCCGGAACAGCGACCCGGTGCGGAACTCGGGGAAGCCGTCGACCAGGCCGGTCTGGAACAGGTACATGGGGATCAGGTCGCCGTGGCCGACCCCGACCACCGCCTGCCCGGGATGCTCGCGGACGGCCGACCGGATCCAGCCGGCCACGTCGGGGGCGTCGTAGCCGAGCCGGTCGTCCAGCTCGACCCGGAGTCCCATGGCGGCGGCCAGCGGGGCGGCGGTCTGGCGGCAGCGCAGCCACGGGCTGGCCGCGACCAGCACCGGCTGCTCGCGGCGCAGGGCGGCGGCCAGCCGGTCGGCCTGCTTGCGGCCCTTGTCGATCAGGGGCCGGTCGCGGTCGCCGCCGGTCCACTCGAACCGGTCGGCCGCCTTGGCGTGCCTGACCAGGAAGACAATCGTGGTCGCCATGTCCAGAGTGTGGCGGCCCGCCCGCCACCGAGGCAACCGCAACGGGCACTGGTTCCAACGCCGCCAGAGTTGGCAAGGACGCAGGGGTGGTCCTCCGCGTACGATACCCACACCCACGGGCACCCACGGGCGCGTTCACAGGAGGTCGACGAGGTGGGAAAGTCCTTCAGCACGCATTTGCGGCGGGCCATGCGCCTTGCCGCCGTGGTCGCGGTGGTCACCCTGCTCGCGGCCGCCTGCCAGACCACCAACAACGGCGGAGGTGGCGGGAACTCCAGCGGCGGAGGGGAGAAGAAGATCGCCCTGCTGCTGCCGGAGATCAAGACAACCAGGTACGAGGCGGAGGACCGGCCGGCGTTCGAGGCCAAGGTCAAGGCGCTGTGCTCCGACTGCCAGATCCTGTACTCCAACGCCAACCAGCAGGCCGACCAGCAGCAGAACCAGGCCGACGCGGCGCTGACCAACGGCGCCAAGGTGATGGTGCTGGACCCGGTGGACGCGCAGTCGGCGGCGTCGATCGTGTCCAAGGCCAAGGCGCAGAACGTGCCGGTGATCAGCTACGACCGGCTGATCCTGAATGCCGACGTCGACTACTACATCTCCTTCGACAACGTCCAGGTCGGCAAGCTGCAGGGAGAAACGCTGGTCAAGAAGCTCAAGCAGGACGGCAAGTCCGGCTCGATCGTGATGATCAACGGCTCTCCGGACGACAACAACGCCAAGCTGTTCAAGCAGGGCGCCCACAGCGTGCTCGACAACAGCGGCTTCAAGATCGGCAAGGAGTACGACACGCCGACCTGGGCCCCGGACAAGGCCCAGGATGAGATGGACCAGGCGATCACCGCCCTGGGCAAGGACGGCTTCGTGGGCGTCTACGCGGCCAACGACGGCACCGCCGGCGGGGCGATCGCGGCCTTGAAGGGCGCCGGCATCCAGCCGTCCACCCGCCCGACCACCGGTCAGGATGCCGAGCTGGCGGCGGTCCAGCGGATCCTCACCGGTGAGCAGTACATGACGGTGTACAAGGCGATCCGGCCGGAGGCCGAGCAGGCCGCCGAGCTGGCCGTCAACCTGGTCAACGGCAACAAGTCGGCGGCCGACGGGCTGGCCAAGGACAAGACCAACAACGGCCAGAAGGACGTCCCCTCGATCATCCTGACCCCAATCGCCACCACCAAGACCAACGCCAAGGAGACCGTCGGCAAGATGATCTCCGACGGGCACATCAAGGTTGCCCAGCTCTGCACGGGCGCGGTCGCGTCGATGTGCTCACAACTAGGGCTCTCCTGAGCGCATCCTGGCCGGGGGCGGGACGACCGCCCCCGCCAGTCGTCGATGGAAGGAGGCAGCATGCCCGACGGCGACGGCGCACCCTTGCTGGAGCTCCGGGGGGTGAGCAAGCGCTTCGGCGCGGTCCAGGCGCTGACCGATGTGGACTTCGCGGCCCTGCCGGGCAAGGTCACCGCGCTGGTCGGTGACAACGGCGCCGGCAAGTCGACCCTGATCAAGACCAGTGCCGGCATCAACCAGATGGACGAGGGCGAGTACCGCTTCGACGGGCAGCCGGTGCACGTCAACAGCCCCCAGGCGGCCACGGGGCTCGGGATCGCCACCGTCTACCAGGACCTGGCCCTGAGCGACAACCTCGACGTGGTCGCCAACCTGTGGCTGGGCCACGAGAAGCTGTCGGGCGCCCGGACCCTGGACGAGACCTCGATGGAGCAGGAGGCCAGCCGGGTGCTCAAGCGGCTGGCCGTCCGCATCCCCAGCGTCCGGACCCAGGTCGCCTCCCTGTCGGGCGGCCAGCGGCAGTCGGTGGCGATCGCCCGCTCCATGCTCGGCGAGCCCAAGCTGGTCCTGCTGGACGAGCCGACCGCGGCCCTCGGGGTGGCCCAGACCGCCCAGGTCCTCGACCTGATCCGCACCCTGCGCGAGCAGGGGCTGGCCGTGGTCGTGATCAGCCACAACCTGGCCGACGTGTTCGCGGTCGCCGACACCATCGTGGTGCTGCGGCTCGGCCGCCAGGTCGGGGTGCTGGACGCCAAGGAGACCAACTCCGACGACGTGGTGGCCACCATCACCGGGTCCAAGTCGGGCGACGAGCAGCAGACAGCGGAGGTGACCGACCAGTGACCGTTCCCGACATCGACCCCCGCCTGATCGCCGAGCAGCCCGGGCTGGCCGGCGCCTGGGCCGGCTTCCGCCGCCGCCTGCGCCAGGGGGAGCTCGGCACCCTGCCGGTGATCGTGGGCATCGCCGTCATCTGGGCGATCTTCTGGGTGGCCAACGACCGGTTCCTGACCCCGCAGAACCTCACCAACCTGTTCCTCCAGCTGGTCTCCACCGGGACCATCGCCATCGGGGTGGTGCTGGTGCTGCTGCTGGCCGAGATCGACCTGTCGGTCGGGGCGGTCAGCGGCTTCACGGCCGCGGTCATGGCCGTGCTGAACGTCAAGCAGGGATGGCCGGGCTGGGCGGCCATCCTGGCCGGGCTGGCCACCGGGGCCATCATCGGCGCCATCCAGGGCTTCTGGGTGACCCGGTTCCGCATCCCGGCGTTCGTGGTCACCCTGGCGGGGTTCCTGTCCTGGACGGGGGCGCTGCTGCTGGTGCTGGGGGAGACCGGCACGGTCAACATCAACGACACGACGATCACGGGCCTGACCAGCACCTTCTTCGTCCCGCTGGACGCCTGGCTGCTGGCCGTGGTGGTGATCGCCGTCTACGCCGGGGCCAAGCTGTGGGAGCGGCGCAAGCGGGTCGCGGCCGGGCTGCCGGTGGTGCCGATGCAGTTCCTGGTGACCAGGATCGTGGTGATCGGCGTGGCCCTGCTGGCCACCGCGGCGGTGCTGGCCGCCGACCGGGGCCTTCCCCTGGCCCTGGTGATCTTCATCGCGCTGGTGGTCCTGGTCGACCTGATGATCAACCGGACCCGCTTCGGCCGGCACGTCCTGGCCGTCGGCGGCAACGCCGAGGCGGCCCGCCGGGCCGGCATCAGGGTCGACAACGTCCGCCTGGTGGTCTTCACCCTGGCCTCCACCCTGGCCGCGGCCGGCGGCCTCATGGGCGCCTCGCGGCTGTTCGCGGTCAACCAGTCCTCGGGTGCGGCCGACACCACCCTGAACGCCATCGCCGCGGCCGTGATCGGCGGCACCAGCCTGTTCGGCGGGCGCGGGTCGGCCTACTCGGCCCTGCTCGGGGGCCTGGTGATCATCTCGATCCAGAACGGCATGAACCTGCTCGGGGTGGCGTCCTCGACCAGGTTCATCGTCACCGGGCTGGTCCTGCTGCTGGCGGCCACGGTGGACGCGCTGTCCCGGCGCGGCCGGCAGGCGCATGGGCGGGCGTAGCATCGGGGGATGCCGAAGCTCGTCCTTGGTCCGCTACTGCGCTATGTCGGCGAGACCCAGGCCACCGTCTGGGTGGAGACCGACGCCGCCGCCACGGTGGACGTGCTCGTCTCGCCGGCCGGGTCGGGCGAGGGCGGGGCCGGTGGAGCGCGGGGCCGGGCACCGACCTTCCGGGTCGAGGGGCACCACTACGCGCTGGTCCTGATCGAGGGGCTGGAGCCAGACCGGACCTACGAGTACCGGGTCGAGCTCGACGGCGAGCCGGTCTGGCCCCAGACCCGCCCGGAGGGACGGTCCTTCCCACCCAGCAGCATCCGCACCCTGCGCGGCGACCATCCGCTGCGGATCGCGTTCGGGTCCTGCCGGGTGGCCGCCCCCCACGAGCCGCCGTGGACGCTGCCGCCCAGGGAGGACCGCCGGCGCGGCAAGGGCGCCGACGCCCTGTACGCGTTCGCCCTGCGGATGCGTGAGGCCGACCCCGACACCTGGCCGGACCTCCTGCTGCTGCTCGGCGACCAGATCTACGCCGACGACACCTCCGAGGAGGTGCAGGCCTTCATCCGCTCGCGCCGCGACGTCAGGCAGCCGCCGGGCCTGGAGGTGGCCGACTTCGAGGAGTACACGCGGCTGTACTGGGAGGCCTGGGGCGACCCGGTGATCCGCTGGCTGCTGTCCACGGTGCCGACGGCCATGATCTTCGACGACCACGACATCAGCGACGACTGGAACACCTCGGCCGCCTGGGTCGAGCACATGCGCCGCCAGCCGTGGTGGGACGAGCGGATCACCAGCGGCCTCGCCTCCTACTGGCTGTACCAGCACCTCGGCAACCTGTCCCCCGACGACCTGGACGACGACCCGGTCTGGCCCAAGGTGCGCGACGCCGGCGACGCCACCCGGGTGCTGCGCGAGTTCGCCTTCCGGGCCGACCGGGAGGTCGAGGGCACCCGCTGGAGCTACAAGCGCGACTTCGGCCGCACCCGGCTGGTGGTGATCGACTCGCGCTGCGGCCGGGTCCTGGAGGGCGACCGCCGGGAGATGGTCGACGACGACGAGTTCGCCTGGATCGAGCGGCAGGCCTCCGGCGACCTCGACCACCTGCTGCTGGCCACCTCGCTGCCGTTCGCCCTTGCTCCGGCCATCCACGACCTGGAGGCCTGGAACGAGGCCGTGACCGCCGGGGCCTGGGGGCGGCTGGCGGCGCGGGCCGGGGAGAAGATCCGCCAGGCGGTCGACCTGGAGCACTGGGCCGCCTTCAACGACTCCTTCGACCGGCTGGCCGGCCTCGTCGAGGCGGTCGCGGCCGGCCACCGGGGCCGGCCGCCCGGGTCGGTGGTGGTCCTGTCCGGCGACGTCCACCACACCTACCTGGCCGAGCTCTCCTTCCGGGGCGAGCACGCCGGCCACGGCCACAGCCCGGCCTGGCAGGCGGTCTGCTCGCCGCTGCGCAACCCGCTGCCGGGCGACCAGCGGATGGCCCACAAGCGGGCCTTCAAACGGCCGGCCCGGGCGGTGACCGCCTGGCTGGCCCGCCGGGCCGGGGTGGAGCCGGAGCAGATCGACTGGCGGGTCGTCGAGGGCCCCCGGTTCGACAACCACCTGGGCGAGCTGGCGCTGGACGGCCGCTCGGCCACGCTGCGGGTCGAGCGGGCCGTCACCCCCGCCGGCGGCGACGGCGACCCGCGCCTGGAGCCCCTCTACGAGCACCGGCTGGCCGGCGGATCCTGAGAGCCGTGGCCGAGGGGGTGCTGGTCGACCTGGCCCGCTGGCCGGTGAAGTCGCTGGGCGGCGAGCCGCTGGCGGCGGCCCGGCTCGACTGGCGGGGGCTGGGCGGCGACCGCGCCTATGCCCTGCTCGACCGGCGGGCCGGCCGCGAGGGCCGCTGGCTCACCGTCCGGCAGGCGCCGAGGATGCTGGCCTGGTCGGCCGCCTACACCGACGCGCCCGACGACCGCCTGGACCCCGAGCGCCCGCCCCCGCCGACCCTGCGGGCCCCGGACGGGACCCTCTGGGCCTGGGACGACCCCGGCCTGGAGGAGACCCTGGCGGCCGACCTCGGCCTGGCCGTGCGGCGCCATCGCGACCTGGCCGGCCAGCAGGACCTCCAGTCGTCGGTCCTGGTCACCACCGAGGCGTCGCGGCGGGCGGTCGCCGACGCCCTCGGCCGCCCGGTCGAGCTGCGGCGCTTCCGGACCAACCTGCACCTGGACCTGGACGCGCCCCCCTTCGCCGAGGAGGGCTGGGACGGCGGCCGGCTCCAGGTCGGCGAGGTCACCCTGGCCCTCGCCCACCCCTGCGCCCGCTGCGTCATCCCGACCCGCGACCCCGACGACCTGTCGCGCTGGCCGGAGCTGCTGCGCTGGCTGCACCGGTCGCGCGGGGCCCTGTTCGGGATCAACGCCCGGGTGGTGGCCGGCGGCCGGGTCCGGGCCGGCGACCGGGCCACCGTGACCGAGCCGGCCACCCCCGCGCCGCCGAGGCCGGCCACCGGCTGGGACGTGGCCCCGCGAGGGGGTCTGGGGGGCTCAAGCCTAGCCCACCAGACCGACGGGGGAGCGTCGTGACCGGGGTCCTCAAGGTGGCCACCTGGAACATCTTCGGAGGCCGCACCTGGGACGGGACCAGGGTCGACCTGGAGCTGACCGAGGCCGTCCTGCGGCGCCTGGACGCCGACCTGGTGGCCGTCCAGGAGGTCGACCGCGAGCAGCCCCGCAGCCACGGGGCCGACCAGGCCCGGCTGCTCGCCCAGGCCCTTGGCATGGACTGGCGGTACGCCCCGGCCCTGCTCGGCACCCCGGGCAACCCCGACGGCTGGCGGGCCGCGGCCCCCGGGGACGCCGACCCCGGCGGCACCGCCTACGGGATCGCCCTGCTGTCGCGGCTCCCGCTGGAGGAGGTCGAGACGGTCCCGCTGCCCCGGAGCGGCCGCGACGAGCCCCGGGTCGCCCTGGTGGCCCGGCTGGCCGAGGGGGGCCGCCAGCTGACCGTGGCCGGCACCCACCTGAGCTTCGTGCCCGGCCCCAACGTCACCCAGCTGCGCGCCCTCCAGCGCCACCTGGACGAGCGCGGCGGCCCCCGGCTGCTGCTGGGCGACCTCAACCTGTGGTGGCCGGCGGTGCGGCTGCTGTCGCTCCCCAGGTGGCGGCCCCTGGTCCACGGCGGCACCTTCCGCAACCGGCCCCCCGGGTCCCCGGGCTGGCTGGTCCAGCTCGACCACGTCCTGGCCGCCGCCGCCGACCCCACCCTGCGGCCCCTGGCCGGCCGGATCGTCAGCGGCCCCGCCTCCGACCACCGGGCGGTGGTGGTCGAGCTGGAATGGGGCTGAGATGAGCCGGGAAGCGGTCCCGCTGGTCCCGCTGGCCCGCGAGCAGCTGGCCGGCCTGCGGCACTGGTTCCTGCCCGAGCGGCCCGGCCCCCTGATCGCCCAGCACCTGATCGGCACCGGCAACGGCAGCTGCCTCGCCGACCGCTGGCCGGACCCGCGGGCCCTGGTGGTGGAGACCGGCGGCAACTACACGCTGGCCGGCGACCCGGGCGCCCTCGACCCGGCCCGCCTCCGCGGCCTCATCGAGGGGTTCGTCGAGGCCCCGGCGGCCTTCGAGCCGCTGCTGGCCGCGACCGCCCGCGAGCTCCACGAGTGGCCGCGGGTCATCCTCACCCTTGAGGGCCCCGGCCACCCGCCACCGGAGCCCCTGGGCTCCCACCAGGTGCGGCGCCTCGGCGCCGGGGACGCCGGGCCGCTGGCCGGGCTGGGCGAGGAGTCGGCCTGGATCGCCAACACCTGGGGCGGTCCCGAGGGCCTGGCCGCGAGCGGCACCGCCTGGGGCGCGTTCGCCGGGAGCCGGCTGGTCGCCGTCGCCTGCCCGTTCTTCGTGGGCACGGTCTACGAGGACCTGGGGGTGGTGACCGAGCCGGGGTTCCGGCGGCTGGGGCTGAGCACCGCCTGCGCCGGCGCGGTCTGCCAGGGCGTACGCCGCCGGGGCCGCGTCCCCAGCTGGACGACCTCGCCCGACAACGCCGCCAGCCTGGGGGTGGCGGCCAAGCTCGGCTTCACGCTCCAGCGCCGCGACCGGCTCCTGGTCGTCGACGTCCCGATCCCCGTGCCCGACCCCTGACGCGGTCCGCCAGACTATTGACTATGGTTGAACCATAGTCAATAGTTCCCGCATGACGGCGAACGACGGAGGTGCCAGGCGTTCCTATCGCTCGACCGTCCGGGAGGAGCAGGCACGGCGCACCCGGCGGCGGATCCTGGACGCGGCGCGGGAGGCCTTCGTCGCCCGCGGCTACGCCGGCACCACCGTCCGCGCGATCGCGGCCGCCGCCGGCGTCTCGGTCCCGGCCGTGGAGCTGCTGTTCGGCACCAAGGCGGCCGTGCTCAAGGCGGCGATCGACGTGGCGATCGTCGGGGACGACGAGCCGGTGCCGGTCCTCGACCGCGCCTGGACCGAGGTCGCGCGCCGGGCGCCGGACGCCGAGGAGCTCCTCGCGGTGGTGGCCGGGGTGCTCGCCCCGGCCCAGGCACGGTCCGCCGGGCTGGTGCTGGCGGCCCTGGAGGCGTCGGCGACCGACCCCGACCTG
>JBJMHP010000279.1:0-4868 GCA_045807325.1 Actinomycetes bacterium | reverse complement strand
CCTCGTCAGCGAACGGGCGTGGACCGCCCTTTGCTCCCGGTCCTCCGGTCATGGACGAACCTCCTGATCGCACATTGAGATCCGCGACTTCACCTGGACCAGCCGATGCCGATGGCGTCGCCGAGGGTGCTGGCCCGCAACCGAGCCGTCGGCTGCCGCATCCGCGATGGTGGGAACGCCGAGGAGCTGCTGGCCGACCGCATGGCGGGCGCCCGCGCGGTCGCGGCACAGTTCCCACGGCTGCGGGCCCGCCTCGACACGGCCGCCGCCGACTACGCCGCTGCCCCCGAGCACAGCTTCGAGTTCGGCCTCCAGGCCATCTTCGACGGCCTCGAGGCCCAGCTCGTCGCCAGGGCACGCCTGGCAGTCAGTAGGGGAGCTTCTGCAGGGCCCAGCTGTTGCCGTCCGGGTCCTTGAAGTAGGCGTAGGAGACGGGGGGCTTGCCCGGGGCGGACATGTCCTGGACCTCGCTGATCTCGACGCCCCGCTCCAGGAGCTCGGCCCGGGCGGCGTGGATGTCGTCGACGACCAGGTGGAGCCCCTGGACCGAGCCGGGTGGGGTCTGGACGATGCCGACCCCGATGCAGATGGAGCAGGCCGACCCGGGTGGGGTGAGCTGGACGACCCGGAACTGCTCGCCGAAGCGTTCGTCCAGGTCGGCGTGGAAGCCGACCTGGTCGGTGTAGAAGGCCTTGGCCCGGTCGACGTCGGCGACGGGGATGGGGACGAGCTCCAGCTTCATGTTCATGACGGCGTTATCCTCTGCTCGGCCGGGGATGCGACAAGGAAAGGCTAGCGGGCGTGGAAGACATTGAGGCCGGGCCGGGCGGGGCCCTGGAGGCCCTGCGGGAGCAGGTGCGGGAGGCGGCCCGGGCGGCGTCCGCGCACGAGCTGGCGCCCAAGCCGCCGTCCGCCTCCAGGGTCACCTTGTCGCAGCACATGGACCTGGCGCACGCCAACTTCATGGGGAACGTGCACGGCGGGGAGATCATGAAGCTGATCGACACCGCGGCCGGGATCGCGGCCAGCCGGCATGCCGGGGGGCCGGTGGTGACGGCGTCGCTGGACGAGATGAGCTTCCTGCACCCGGTGCACGTGGGCGACGTGGTGCTGGTGCATGCCTCGGTGAACGACGTGGGGCGGACCTCGCTGGAGGTCGGGGTGCGGGTCGAGGCCGAGGAGATCCTGAGCGGCCGGCGGACCCACACCTCCTCGGCCTACCTGGTGTTCGTGGCCCTGGACGAGCGGGGGCAGCCGCGGCCGGTGCCAAGGCTGATCGCCGAGACCGGCATCGACCGGCACCGGCAGGCCGAGGCCAAGATCCGCCGTGAGCACCGCCTGGCCCAGGCCGAGGCCATCCGGCGCCGGCGTGACCAGCTGGATGCGGATTGACTACCATCCGCTGGCAAGTTCCTCCCGCCCGATGCAGGTAGGTCCCATGGCCCGTGACCCGTCGTCGCCCAAGGTCATCGTGGTGATGCCGGCCTACAACGCCGCCCGGACCCTGGTCCGCACCTACCGCGACATCCCGCCGGGGGTGGTCGACCACGTGATCCTGGTCGACGACCTGTCCCGGGACGACACCGTGGCCGTGGCCGAGCTGCTGAACCTCCAGGTCGTGGTCCACCGCCAGAACCTGGGCTACGGCGGCAACCAGAAGACCTGCTACGACACCGCCCTGGCCGAGGGCGCGGACGTGGTCGTCATGCTCCATCCCGACTACCAGTACGACGCCACCCGCATCCCCGACCTGATCGCCCCCATCCTGGCCGGCGAGGCCGACATGGTGCTGGGCAGCCGCTTCCTGGGCGACCCGCTGGCCGGGGGCATGCCGCGGTGGAAGTACCTGGCCAACCGGTTCCTCACCGGCCTCCAGAACCGGGTCTATGACCTGCACCTCTCCGAGTACCACACCGGGTTCCGGGCCTATTCGCGCAAGCTGCTGGAGACCATCGACTACCGGGCCAACTCCAACGACTTCGTGTTCGACCAGGAGCTGGTCGGCCAGGTCGTCCGGGCCGGGTTCCGGATCGCCGAGGTTCCGGTCCCGACCCGCTACTTCGCCGAGGCCAGCTCGGTCAACTTCCGCCGCTCGGTCGTCTACGGGCTGTCAACCCTGCGCACCCTGATCGGCCACCGCGGTGCCGGCTGAGCCGCAACGGCCGGGAACGCGCTGACCCTGCTAGCCGGGGTCCCGAGCCGGCCCTGAGGCCGGTGCGTCGGTCGCCGGGGCGGGGTCGCCGTCGGCGGGCTCCGCGGCCGGCCGCTCCGTGCGGCGGCGCACCCAGGGCAGGCCGATGGCGATGAGCACGGCCAGCTCGGCGGCGATGGTGACCAGCCGCTGGAGGACCGAGGCGCCCTGGAGCTCGGGGCGCGGGTACAGCCCCGACAGGAACCATACGTAGACGACCTCGCGGACGCCGACGCCGCTGGGGGCGAACACCGCCACCAGGCCGACCGCCCAGGCCACGCAGGCCGCGCCGGCGACGTACAGCGGGTAGATGTCGTCGCGGACGCCGCTGATGGCCACCTGGGCGAGCACGGCGCTCACGCCGTAGGCGACCCACCCGACCGCCGCGACCACGCTGGCCCTGGTGATGCCGCGGCGGCTGACCCTGGTGCGCCGCTGCAGCCAGCCGGCGCCGACCAAGGGCACGACGCCGAGGATGGCCAGGGGCACGAACCGGGGCTGGCGGATGATCATCCACAGGCCGCCGACGGCCAGGGCCAGGCACAGCTGGATGACGTTCTCGGCGGCCACGGCGGCCAGCTTGTCCCGCACCCGGCCGCTGACCAGGGTCGAGCGTGCCAGGGGGGCCCAGATGCCGCCGGGCAGGTACCGGGTCACCTGGGTCCGGCACCAGCGGCCGACCTGGTCGTGGTCGAAGCGCTCGCTGACCAGGTTGGCCCAGCTGTAGGCCTGGGCCAGCCACCAGACCAGGGCGGCCACGAAGCACCCGGCCACCGCGGCCCAGTTGACCTTCTGCTCCAGGCCGCGGGCGGCGTCGATGCCCATCCAGGCGACCAGGGCGATGGCGGCCGGGTACCAGATGATGCGGAGCACGGCCACCAGCCGCGGGACCCGGCGGCGCAGGCCGTCCAGCCGCCCGTAGGCGCGCATGGCGCGTCCGTGCCAGACCTCGGCCCGGCCGGGCGCCGGCGTGTCCGGTGCGTCCGGCCGCGGCTGCTCGGCCGCCTTCACCGCCTGGCCCGCCGTCCCGGCCGGCCGGCCTGTCGGCTCTGCCGCCACCAGGTGCCGAGGATGACCCGTCCGTAGCGCAGGCCGTAGATGACGTTGCGGCCCTTCTTGGACTCCCCGGCGAACCGCGGGCGCATGGTCACCGGCCGCTCGGCGATCCGGTAGCCGGCGTAGATGGTCCCGATGAGCAGCTCGGACGCCTGGTACTGGGCCTGCGCCTGGGGGACCTTGGCGGTCACCTCGGCCCGCATGGCCCGCAGGCCGCTGGAGGTGTCGGTGACGGGGACGCCGGTCAGCAGCCGGATCAGCAGCCGGAAGAACCCGACGCCGTACTTGCGGAGCCGGTCGGGGTTCCCGGCGAACCCCAGGGTCCGGGAGCCGAGGACGAAGTCGGCCTCGTCGTTCAGCAGCGGCTCCATCACGTCGGGGATCTCGGCCGGGTCCCACTGCATGTCGGCGTCCAGGGTCACCAGGTAGGTGGCGCCGTGGTCGCGGGCCAGCTCGTAGCCGAGCCGCAGGGCGGCCCCCTGCCCGCAGTTGCGCGACAGCGAGGCCACGTACACGCCTGGATGCCCGAGGGCGACCCGTTCGGTGCCGTCGGCGCTGCCGTCGTTGACCACGATGGTGTCGACCTCGACGCCGGCCACCGTGGCCGGCATGGCCCGCAGCACCTCGCCGAGGGACTCCTCCTCGTTGTAGGCGGCGATCACCACCACGATCGGGGCGAAGCTGACGTCGGGATAGCGTTCGATGAACGCCTGCCGGGCCGCGGTACGCACCTCGGGGAGGTAGCCGGGGGTCTTCGCGTGAGTCACGGTGAAGAACCCTAGCACGATGGGCGCCGGACCTACCGTTGGCCCGGCCTGGGACCGAGGACGAACAGCTGGTTGGCGCCGAGGAGGAACCGGCGGGAGCGCTCCACCTCCAGCCCGGCCCCCTCGGCCAGCTGCCGGATCCGGTCGTGGTCGAGGAGGTCCTCATGCTCGTCGAGCGAGTGCCGGTCGAACAGGCCCAGCCTGGCCCCGACGGCCAGGATCCACCCATACGAGGGATGGGGGGTGGTGAGGACGATCCTGCCGCCCAGCTTCAGCATCCCGTACCAGCTGGAGAGCAGATCCTGCGGGTCGTCCACATGCTCCAGGACGGCCAGGCCGACGATGACGTCGAAGCGCTCGTGCTCGGAGACCTTGTTGGTGAACTCGTACTGGGGGTGGCGGGCCCGGGCCACCTCCAGCGCCTCCTCGCTGGTGTCCACCCCCAGGTAGGCGTCGGGGCGGCACAGGTCGGCCAGCACGCCGATGCTGCAGCCGTAGTCGAGAACGCGCCCGCGCAGGTACGGCCGGGCCATGCGCAGGCGCCGGGCGCGCAGGAACGGCGCGAACGGGCTGTGTAGCACTCCACTGCTCACGGTCGGCACCCCCGGAGATCACCAAGAAAAGGACGTCGGCGCACCATCTGACCTGCGCGGATGCTCCCAGTGAGCCGAGTGTACTTGAGGCACGCCCTGAGGCAACCGCCGAGGATGCGTTCCGGGGTCTTGTAGCATCCGCTCATGTCGCGTCCTCCGCTGTCACGGCCGGCGCCGCCGCCGACCCCGCCGACAGCCGCCCCGGCCGCCTCCCCACCCCGCCCCAAGGCCGGCCTCGGGGCCGTGCTGGAGGCTTCCCCG
>JBJMHP010000278.1:0-8550 GCA_045807325.1 Actinomycetes bacterium | reverse complement strand
CCTCTCCTACCCCACGGCGGCCCTGGGACGAGCACGCCCGAGCCCGCCGGGCCGTGAAGGCCCCGGCGCCACGTTAGGGCACGTACTGCTGGGCGATCCTGGTCACCTGGCCCCCCTCGACGGTGATCCAGAACGGGCCGGTGCCGCTGTTGGGGAAGTAGCCGGCCAGCTCGTCCAGGGTGACCGAGACGTCCTTGTTCGCGGCGCCGGTGGACTGGGCGGCGAGCAGGTTCACGGTGATCGGGGCGTCGGCCGCCACCGCCAGGGTGCGCAGCCTGGAGTTGACGTTGCGGATGTAGTAGTCGTTGGGCGGCGGCGACTCCTGGCCGTCCTCGGCGGCCGCCTTGGCGGCGGCGTCGCCTTCGAACCACTGGATCAGGTCGAAGGTGACCGTCCGCCGGGCCGGGTCGACCGTCTTGATGATCACGGGATGGCGGCCGTCCTCGAGCACCACCTGCTCGGTGGTCGCCGGGCCGCCGGTGGGCTGGGGCGCGCCGGTGGTCGCCGTCGCCCCACCGCCCCCGGCGGCCGGCTCGTCGGAGCCGCCGCACCCGCCAAGGGCCAAGGCGACGAGCAGCGCCAGCATCGCGAGAGTCGCACGCATCGTCCGCTCCTCGAATTGGACGGCTGCGTGCTACCACCCGCCGCCGGCGTGACAAGGGGCAAGGAACGGATGAAATCATCAAGTTTGCGCAGTTGCCTACCGCGGCCGCTCCATCCAGACTTTGGGGCCGACATGAGCCGGCTCCCCCGCCATCTCGCAGACCCACTCCCCCTCCGCCGACGGTGGCAGCTCTGGACCGGTGTGGGCCTGGCGGTGCTGCTCGTCCTCACCGCGGCCGCCTGGGTGGGCACGTCGTCGGGCCCCGACCGGCAACCGGCCGAGCTGTCGGCGGCCGCGTCCGGGCCGGCCGACGCCGGGACCTCCACCACCGAGGCCGTTCCGGACAGCACGGTCGCCCAGGCGCCCGGGGACGAGCCCAAGAACCTGCTGGCCAACGCCAGCTTCGAGGACGGCGCGGGGGGGTGGCGCCCGCTCGGCGGGGCCCGGCTGACGAGGTCGACCGACGCCACCTCGGGTGAGTGGGCGGTGCGTGTCCTGGCCGACGCCACCAGCGGCGGCCCGGTCGGGATCACCGTCCCGGACGTCACCGTCACCAGGCTGGGTGGCCGCTACCACACCAACGCCTGGGTGCGGCCGTCCGCGCCCGGCACCACCGTGACCATCGGCCTGCGCGAGTACCGCGACGGCCAGCCCGTGCCCGGCTCCAACACCCTCGGCTGGACGGTCGAGCGCACCGGCTGGCGCCAGTTCGGGGCCATCCACGTCGCCAACTCGGCCGGGTCGCGGCTGGCCCTGGAGATCATGGCCCGCGACCTGCCGCCGGGCGGCTACCTGGACGTCGACGAGGTCGTCCTCCACCTGTTGAAGAGCCGCTGAGAATCCCACCCCCGTTGGAAGGAAGGCAGATGCGTCGTTGGCTCAGGTCCGCTCCGGTCGCGGCCGCCGTGCTGCTGGTGGGGCTGCTGGGCGCCGGCCCGGCAGCCGCCCAGCAGGGACCCGACCACCTGCACGTCGACCTGTCCCTGGTCGGCTGCGGGACCCTGCAGGCCAGCGGGTTCAAGCTGCCCCCGAGCGCCAGGCTGGAGCTGCGGTTCGTGAACGCGGCCAACGGCGCGACCCTGCACAGCTCGACCGTCACCTCCAGCGCCGAGGGCACCATCGCCCTCAACGCCAAGGTGCCGCTCACCGGGGTCTCCACCGTCCGCATGACGGTCACCCGGCCCGGTGCCGCCAAGCCGTTCGCCTTCTCCGAGCTGACCATCCCCGGCGCCTGCCCGCTCCCGTTCACCGGGCCGGCCCGGGCGCCCGCCCTGGCCGGGCTGGCCCTCGGCCTGCTGGCGGCCGGAGGGCTGCTGGTGGGCGTGACCTCCTACCGCGGCCGGCACGCCACCAGGGTGAGGACGTCGTAGGTGGCCACCGTGTCGCCGTCCTGGTTGGTGACGGCGACGTCCCAGCGGACCTCGCCGTAGTCCTCGCCCTCCCGGGCCGACTTCTGCTTGCAGGTGAGCGCCACCTGCAGCGTGTCGCCCGGGTACACGGGCCTGGTGAACCGCAGCCGCTCCAGGCCGTAGTTGGCCAGACAGGGGCCGGGGTCGGGGTCGACGAACAGCCCGGCGGCCGCCGAGACCACGAAGTAGCCGTGGGCCACGCGGCCGTCGAAGAACGGGTTGGCCTTGGCCGCCGCCTCGTCCATGTGGAGGTAGAAGCGGTCGCCGGACAGGTCGGCGAAGCGTTCGATGTCCTCCAGGGTCACGGTGCGGGCGGCGGTGTGCAGGGTCTCCCCGATCGCCAGCTCCTCGAAGTGGCGGCGGAACGGGTGGACGGGGCCGCTGGTCGTGGGGGCGCCCGCCGTCCAGCGGCCGGTGACGGCGGTGACCGTGGCCGGTGAGGCCGAGACGCTGGTGACCTGCATGTGGTGCAGGACGGCCCGGATCCCGCCCAGCTCCTCGCCGCCGCCGGCCCGGCCGGGGCCGCCGTGGACCAGGTGCGGCAATGGGGCGCCGTGGCCGGTGGACTCGGCGGCGTCGTGCCGGTCGAGGACCAGCAGGCGGCCGTGCCAGGGGGCGACGCCGAGGACGACCTGGCGGGCGAAGCCCGGGTCGGCGGTGACCACCGACCCGACCAGGCTGCCCCGCCCCAGGGCGGCCAGCTCCACCGCGTCGGCCGCCCCCCGGTAGCCGATGACCGAGGTGACCGGCCCGAACGCCTCCACCGTGTGCAGCTCCGGGGCCCTCGGCGAGGTGGCCACCAGCACCGTGGGGGCGTGGAAGGCGCCCCGCTCGGGGTCGCCCGAGGCCAGCTCCGGCCGGCCGGGGCCGCCCACGGCGACCTCGGCGCCGCGGCCGAGCTCGGCGACCGCCCGGCCGACCTCGGCCAGCTGGGCGCGGCTGACCAGGGGGCCCATGGTGGTGGCCTGGTCGCGGGGGTCGCCCACCCGGACCTCGGCCAGCCGGTCGCCGAGGGCGTCGACCACCGCCCCGACGTGTTCGGCCGGGACCAGCGAGCGCCGGATGGCGGTGCACTTCTGCCCGGTCTTCTGGGTCAGCTCGCGCACCACCTCGGTGACGAACAGCTGGAACTCCTCGGTGCCGGGGGCGGCGTCGGGGCCCAGGATCGAGCAGTTGAGCGAGTCGGCCTCGGCGTTGAACCTGACCGACTCGCGGACCACCGCCGGGTGACAGCGGAGCTTGTGGGCGGTGGCCGCCGAGCCGGTGAAGGCGATGGTGTCCTGCCCGGTGAGGTGGTCGAACAGGTCCCCGACGGCGCCGCACAGCAGCTGGATCGACCCTGGCGGCAGCGCCTGCGACTCGACCATGTGCCGGAAGGCCAGCTCGGCGACATACGCGGTCTGGCTGGCCGGCTTGACGATCACCGGCATGCCGGCGAGCACGGCCGGGGCCAGCTTCTCCAGCATCCCCCAGACCGGGAAGTTGAAGGCGTTGACGAGCACGGCCACGCCGGGCCGGGAGGTGTGGACATGCTGGCCGACGAAGGTCCCGCCCCGGCCCAGGGGCTCCGGGGGCCCGTCGACGTACAGGACGTCGTTGGGCAGCTCGCGGCGGCCCTTGCTGGCGTAGACGAACAGGGCGCCGATGCCCCCGTCGACGTCGACCCCGGCGTCGCCGGCGGTGGCCCCGCTGCGGGCCGACAGCTCGTACAGCCCGTCGCGGCGCTCGCGCAGGAAGGCGGCCAGCCGCTTGAGGGCGGCCGCCCGCTGGTGGAAGGTCAGCTCCCGCAGCCCCGGCCCACCCACCGTGCGGGCGTGCTCGACCATCCCGGCCAGGTCGACGCCGGCGCTCGACACCCGCGCCACCGGCTCCCCGGTGGAGGCGTCGACCACGGTCGCCCCGTCGTCGCCGGCGGTGTACCAGTCGTCACGGACATAGGAGCTGATCATCCTGGCCACGTCGGTCCTCCCCAGGTCCCGGGTCGGCGGGCATCACCTGCAGTCTAGGGCCGCGGCCGGCGGGTCAGCGGCGGCCCTGCCAGCGGCGGGTGCCGCCTCGACCTCGGGGAAGGCCCGCTCCAGGGGCGCGGGGAAGTCGGCGGTGACGTCGCCGACGGCGGTGACCTGGACCGTGCCCACGGTCAGGGACGCGGCGGCCATGCCGGTCAGGCCTCGCGGCGGGAGGTCAGCCAGGCCCCGGCGACCACCAGGGCGGTGCCGGCAATGGCGGCCGGGGCCACGCGCTCGTCCAGCACGACCACGCCGAGGACGATGGCCACCACCGGGATGAAGTAGGTGGCCACGGCCCCGCGGGGGCCGCCGACGCGGCCGACCAGGTTGGTCATCAGGACGAAGGCCAGCCCGGTGCCGAGGATGCCGAGGGGCAGCATGGCCAGCGCCGATCCCCAGGCGAAGTCCGAGCCGCGCAGGCCCCAGAGCCCGAACGGGAGCAGCAGGGCCAGGGCGGCGAGCTGGGCCCGGAGCAGCACCGGCAGGGCGCCGTGGCGCTGCTGGAGGGGCACGGCCAGGTTGACGGCCAGCCCGTAGCAGAGGACGGCCAGCACGACCAGGCTGGTCCCCAGCATGGTGGCCCGCGACCCCTGGAGCTCGGGCCAGGAGACGGCCAGCACGCCGGCGAACCCGACCAGCAGCCCGACGCCCTGGACGCGGGGCAGGGGGCGGCGCAGCAGCAGGACCGCCCAGGCGGCCCCGGCCAGCGGCACCGCCCCGTTGAGCATGCCGGCCACCGAGGAGTCGATCCACTGCTGGGCCACCGGGAACAGGATCATCGGCAGCCCGGCCCAGATCACCCCGAGGAGGGCGACCCGGGTGCGGTCCTCGCGGCCGAGCGGACGCCGCGCCGCCGGGAACAGCGCCAGGGCGGCCACGCCAAGGGCCACCCGGGCGACCGCGATCACGCCCGGCTCGAGCGCCTTAAGCCCGATGTCGATGAACAGGAACGACGACCCCCAGATGGTGGCGATGCTGGCCAGCAGCAGCCACTCGGCGGCCCCGAACGACCCCGAGCGGCTGCCGCGCCCGGTCTCCAGCAGCCGCCGCGGAACGGCAGCCGCCGCCGGTGGCACGTCGCCTGGGTGTCGGTCCATCGTCACCGGGAATCTACAGCGGCCGTGCGACGGTCACGCCCCCGGCCCGAGGGCGCCGAGCTGGACCATGAGCTGAAGGCCGTCGGAGCTGACCCAGTACTCGGCGAACTGGCCGTCGCGGGCCCGCAGCAGGTCGATGCCGCCGAAGGCCACCGGGGTGCCGGCGGGGGCGGTGGCGCCCGGCATGCCGCCCCGGTAGCGGCCCCGGCCCACCCAGCGGGCGGCCATCATGTCCCCCTCGACGACCGGGCCGACCTCGATCTCGAAGGCCAGCCCGTCGAAGGGGGCGTGGCCCTCGCGGACCATGCGGAGCACCGCCTCCGGGCCCCGCACCTCCTCGGAACCGGCGCCGTCGACCCGGGCCTGGTGGACCACGAAGTCGTCGGTCACGAGCTCCTCGGCGACGGCCAGGTCGCCGTTCCACAGCTCCAGCATCCAGCGGCGGTACAGCTGGCGGAGGTCAGCCGGCGACATGGCCAGTCCCC
Organism: Actinomycetes bacterium; assembly: GCA_045807325.1. GTDB lineage: Bacteria > Actinomycetota > CALGFH01 > CALGFH01 > CALGFH01 > CALGFH01. The sequence goes on along the minus strand of JBJMHP010000278.1, from coordinate 2,946 downwards.
TTCCGGGTCTCGGTGGGCGGGTGGACGGTGACCGGAACCCGCTGGACGGCGTTGTTGGCGTAGCCGCCGGTGTTCCAGGGCGGCTCGGTGGGCTGGGTGTTGCCGGCGGCGTCGGTGGCCCGGGAGCAGAGCTCGTAGGTGCCGGGGGTGGCCTCCCAGGCGAACGACCAGCCGGCCCAGGCCCAGGGTGACGGCTGGCCGTCCAGCCGGGCCGGCCGCCAGCTGCGGCCGCCGTCGGTGCTGACCTCGACGGCGGCCACCGGGGCCAGGCCCGACCAGGCGCGGCCGGTCAGCAGGTGGCGGCCGGGGGGGCAGAACCGTTCCCGGGACTCGAAGGAGGGGATGCCGGGTGGCACCAGCAGCGAGCGTGGCTGGATGCGGGTCACGGGCGTGCCCGGGTCGTCCTCGGAGGTGTGGATCAGGTAGCTGCCGGTCTGCTGGTAGCCGCCGAACGGCTCGGTGAGCACGCTGATCCGGCGCAGCCACTTGACCGAGGTCATGCCGTACCAGCCGGGCACGACCAGCCGCAGCGGGTAGCCGTGCTGGGGCGGCAGCGGCCGGCCGTTGACCCCCCAGGCGAGCAGGACCTCCTCGCGCGTCGCCTCCTCCAGCGGCAGGCTGCGCTCGTAGTCCTGCTCCAGGCCGCCCTGGACGCCCCGGTCGGCGCCGGCGAACAGGACCTCGACGGCCCCGGGGCCGATCCCGGCCTCCTCGAGCAGGGGCCGCAGCGGCGTGCCCGTCCACTCGGCCGTCCCGACCGCCTCCTCCAGCCACGGCTGGCTGATCGGCCGTGGGTCCAGCCGGGCCCGGCCGTTGCCGGCGCACTCCATGGTCACCGGCACGGTCACCTCCGGCCGGCGCCGCAGCTCCTCCATGGTCAGGGTGCGGGGCCCCTCCACCCGCCCGCCGAGCTCGAGCCGCCAGGTGCGCTCGTCGGCCTCGGGGATGTCGAAGTGGATCAGCAGGTAGTGCAGGCCGACGGGGGTGAGGTCGTAGCGCAGAGCCTCCAGCGGCATGCCGTGGTTGCGGGCCGCCAGGGCCAGCTCCTCCATGGTGATGGCGCTCACGCCACCGGAGCCGGGCGCCGTGCCGGTCATGGGCATCATCTCCTCTGCTGGAGGTCGAGGCGGCGCAGGAGCTGGGCGTTGAGGGCGACGACGATGGTGGAGGCGCTCATCAGGATCGCACCAACGGCCGGGGCCAGGGTGATGCCGGCCCAAGCAAGGGCGCCGGCCGCGGCCGGCACGGCCACCAGGTTGTAGCCGGTCGCCCAGCCCAGGTTCTGGAGCATCTTGCGGTAGCTGGCCTGCGACAGCCGCAGCACCCCGACGACGCCGCGGGGGTCGTTGGCGGCCAGGACGATCCCGGCCGACTCGATGGCCACGTCGGTGCCGGCCCCGATGGCGATGCCGACGTCGGCCCGGGCCAGGGCCGGGGCGTCGTTGACCCCGTCGCCGACCATGGCCACGGCGAGACCGCGGGCCTGCAGGTCGGCCACGGCCTGGTCCTTGTCCTCGGGCAGGACCTCGGCGAAGACCTCGTCGACGCCGAGCTCGGCGGCCACGGCGTCGGCGACCTGGCGGGCGTCGCCGGTGATCATCACCACCCGCTTGCCCAGGCGGTGGAGCTCGTCGACGGCCTGGCGGGACTCGGGCCGCACGGTGTCCTCCAGGGCCAGCGCCCCGGCCAGTTTGTGATCGCCGACCACGAACAGCACCGTGGCCCCGCGGCGGCGCCAGCCGGCGAGCTGGTCGGCCAGCTCCTCCGGCTCGGCCACGTCCAGCTCCCGCAGCAGGGCCGGGCCGCCGACGGCCACCGTGGCCCCGTCGACCCGGGCCTGGACGCCGCGGCCGGTCATCGCCCGGAACCCGGTCGCCTCGGGCAGGTCGCCGCCGGTGCGGGCCCGGGCCTCGGCCACGATCGCCCGGGCCAGGGGGTGCTCGGAGTCGGCCTCGACGGCCCCGGCCACCGCCAGCAGGCCCCGCTCGTCGCCGTCGACGGCGGCCACCCCGGCGACCCGCGGCCTGCCGGTGGTCAGGGTGCCGGTCTTGTCGAGCAGAACGGCGTCGACGGTGCGCATCCGCTCCAGGGCCAGGCGGTCCTTGACCAGGACGCCGTTGCGGGCCGCCAGCCCGGTCGAGATGGCGATGACCAGGGGGATGGCCAGCCCGAGGGCGTGGGGGCAGGCGATCACCAGCACCGTGACCGTCCGCTCAACCGCCTGGTCGGGCTGGCCCAGGGCCAGCCAGACGGCCACGGTGACCAGCGCGGAGGCCACCGCGAACCAGAACAGCAGCCCGGCCGCCCGGTCGGCCAGGGCCTGGGCCCGCGACCCGGAGGCCTGGGCCTGCTCGACCAGCCGGCGGATCCCGGCCAGGGCGGTCTCCTCCCCGACCGCCTCCACCCGGACCCGGATGGCCGAGTCGGTGACCACCGTGCCCGCCACCACCCGGTCGCCGGGCCGCTTGGCCACCGGGCGGGACTCGCCGGTGATCATCGACTCGTCCAGCTCGGCCGCCCCGTCGACGACCACGCCGTCGGCCGGGACCCGGCCCCCGGGGCGGACCAGGACGATGTCCCGGAGCGCCAGCTGGTCGATGGGCACCGTCTCGACCCTGTCGCCGGTGACCCGCTCGGCCGCATCCGGCAGTAGCGCGGCCAGGGCGTCAAGGGCGCTGGAGGCCTGGCCGAGGGCCCGCATCTCCAGCCAGTGGCCGAGCAGCATGATCACGATCAGCAGGGCCAGCTCCCACCAGAACTCCAGGTCGAACACGCCGAACAGGGTGGCGAGGCTGGCTCCGAAGGCGACCAGGATGGCCAGGGAGATGAGCAGCATCATGCCCGGCTGGCGGCTGCGCAGCTCGGCCAGGCCGCCCTCCAGGAACGGCCGCCCGCCGTAGACGAACACCGCCGTGCCCAGCACCGGCGCCACCCACCGCGAGCCCG
>JBJMHP010000277.1:0-4294 GCA_045807325.1 Actinomycetes bacterium | reverse complement strand
CCGCCGCCACCGACGTGCTGTCGCGCCGGGTCAAGAAGGCCCTCGGCCCGGCCGCCTACCTGGTCGGCGGGGTCCGGGCCGGCGTCAACCCGCCGACCTGGGCGGCCAGGGTCGAGGTCGACGGCCGGGTCGTGGAGGACGCGGCCCTGGCGGTGGTGGTGGGCACCGGCGGCTCCTTCGGCGGCGGCCGCTGGCTGATCCCCGACGCCGACGTCGGCGACGGCCTGCTCGACGTGCTGGTCGTGCCGGCCACCGCCTCCAAGGCGGCCCTGGCCCGCCATCTGGCCAGGGACCGCCGGCTCCCCGGCGACCTGCCCCGCCTGCGCGGCCCGGAGGCCACCGTGGTCACCGACATGCCCTGCCGCCTCGACGGCGAGCCGGCCCCCACCCCCGGGTCGGTCACGGTCATCCCCGCCGCCTGGCAGGTTCTGGCCTCGGCGTAGCATGTGGGCACGCTGGTCACCGACGGCGAGTGGTTCGCCCAGCAGCGCCAGCGGCTGCTGGTGGCCGGCCAGCACCTGCGCCCGGCCGGCGTTCATCCGTGAGCTGCTCACCAAGCGGCTGCTCGGGGCGCCCCCAAGTTGACCAAATAGCCTGGTCACCGCTAGCCTTGACAGTCGGTTCACTCGACGCTGCGGCAAGCTCCACATGCCCGGCGCCACACTTCCGAATCGTAACGGAGTTGCCCGCATGCCTTCGCCAGCAAGCCGAACGTTCTCGCCCCGAGCGCGGGACCTGACCAGGGACTGGTACGTCGTCGACGCCGACGGCCAGGTCCTCGGCCGGCTGGCCGCCCAGGTGGCCCGCATCCTGCGCGGCAAGCACAAGCCGATCTTCGCCCCCCACGTCGACACCGGCGACCACGTGATCGTCATCAACGCGGCCAAGGTGCGGCTCACCGGGCGCAAGCGCGAGCAGAAGGTCGCCTACCGCCACTCGGGCTACCCGGGCGGGCTCAAGGAAACCCCGTACACGGTGCTGCTCGCCCAGCGGCCCTCCCGGGCGGTCGAGCGGGCCGTCCGCGGGATGCTGCCCCGCAACCGGCTCGGGCGCCAGATGCTCTCCAAGCTCAAGGTCTACGACGGCCCGACCCACCCGCACGCCGCGCAGCTGCCGGTGCCGCTGGACGTGACGTCGACCGTCAAGCAGAAAGGATAGGAGGACACCTCGTTGGCTGCTCCAGCACAGCTGGCCAGAGGGACCGGCCGCCGCAAGGAGGCCGTGGTCCGGGTACGGCTGATCGAGGGGACGGGCACGTTCAAGCTCAACGGCCGCCCCCTCGAGGACTACTTCCCCAACCCGGCCCACCGCCGGCTCGTCACCGAGCCGCTGCGGGTCACCAACACCCTCGAGCGCTACGACGTGCTCGCCAACCTCGACGGCGGCGGGGTCTCCGGCCAGGCCGGCGCCCTGCGCCACGCCATCTCCCGGGCCCTGGTCGACCTCGACGTCGAGCTGCGGCCCGAGCTGAAGAAGCGTGGCTTCCTCACCCGCGACGCCCGAGAGGTGGAGCGCAAGAAGTACGGCCTCAAGAAGGCCCGCAAGGCTCCCCAGTACTCCAAGCGCTGACGCGGCCGCCGGAAGATCGCCGGTGGGAAAGCTGTTCGGGACCGACGGGGTTCGTGGTCTGGCCAACGCCGACCTGACCCCCGAGCTCGCCCTTGCCCTCGGTCGGGCCGCGGTCGGGGTGCTCCGAGCCGAGCGCCCCTCCGGGTCGGGCCGTCCGGCCGTGGTCGTCGGCCGCGACCCGCGGACCTCGGGCGTCCTGCTGGAGAGCGCCCTGGTCGCCGGCATCCTCTCGGCCGGCGGGGACGTGCTCGCCGCCGGGGTGGTGCCGACCCCGGCCATCGCCTTCCTGACCCGCCACTACGGGGCGGCCGCGGGGGCGGTGATCTCCGCCTCCCACAACGCCATGCCCGACAACGGCATCAAGTTCTTCGGCCCCGAGGGCTTCAAGCTCCCCGACGCGGTCGAGGAGCGCATCGAGGCCGCCGTGGCCACCGCCGACCACGGCGCCCCCCGTCCCGTCGGCCCCGACGTCGGCGGGCTGCGGCCCGCGGCCGACGACGCGGTCGAGGCCTACCTGGCCCACCTGCTGGAGGGCATCCCCGACCTGGACGGCCTGCAGGTGGTGGTCGACTGCGCCAACGGCGCCGCCGCCGAGATCGCCCCCGAGGCCTACCGGCGCGCCGGGGCCAAGGTCACCGCCGTCGCCGCCAACCCCGACGGCCACAACATCAACGCCGGCGTCGGCTCCACCCACCCCGAGCACGTCCAGGCCGCCCTGGCCCGCAGCGGCGCCCAGGTCGGCCTGGCCCACGACGGCGACGCCGACCGGCTGCTGGCCGTCGACGAGCACGGCACCCTGGTCGACGGCGACGTGATCCTGGCCATCGCCGCCCTCGACGCCCGCGACCGCGGCCAGCTCCCCACCAACACCGTGGTCACCACCGTCATGACCAACCTCGGCTTCCGCCAGGCCATGGACCACCACGGCATCGCCGTCGAGCAGACCGCCGTCGGGGACCGCTATGTCCTGGAGGCCATGCGCGCCGGCGGCCACGCCCTGGGCGGGGAGCAGTCCGGCCACCTGATCTTCCTGGACCGGGCCACCACCGGCGACGGCCTCCTCACCGGCCTGCGGCTGCTGAGCGTGGTCGCCCGCACCGGCCAGCCCCTGTCGGAGCTGGCCAAGGTCATGCGCCGCCTGCCCCAGGTCCTGGTCAACGTGCGGGTCGCCGACCGCCACGCCCTGGAAGGGGCGGACAGCGTGTGGCGGGCGGTGGCCGACGAGGAGGGCCGCCTGGGCGAGCGGGGCCGGGTGCTGGTCCGCCCCTCGGGGACCGAGGCCCTGGTCCGGGTGATGGTCGAGGCCGAGACCGAACAGGAGGCCAAGGCCACCGCCGACCGGCTGGCCGCGGTGGTCGCGGCCGAGCTGGGCTAGGTTGCTCGGCTGCTACGATTGGTGCTCGTGCCCTCCGGCGGCCGTTGCGTGAAGGGAGCCTGAAACGATGTGTGGGATCGTCGGCTATGCCGGTCGCCAGCAGGCGCTTCCCATCCTGCTCGCCGGCCTGCGGCGCCTGGAGTACCGGGGGTACGACTCGGCCGGGGTGGCGGTGCTGGACGGCGGACAGGTCCGGGTCGTCCGCAAGGCCGGGAAGCTGAACGCCCTCGAGGAGGCCCTCGGCTCCGACACCGCGCTTGGCGGGGTGAGCGGGATCGGGCACACCCGGTGGGCGACCCACGGGCAGCCCACCGACCGCAACGCCCACCCCCACCTGGACTGCGGCGGGCGGGTGGCGGTGATCCACAACGGGATCATCGAGAACTTCTACACCCTGCGGGCCCAGCTGGAGGCCGAGGGGCACCGGTTCGCCTCCCAGACCGACACCGAGTGCGTCGCCCACCTGGCCGAGGCGGCCCTGAACGAGGGGCTGGCCTTCCCGGACGCGGTCCGCAAGGCCCTGCGGCGGCTGGAGGGGTCCTTCGCCCTGGCCGTGCTGCACCAGGATGACCCAGGCGTGGTGGTCGGGGCCAAGCGTGACCTGCCCCTGGTCGCCGGCCGGGCCGAAGGCGAGAACTTCGTGGCCAGCGACTTCGCCGCCTTCCTGGACCACACCAAGGACGGCGTCATCCTCGAGGACGACCAGGTGGTCGTGGTCACCCCGGAACGGCTCGAGGTCACCGACCTGGACGGGCGGCCGGTGGAGCCGTACGGGCACCACGTCGACTGGGACCTGTCGGCGGCCGAGAAGGGCGGCTACGAGCACTTCATGCTCAAGGAGATGCACGAGCAGCCGCTGGCCATCAAGCAGACCCTGGAGGGCCGGACCGACCAGGCCGGGCGGCTCGCCCTGGACGAGCTGCGCATGAGCGAGGACGAGCTGCGCGAGGTCGACAAGGTCTTCGTGGTCGCCTGCGGCACCGCCTACCACGCCGGGCTGGTGGCCAAATACGCCATCGAGCACTGGACCCGGCTCCCGGTCGAGATCGAGATGGCCTCGGAGTTCCGCTACCGGGACCCGGTGCTCGACCGCAACACCCTGGTCATCGCGATCAGCCAGTCGGGGGAGACGGCCGACACCTCCGCCGCCGTCCGCTACGCCCGGCGGCAGCGGGCCCGCGTGCTCAGCGTCTGCAACACCGTCGGCGCGTCGATCCCGCGCGAGTCCGACGGCGTGCTGTACACCCGGGCCGGGCCGGAGATCGGCGTCGCCGCGACCAAGACCTTCGCGACCCAGCTGATCGCGATGTACCTACTGGCCCTGTACCTGGCCCAGGTGCGCGGGACGAT
>JBJMHP010000276.1:0-18490 GCA_045807325.1 Actinomycetes bacterium | reverse complement strand
GCCGAGCAGCCGACCGAGCAGGTCGGCCCGCTCGGGTGAATCGTTGATGTCGCGGATGAGCGCGTACTCGATCGAGTAGCGGCGCCCGGTGCGCGCGGCGTAGGCGTCGGCGGCCTCGATGACCTCGGCGACCTTATAGCGGGTGTTGATCGGCACGAGGGTGTCGCGCAGCTCGTCGTCGGGGGCGTGCAGGCTCACCGCGAGGGTGACGTGCAGGCCCTCCTCGGTCAGCCGGCGGATGCCGGGGACGAGGCCGACGGTGGAGACGGTGACCGAGCGCTGGGAGAGCCCGAGCCCGTGCGGAGCCGGGGTGAGCAGCGCGTCGAGGGTCTTGCGCACCCGCGGGTAGTTGGCCAGCGGCTCGCCCATGCCCATGAAGACGACGTTGGACAGCCGGCCGGGACCGCCCGGGATCTCGCCGTTCGCCATCGCCGCGGCGGCCGCGACCGCCTGGCCGATGATCTCGGCCGCGGAGAGGTTGCGGGTCAGGCCCTGCTGGCCGGTGGCGCAGAACGGGCAGGCCATGCCGCAGCCGGCCTGGCTGGAGATGCACACCGTCGCCCGGTCGGGATAGCGCATGAGGACGCTCTCGACCAGCGCGCCGTCGTGCAGCCGCCACAGCGTCTTGCGGGTGCGGCCGCCGTCGGCGGACAGGTGCCGCACGGGGGTGAGCAGGCCCGGCAGCAGCGCCGTCGTCAGGTCCTCGCGGACGGCGGCCGGCAGGTCGGTCATCTGCGCCGGGTCGGTGACCCCGCGGTAGAAGTGCCGGGCCAGCTGGTCGGCGCGGAACGCCGGCTGCCCGAGCTCGGTGACCGCCGCGCGGGCCTCCTCGCGGGTGAGGTCGGCGAGGTGGCGCGGCGGCTTGCCCCGGCGGGGGGCCTCGAACACGAGAGGGAGGGCAGTCATGGCACTCCCATGGTCCCACCCCGGGGCTCCCGCCGGGCCGGCCCGCGGGTGAGATCACGCTCCCGGCGGGCCGGTCCCCTCCGTCGGCAGCGGGAGCTGCGTGGGCTCGGGCACGTCGGACGGCGTCTGGGTGGGATCGCCCTCTGGGACTGCGGGCTCCTCCGGGTCCTGCGGCTCCTCCGGGCCGTCCGGGTCCTCGGGGGACGGCGACTCGGTCGGGGTGGGCTCCGGCGCCGCCGTGGGCTCCGGATCGCCGGTCCCGTTGTTCTCCGTCGTGTCGTCCGAGGTGTCGTCCGTCGTCTCATCGGCGCCGGTCCCGTCCGGCTCCCCGATGGGCACGGTGCGGTCCGGTTCGGGACGGTCAGGCCCCGAGGGGGCGACGACGGGGACGACCGGGTCGGTCGTCCCTGGGGCGGGGACCGGCACGGCCGGTGCCGGGGTCCCGGCGGGGCGCGGGGGTGCCACGACCGCGACCCGCGGCGGTGTCCCGGTGGTGTCGGCCGACCGTGGGGATGCGGGAGCGGCAGGTGTCGGCGGCGCGAGCGGCGGCGGCGCCGTCGTCGCGGGCGGGGTTCCCGGCGAGGGGGCCGGCGTCGGCCGAGGGGTGGCGCGGCCGGACACCGCCGGTGCGGAAGCGGTCGGCGTCGCGGCGTCCGCGGCCGGGACCGGGGTGTCGGACCGGGTGGCCAGGAGCGACGCCGCCGCGACGGCCCCGGCGACGAGCAGGCCGGCCGCCACCGACAGGGCACGTCGACGCGACGGGGCGCGGGCGCCGACGACGACGCGGACGGGCGCGGGCGCGGGCTGCAGGAACGCGTCGATCGCCTCGGACGCCTCGGCCGCCTCGGCCGGCTCGGCGGTCGGTCCTGCCGGCCCGGCGTCCGCGGTGGTGGCTGCGACCGGCCCCTCCTCGGGGTCCGCGGTCGGGAGGTCGCCGGCGGGAACCGCCGCCGGTGCGAGGTCCGGCTCGGGGGCGCGCTGGTCCGGCGCGTCCGGCGCGTCCGGCGCGTCCTCGACGTCCGGCTGGCCCTTCTGGTCCGGCTCGCGCCCGGCGTCCGGCGTGGGGTCGGGATCCGGCTCCCCGGCGTGCGGCTCCCCGGCGTCCGGCACCCCGGCGTCCGGCACCCCGGCGTCCGGCACGGGGTCGGTGTCCGGCTGCCCGCCGTCGAGCTCGGGCTCGGGGTCCCCGGCTGCCGGCCCGGGGCCGGCGTCCTCGACGGGCGGGGTCCCGCCCGGCTCGTCGCCCAGCCACTCGGGCAGCCAGGCGTCGTCCCAGTCGGCCGGGTCGGGCGTCTCGTCGGGAGCACCGGGATCGGCCGGGACCGGCAGCTGGTCGACGTCGTCCGGATGACTGGAGCCCATGTCCTCCCCTGCCTCGCCGGGTGCGGTGCCGTCTCCCTGTCATCGGCAGCCGAGGCCCGGGACGGCACCTGGCGCACCGGAGGCTCGGCAGGTGAGCCGCGCCACGTCCTGCCACGCTGGCCGGCATGAGCCGGCTCGCCGACGTGGACCTGACCCTGCAGTTGTCCAAGGACGAGGAGAAGAAGCAGCTCAAGGCCGCGCAGAAGCGGCTGGTGCACCTGCGCCTGCTCCTGGGCGGACAGATCGGCCCGGGCGAGATCGGGCCGCCGCTGCTGGTGCTCTTCGAGGGCTGGGACGCCTCCGGCAAGGGCGGGGCCATCCGCCGGCTGGTCCTCCCCATGGACCCCCGCCACGTGCGGGTGGCCACCTTCGCCGCCCCCACCTACGACGAGAAGCGCCACCACTTCCTGTGGCGGTTCTGGTCGAGCCTGCCCGGCTGGGGCGGCATGGCCGTGCTCGACCGGTCCTGGTACGGCCGGGTGCTGGTCGAGCGGGTGGAGGGGTTCGCCACCGTCGAGCAGTGGACCCGCGGCTACGAAGAGATCGTCGAGTACGAGCGCTCGCTGGTGCTGGAGGGCATGATCCTGCTCAAGTTCTGGATGCACATCTCCGAGGACGAGCAGCTGCGCCGGTTCAAGCGGCGCGAGACCGAGCCCCTCAAGACCTGGAAGCTGACCGCCGAGGACTGGCGCAACCGCGAGAAGCGCACCGCCTATGAGCAGGCGATCGAGGACATGCTGGAGCGGACCGACCATCCCCTGGCCCGCTGGCACCTCATCGAGGCCGACTCCAAGCGCTACGCCAGGGTCAGGGTGGTGGAGACGGCCATCGCCGAGATCGAGCGGGGGATGCGCGACCGCGGCTTCGAGCCGCCCGAGCCGCGGCCCCGGCCCGCGGGCAAGACGAAGACCAAGGCGAAGGTCAAGGCCACGGACCGGGACCGGCAGCGGGACAAGGAACGCGCCCAGCCGGCTTGACCCGGTAGCGCCCGACCGGCCGCGCCGGCGGCCGCAACCCGCCTTCCCCAGGCGAACTTCGGCAGATTCCCCATTGCGGCGGTATTGACACTGATGATAGCGTCCCGGCGCCTTCCTCTCCCGCCGCCCGCAAGGTGACCGCCGGCCTGGCCCCCCTCATCCACGAGCTCCAGGCCGAACGCAGCCTGTCCACCAGCTACATCGACAGCGACCGGAAGGCCTGGGGCCAGCGCCTGGCCGAGCAGCGGCGCCGGCTGGACCGCGTGGCCGCCAGCTACCGGGCCAGCGCCGAGCGGCTCGGCGCCGACGACCGGCTGCTGGGCGAGAAGATCGAGTACGGCCTGGCCGAGCTGGGCCGTCTTGACCAGCAGCGCCAGGCGATCGACACCGCCCCGGTCAGGCCCCAGGACCTGGAGGTCGGGCCGAGCATCGAGCTGCACGAGGAGGAGGGCGAGGAGGACCTCGAGAACGCCGTCGAGCACGGCCACGGCCCGATCGACACCCCGGGCAAGGCGCTGGAGCAGTACACCGACACCATCAGCGACCTGCTCGACATCAACACCGAGATCGCCCCCGGCTCCAACGACGAGGCGCTGCTGAAGGGCGTGGCCGCCTCGGTCGCCCTGGCCAGGGCCAAGGACTTCGCCGACGCCCAGCGCAGCCTGATGCAGCGGGTGTACGCGGCCAGGCGCTTCCAGGGCGCCGAGCACACCCGCCTCAGCGCCCTGGTGGCGGCCGAGACCATCTACCAGGCCCAGTTCGAGGCCAACGCCACCCAGGCCCAGCACGACTTCTTCGAGGACATGGTCTCCGGCGACGACGTGGAGGCCGTCGACCGCTACCTGGAGGCCGCCCTCGGCAGCGGCACGACCCAGCCCAGGCTCGGCGTGCCGGCCCAGGACTGGTTCGACGCCATGACCGTCAAGCTCGACCGCATGCGCACGGTCGAGGAGCGCCTCTCGGGCGACGTGATCGCCACCAGCTCGGCCATCCACAGCGGGGCGCCGACCGCCGGGCCCTCCTCTACAGCCTGCTGCTGGCCGCCGGGCTGGTGCTGGCACTGGTCCTGGCCCTGATCACCGCCCGCTCCCTGATCCGTCCCATGCGCCGGCTGGAGGCGGCGGCCGAGGAGACGGCCGAGCACCGCCTGCCCGGGGTGGTGCAGCGGCTCCAGGAGGGCGAGCAGGTCGACCTCCAGGTGGAGTCGGCGCCGCCGATCGAGGTCCGCTCCAGAGACGAGATCGGCCACCTGGCCGAGGCGTTCAACACCGTGCACCGGGTGGCGGTCCGCGTCGCCGGCCGCGAGGCGGCCCTGCGCCGCAGCGTCGGCGACATGTTCCTCAACCTGGCCCGCCGCAGCCAGAGCCTGATCGAGCGCCAGCTCGAGGTGATCGACGAGCTGGAGCTCAGCGGCTCGGAGGCCGACATGCGGACCCGGCTGGGCGAGCTGGATCACCTGGCCACCCGGATGCGGCGCAACGCCGAGAACCTGATCATCCTGTCCGGGTCCGAGCCGGCCCGGCGCTGGCGCGGGCCGGTCGGGCTGGTGGACGTGGTCCGGGCGGCGGTGGAGGAGGTCAAGGAGCACACCCGGGTCGAGCTGCTCCCCATCGACCAGGTGCAGCTCGCCGGCCACGCCGCCGCCGACGTCATGCACCGGCTGGCCAAGCCGCCCGACATCGACTTCGCGCTGGCCAAGATGCTGGGGTTCTTCGTGGTCACCCAGCTCGCCGCCAAGCACGGCATCAAGGTGCAGCTGCGCCACTCCTGGTACGGCGGCGTCACCGCCCTGGTGCTGCTGCCCAAGCCGCTGATCGAGCACCCGACCGAGCTGGCGCCGCTGCCCAGCGCGGCCGAGCGACGCCCGGACCGGTCGCCGGTGGCGGCCGTGGCCGACCGCCCACCGGCCGCCGGCGGCGGCGAGGCGTCCGAAGACCCCGACCTGGCCTGGATCGACAGCCGGGTGCCCATGGTCCACGTGCCGCTGCGCCGCCCCCAGGGGCCCTAGGGCCTGGCGGCACCGACGAGCTTGCAGCCGATCTTGTACCTGGCGCAGCGGTACAGGGCCAGGAACGCATAGGCGTCGAAGCCGGTCTCGCTGTCGGTCGGCCGCAGCCCCAGGTACTCGGGCGGCATGTTGAAGCGGTCGGCCACCGCCTGGGCGACGCCGCCCGGCTTGAGGTAGCGGCGGTCGCGGTTCCAGTAGGAGAGGAACCCGCCCCGCAGGGCCGGGCGGTAGGCGACCCGGTCGGCGGCCCGGACCACGCCGTCGTCGCCGATCTGGACGCTGAGGGCCAGGCCGGCCACGGCGTCGGCGTAGGCGCGGCGCTCCAGCTGGCCGCTGTTGTAGCCGAGCACCGTCTCCAGCATGCCGAAGGCGAAGGTCCGCAGGGCGCTGGCCCGCTGCCCGTCGCAGCCGAAGGGGGTGCAGCGGGGAACGCCGAAGCCGAGCCGGTCGAAGCGCCGCTCCAGCGCGTCCGCCGTCCGGCCGGCCGAGGTCCTGGCCAGCGGCACCAGCGCCGACTGGTCCCGGTAGGTGTGGTCGGGCGACTCGCCGCGGTTCAGCGCCTGCAGGGCCTCGATGGCCGGCAGGAGGGTGTCGTGGCGGGCCGCCAGCAGGTACGGCCGCACGTCGGCCACGCAGGCCTTGGAGCGGTACGGATAGGCCAGCGGGGTGGCCGGCGGCTGCAGCCGGCAGTCGCCGTAGGCGTCCAGGAACGGCTCGTGGCGGTAGCCGAAGTCGCGCGGCTCGTCGTGGCCCTGGCCGAACACCGCCGCCCTGAGGTCCCGGCCGGGCACGAAGCCGGCGCCCAGCATGAACCGGGCCAGGGCGGTCGAGCGGGCCTCGTCCTCCCGGCTGACCGCGTGCAGCCAGGCCAGCTGGGTCGCGTGGCGGACCGTGTAGCGGAAGCTGCGCAGGTGGCTGACGTCCCGGACCGGGAAGCTGCGGTGAAGCGTCGGCTGCGGGCCGGCCAGGGGCCCGGGCGGGACGGTGCCCAGGGGGACGTCGTCGAGCCAGACCTCGGCCGCGGTCGCCGGGTCGTCGAAGGCCACCGCGGTCACGCTCACCTGGTAGCGGCCCGGGCCCGCGCCCCAGTCGACGGCGGCCCGCAGCCGCAGCCCGTCGGCGCGGGCCGGGGTGGCGAAGGTCAGCTCGTAGGCCTCGTGGGCATACGACGAGGCGAGGCTGCGGATCCGGGTCGGGGCCGGGCAGTCGGCGCCCGGGCAGGCGCCGGGGTCGGCCTGGCCGAGCAGCACCCAGCGCCGGTAGCCGGGGAACCGGACCCGGATCGGCAGCGCGTAGTGCTCGGACTGGACCGCCCCGGCGACCCCGAGCGGCTTGTAGAGCCCATCGAGGAACGACTCGCCGCGGGCGATGGCCGCGTTCAGCTGGGCCAGGGTGGGCGCCGGCACCTGGGCGGGGCGGGGCGGGGCGGACGCCCCCAGCCGGTCCACCATCGAGACCACCGACCCGGCGACCATGGCCACGACCACGGTCCCGACCGCCACCAGCAGGGCCGGCCGGCGGCGCCACCTGGGCCGCGCCGGGGGCGCCGGGGGGCGGGCCGGGACCGCCGGGTCCCCGACCCAGACCCCGAACGGAGGCGGGCGCTCCGGGATCCCGCCGGCAGGCGACCACAACCGCGACATGACCCTCCCCCCGACCCGGCCAGCTGCCCAGGTTGCCGGAATTGTCGTCAGGCGGGGCGAGCACCGCCCATCCAGAGACCTACCTAGTGCGGCCAGGGCCCCGCGCGGGCTCCCGACCAGGCCGGCGATGACCCGGCCGGGCCGGCGTAGCAGGTCACCTGGGCCGTCGCCGCCGGGGGTGGCCCGGGGTCGGGGCCACGACGGGCGGGCGAATCGGACCGGGAGGCGCCAGGTCACAAACCGGTCACGGGACCGGGGGAGGCGTCCCGCCACCGGGGTGCGGCGAATCGACGGCCCGCGGCGTTTCGTTGGTTTCTCCGTTTGGAGTCGAACAGGCGGATCCCCTAGTATTCAGCCGACCAGGCGAGGGGGGCTGTCATGAGGCGAGTCAGGATCCTGGTGGTCGACGGCCACCAGATGCTGCGGGAAGCGCTGGTCGGCATGCTGAAGCTGAGCGGCTTCGAGGTCGTCGGGGCGGTCGCCGACGGCGCCGACGCCACCTCCCTGGCCACCGAGCTGGCCCCCGACCTGGTCCTGATGGACCTGTCCATGCCGGTCCTGAACGGCCTGGACGCGACCCGGCTGCTGCGCGAGGTCGCGCCCGACACGGCGGTCGTGATGTTCAGCGCCTTCGACAGCCCGGAGCTCAAGCGCCAGGCGTTCGCCGCCGGCGCGGTCGCCTTCCTGCCCAAGGGCTGCGGCAACGACCGCCTCCGGGCGACCCTGGAGGCCGCCGTCACCCTGGCCGGCAGCAACCTCCACCGGGGCTGACCGCCGCTTCGGCCTGCAGCGGAACCCGGCCCCGGCGGCCCGGCGGTGTGGCACGGTTGGGATGTGGAGGACCGGCGCCGCCGGTCGAGCGCACCCCGCTGGAGGCAGCATGTCGAACCTCGTGCCCGTCGTCGTCGAGCAGACCAGCCGGGGCGAGCGGTCCTTCGACCTCTACTCGCGGCTGCTCGCCGGCCGGATCGTCTTCCTCGGCACCCCGGTCGACGACACCAGCGCCAACCTGATCATGGCCCAGCTCATCCACCTGGAGTCCGAGGACCCGGACAAGGACATCCAGCTGTACATCAACTCGCCCGGCGGGTCGGTCACGGCCCTGCTCGGCATCTACGACACCATGCGCTACATCCGCTGCGACGTCGCCACCACCTGCCTGGGCTGGGCGGCCTCGGCGGCGGCGGTGATCCTGGCCGCGGGCACGCCCGGCAAGCGTTACGCCCTCCCCCACTCCACCGTCCTGCTCCACCAGCCCCACGGCGGCGCCCAGGGCCAGTCGGTCGACATCGACATCCAGGCTCGCGAGATCCTGCGCCAGCGGGCCATGGTCGACCAGATCCTGGCCGCCCACACCGGCCAGCCGGTCGACAGGATCGCCAGAGACACCGACCGCGACTTCATCCTCGACGCCGACCAGGCCCTGGCGTACGGGCTGGTCGATGAGATCCTCACCGGCCGCCGGACCGTCCCCGAGCTGGCCCCGGCCGGCGCCGGCGCCTGACCGGCATGCGACCGGAACGGCCGCGCACCCCGGACCGGCCACGGATGCCGGCCCTGACCGACGCCGAGTGCTCGGTCGTCGACCACTACCTGGCCGTGGTCGACCTGACGGGCCGCATCAACCCGGCCCGCGGCACCGGCCGCACCTACACCTGCCTGCGTGCCGCCCAGGACCTGGCCACCGAGGCCAGGGCCCTGCTGGAGGCCCTGGAGCTGATGTGGGAGCGCGGCGAGCGCGAGCTCCACGTGCCCACCCTCACCCAGGCCCTGCGCGCCCTCGACGGCGAGCGCCGCGCCAACCGGGTCACCATCCCCTGATCCGCCCGCCACCGGTCGGACTAGGATCGGCCGGGACGACCGGCGGGTGAGAGGAGGACCGATGGATGCGAGCGCCGGCCCGGTGGTGCTGATCAACCTGTTCGAGGTGCCTCCAGGGGCCGACGAGGGGTTCGTCGCGGGCTGGGAGCGGGCCCGCGACTTCCTCGCCGCCCAGGACGGCTACCGGTCGACCGCCCTGCACCGCAGCCTCGGCGGGGAGGCCGAGTTCCGGTTCGTCAACGTGGCCGGGTGGGCCTCCCCGGCGGCCTTCCAGGCGGCCACCTCCCGGCCGGACTTCCCCGGCCGCGACCTGCCGTTCCCCGGTCACCCCGGCCTCTACCAGGTTGTGGCCGAGGACCCGCCGCCGCCCGACGACCCGGGCGGGGTGGTGCTCATCAACCCCTTCGAGGTCCCACCCGGGGGCGACGACGCCTTCCTGGCCGCCTGGGAGGCCAGCCGGGCCTTCCTGGCCACCCAGCCCGGGTACCTGGGCACCCGCCTGCACCGCAGCCTCTCCCCGGAGGCCGACTTCCGGTTTGTCAACATCGGCCGCTACACCAGCCCGCGGGCCTTCCAGACGGCCATCGGCCAGCCCCAGTTCCGGCAGGCCGCCGCCGCCATCCAGCACCGCGCCCATCCCGGCCTGTACGAGGTCGTCCGACGCTGACGGCCGGGCCGCTCAGCCGGTGAGGTGGAGCCGGTGGGCGACGGCGGCGGCCTCGCCGCGGTTGGCCACCCCCAGCTTGGCCAGGATGTTGGACACGTGCACGCTGGCCGTCTTGGCGCTGATGAACAGGGCCTCGGCGATCTGGCGGTTGGTGCGTCCGTCGGCGACCAGGCCGAGCACCTCCCGCTCCCGGGGGGTGAGGCCGAGCTCGTCGGTCACCGTCGCCGGCTCCGGGGCCGGGCCGTCGGCCGCGGCGCCGTCCGGGGGGAGCGTCGGCTCGAGCCGGGCCCGGCGGCCCAGCGCCTCGATCTCGGCGGCCAGCAGCCGCGCCCCCAGCCGGTCGGCCAGGGCCCGCGCCCGGGCCAGGGCCGCGGCCGCCTCCGAGCGGGGCGCCCCCGTTGCCAGCAGCGCCTCGGCCTGCCGCCAGCGGGCGTAGCCGGCCTGCCAGGGGTAGCCGAGCGCCTCCCAGGCCCGGGCGCTCTGCGCCCACCGGTCGGGCCCGCTCGGGCCGGCGGCCCTCGACCACTCGGCCTCGATGGTGCGCAGGCTGGCCTGCACGGCCGGGGTCGGCACCACGCCCGGGGCGGTGACCGCCGCCCGGGCCCGCTCGAGCAGGGTGTCGGCCAGCTCGCGGGCGGCCCGCTCCTCGGCCTCGGTGTGGCGGTCCCGGGCCTGCTCGGCCAGGGTGGCCGCAACCGCCATCCCGGTGCGGCCCAGCTCGGTGGGCCAGTAGGGCTCGTCCGAGCCGGCCAGGAGCTCCAGGGCGTCGGCCACGGCGGCCCGCGCGTCGGCCGGGCGGCCGTCCCACAGGGCGGCCTCGGCCAGTCCCACCAGCACCGGCGTGGCGTTCTGCGGGTCCGGCTGCGCCGGCGCCTCCTCGAGGACGGTCCGGAGATCGGCCCGGCCGCCGGCCAGGTCGCCGGTCCGCACCCGCAGCGTCCCCCGGACGGTCAGCGGCCGGCTTCGGAGCCCCGGCGACCGGAGGTCCAGGTCAAAGACCTGGTCCAGCAGCCGCTCGGCCTCCTCGCGACGCCCCAGGCTGAGCAGCGAGTTGGCCGCGTCGGGAAGCAGGCTGGGGCCGTAGCGTCCCAGGGCGCCGAACTCGCGGACCGCGTCGGCGCCGGCCAGGAAGACCTCGACAGCGTCGGCGGAACGGCCGGCCATGTCCAGGACAGTGGCCAGGTTGCCGTGGGACCTGCCCAGGTCGTCGACGTTGACCAGCTCGATGGCGATGCGGCGGCCCCGCTCCAGATCGGCGATGCCCTCCTCCAGCTGCCCGAGGAGGCCGAGGGAGGTGCCGAGGGTCGTGAGGGCGTGACCCTCCACGGCCCGGGCGCCGACCTGCCGGGCCACCGCCACCGCCTGCCGGCCGCGGGCCAGCGCCTCGGCGGTGCGGTCCAGCAGCATGAGCAGCTGGCCGTGGGCGGCCAGGGCGCGGGCCAGCTCCTCGGACGGCGGCTCGGGAGGGATGATGGCCACCGCCCGCTCGACGGCCGCCATGGCCAGGGGCGTGTGACCGGCGTTCCAGTGGTAGCGGGCCAGCCGCTCCAGCAGCGCCCCGGCCCGCCGCGGCTCGGCGGCCGCGTCGACCCGGTCAAGGGCCAGGCGGCCCAGGGCGATGGCGCGCTCGTCGTAGCCGGCCAGGTTGGCCGCCTCGGCGGCCCGGTGCAGCACCGTGCCCCGGTCCAGGGGGCTGCGGGCGGCCGCCTCCGGCACCTGGTCCCACAGCTCCAGCGCGCGCTCGTAGTGCCCGAGGGCCTCGGCCAGGGCCGAGGCCCTCTCGGCGGCCTGGCCGGCCTGCACGCTGGCCACCAGCGCCTGCCCCAGGTCGTGGGCGGCGTACCAGTGGTAGGCGAGCTGGCCGCGCTCGACCGCCCCGGCCCCCGGCCGGCCCGGAGCCTCGCGCTGCTCGATGCGGCGCTCCAGGGCCCGGGCGGAGGCGGCGTGCAGCGGACCCCGCTGCACCGGCAGCAGGTCGTCGTAGACCGCCTCCTGGACCAGGGCATGGCGGAAGGCGTAGGCGTCGCCGGCCTGGTCGACGGCCAGCACGTGGCGGCCGACCGCCTCGCGCAGCAGCCACACCAGCTGCTCGGTGTCCTGGCCGACCACCTCGGCCAGCAGCTGGTGGTCCACCCGGGTGCCGGCCACCGCGGCCACCTCCAGCACCCGCTGGGCCGGCTCCGACAGCGCCTGCACCCGGGCCAGGACCAGCTCCCGCAGCACCGACGGCAGCCGGGTCCCGTCCAGGTGGGCGGCCACCAGCTCCTCGGCGAAGAACGGGTTGCCCTCCGAGCGGGCCAGCACCTCCCCGACCAGCGGCGGCGGGGCCGGCTCGCCCAGGATCCCGGTCAGCAGCCCGGCCAGGTCCCGGCGGCCCAGCCGGCCCAGCTCCAGGCGCTCGGCCCGGCCGCTGCGGTCCAGCTCGGCCAGGAACGGCCGCAGGGGATGGCGGCGGTGCAGCTCGTCGGACCGGTAGGTCAGCACCAGGGCGACCCCGCCGCGCAGGTTGCGGACCAGGAAGCCGAGCAGGTCGCGGGTGGACTGGTCGGCCCAGTGCAGGTCCTCGACCACCACCAGCAGGGGGCCGGTCTCGGCGAGGCGGTGCAGGACCCCGAGCAGCAGCTCGAACAGCCGCGTCGGGGCCAGCGGGGCCGACGCCGACGTGCCCCCGGCCTCGGCCGGGGAGCCGAGCTCGGGCACCAGCCGGGCCAGCTCGGCCCGGGCGCCGCCCAGCACCCGCTCCAGCTCCGCCGGCTCGGTGACGCTGGGCAGCGGGCGCAGCGCCTCCACCAGCGGGGCGTACGCCAGGACGCCCTCCCCGACATCCAGGCAGCCACCGGTGAGCGCCACCGCGCCCCGCCCGGCGGCCTCGCCGAGCAGCTCGGCGACCAGCCGGGTCTTGCCGACGCCGGCCTCGCCCGCCACCACCACGGTGGCGGGCCGGCCGGCCGCCGCCAGCTCGAGGGCCGCCCTGAGCTGGGCGACCTCGGCGTCGCGGCCGACCAGAACCGGACTGGAGACTCGGCGGGCCACGCCGCCGATCATGGCAGATGCCGACACGGGGGTCAGGCCCCGGCCGGGCGGGGCTGGCGGACCCGCAGGCGCCGCCAGACGCTCCGGCGGCGGCGGGTGGCCGGCCGGCGGCCGGCCCGCGCCGCACGGGCCAGGCGCTCGGCCGCGGCCCGCTGATGGAGCTCGGTAATGTGCTGGATGACCATCTCCTGGGGCGACACCAGGTACATCTCGTCCTCCTCGAGGTTCATGCTCTCGAAGACGAGGATCGGGCTAAGACCCCACCCCGCACATGAGGACGACGCCCTACTCCAACCCCGGGCGGCTCCTCATTTCCAGCCGGGTCGCCGCACCACCATAAGCAGGCCGGTCCCGGCCACGGCGGCGAGGCCAGGACCGCCCCCGGCCGGCGGGCCTGTCCGACCGGGAGGTGGAGGTGCTGCGCCTGGTCGCCAGCGGCCCGTCGAACCGCCAGATCGCCGACACCCTGGTCATCTCGCCCCGGCACCGCCGAGCACCACGTCCACCACCTCTACATCAAGTTCGGCGCCTCGACCCGCGCCGCGGCCGCGATCTTCGCCATGGAGCACGGCCTGCTCCGCTGACACCCGGGCGAAAACCACTCGCGACGGCCGCCGCGGGCTGACAGCATCCCTCCATGCCCACCGACCACTTCGGCGAGGAGGTGGCCGCCCGGTACGACGAGTCGTCCACCGACATGTTGGACCCCGCGGTTGTCGACCCCGCCGTCGACTTCCTGGCCGGCCTGGCCGGCCAGGGGGCCGCCCTCGAGCTCGGCATCGGCACGGGCCGCATCGCCCTGCCCCTGGCCCGACGCGGCGTCCGGGTGCACGGGATCGACCTGTCGGAGGCGATGGTGGCGCGGCTGCGGGCCAAGCCGGGCGCCGACCGGATCGGCGTCACGATCGGCGACTTCGCCGCCACCACCGTCGAGGGCCGGTTCTCGCTCGCCTACCTGGTGTTCAACACCATCGGGAACCTGACCAGCCAGAACGAGCAGGTCGCCTGCTTCCAGAACGCGGCCGCCCACCTGGAGCCGGGCGGGTGCTTCGTGATCGAGGTCGGGGTCCCGCAGCTGCAGCGGCTGCCACCCGGCGAGACCGTCCGGGCGTTCGCCCTGACCCCGACCCATCTCGGCTTCGACGAGTACGACACCGTCAACCAGGGCCTGATCTCCCACCACTACCGGGTCGAGGACGGCAGGCTGGAGGCCAGCTCGCTGCCCCTGCGCTACGTGTGGCCCTCGGAGCTCGACCTGATGGCCCGGCTGGCCGGGATGCGGCTGCGCGAGCGCTGGAGCGGCTGGAGACGCGAGCCGTTCACCAGCGCCAGCACCAGGCACGTCTCGGTCTGGGAGAAGGCCGCCCCTGGCGGTAGCCGTCCGTAACGCTCCCGGGAAGGAGCCGGCCATGTGGCCCCGCGTGCCGGACGATGGTGAGGTGGCGATGCCGGAGACGCGCTGGGCCGGGCTGGCGTGGGCGCTATGGCTCCTGGCCCTCCTCGGGCTGGCCGCGACCGCCTGGCTGGACCGGCTGCTGGGCTGGCCGGGGCGCTCCCGGCCGAGAGCTGGCCGGGCCAGCAACGGCCTCAACATCCTGTACGTCTCCTGCGGCGGCTTCGCGCTGCCGCTGACGCCCACCGGCAGGCTCCCGTCGCGCCGCTGGCGCTGGTGGGCCTGGGCGGCGGCGGTGTTCGTGGCCGCGTCGGCCCTCGACCCGGTGCCGTTGTACCCGGACCACCCGGAGATCGGCAGCCCGCTCGGTGTCCAGGCCATGGCCGAGCCGCCGCTGGACCTGGTCATCCCGGCCGCCGGCGTCGTCGTCCTGGTGGCGCTGGTGGTGGCGGCCGGGTCCCTGGTCGGGCTGTTTCGCGCGTCGGTGGTATCTGCCTGGCCCTGCCGCCGCTGGCCACCGGGGCGGCCATCCTGCGCTGCCGGCGGTGGTCGCCGCCGTCCGGCCGGACGGGACCTTCGACGTCACCACCAGGATCCCCCGCTCCAGGGCCGTAGGGGCCGACGACATCACCGGGCGCTGCGGCGGCGGGAACCTCGGGGTGTCGGCGACCCTGGTCGGCCTGGCCGCCGGGACCCTGGCCGCGCTGGGCGTGTGGGGCTGCTGTACCGGCGCCGCCATCGGCCGGCCTGGGCCGGTAGGGACGCTCCGGGCAGGCTCGGGTAACCCGGGCCCGGCGATGACGTAGGTCACCGTGATGCACGTATGCTCAGCATCCCGCCCGGAGCCCGTGCCCGGCGCCGGCCCGGCCGCCGACCGAAGGGAGACGCGTCACCATGGTTCGACGGGTGCCGTTCACCGGCGACGAGAAGCAGAGCCTGCACGTCAGCCTCGACCGGCACCGCGACGCGGTCCTGTGGAAGCTGGAGGGCCTGGCCGACGACGACCGGCGCCGCCCCATGACCCAGTCCGGCACCAACCTGCTCGGCCTGGTCAAGCACCTGGCGGCCGTCGAGTACGGCTGGTTCTGCGACACCTTCGGCCGCCCCACCGAGCCGCTGCCCTTCGACGACGACGACCCCGACGCCGACCTGCGCGTCCGGGCCGACGAGACCACCGAGGACGTCCTCGCCTTCTACGCCAGGGCCCGCGCCGCCGCCGACCAGGCCATCGACGAGCTGGACATGGAATCGACCGGCACCGCCTGGTTCGGCGACACGGTCACCCTGCGCTGGGTGCTGATCCACATGGTCGAGGAGACCGCCCGCCACGCCGGCCACGTCGACATCATCCGCGAGCTGATCGACGGCATGACCGGCGACCACCGCCCCGATTAGGGCGCCCCTTCGGTGCGGAGCTCCTCCGCCTCGGAACCTACTCCTCGACCGACACCGGCTCGTAGTTCTGCAAGGTGACGCCGCTGCGGAACACGGTGGTGTCCTTGCGGTTCATCCGCACGTGGCCGAGGCCGTGAAAGGGCCGCGATGGCTTGCTCCACACGATCGGATGAACCCAGAAGTGCACCTCCTCGACGAGCTCGCCCTTGATGAGCGACGCGTTCGGCCTGCTGCTGCTGCCGGTCCGGCTGGCCTGGGGGGAGCGGCTCTTTGTGCTGTGGGTCGGGCTCAAGGGCGCCGTTCCGATCCTGCTCGGCACCTTCCTGCTCACCGCCGGCGTTCCTGATGCGACCCGGCTGTATGCCGTCATCGTGGTCGTGGTGGCCTTCTCAGTCATCGTGCAGGGCGGCCTTGTGCCCACGGTGGCCGCCCGGCTGGGGTGCCGATGCGGACCATAGAGCCCGAACCGTGGAGCCTGGGGGGTTCGGTTCCGCAATGAGCCCCGCGGCCTGCGCCGCCACCTCGTGGCAGTCGGCTCCCTAAGCCGATGGGAGCAGGATCGCGACCTCGACGTCAGCGACGATTTCTGGATCAGCTTCGTGGTCCGCGAGGACCAGCTGGTCCCGGTCGGTGGCTCCATCATCCTGCCCGCCGGTGACGAGATCCCGGCCCTACCGATCCCGAACGCGGCCCGGACCTGGCGCCGATCTGCACCCCCAAGCCGGGCACCGGCCACGCCGGTCCCGCACCGGCCTGACAACTGGGCGTCGGTGACTGCGGCCCTGGGCGTGTCCCGCGTGGCCACCACGCCGCCATGACGCGGTCGCCGCTCCCGTTAGAAGGCCCCCCAGACGCCAGAGCGTCGATAGCCGGCCAGCATGGCCAGGCCAATGGCGAGCTGCGCCACGCCGATGAGGCCCTGGAATGCGACATACCAGGTTGGGACGTCTGCGGGCAGGGCACCTATCAGCTGCAGGATGGCCACCGGCACACGCAGTACCCCGGCCAGGAACGCGACCAGGATCAGCCAGAAGGCCCAGCGCCATCGCCGCACGACACCGACTGCCAGCAACGTGAGGAACCCAGTCAGTGCCGCCAGGAACGCGATCTCCGTCGCACCGCCGGCACCAGGCAGCCTGAGGGCCTGGTCGTAGACCTTCGGGGCCGCCACCAGAATCACCAACAGGCTGACCAAGGCCACCAAGAAGAAGCCAAGCACCAGCGCCTGGGTCCTGTTCACCATCGCCCAGCGAGGCTATCAAGCCCCGACCGGAACGGTCGCTCTCGGCTCGACCGGGCCCTACCGCCTTGATCGCAACCCGATCATGCCAGCTAGGTTGGTCGTCTACCCCGCGGACGGCCACCAACCTGGCAGTCCAACCGATGACAAGACACGATCAGCATCTTGTCGCCAACGGTCTCATCGTCGATGTCCACCCCAACCACCGCGTCGGCGCCCAGGTGGGCGGCCTGCTGCTCCATCTTGGCCAGGGCGTCGCTGCCCCGGAGGCCAGCTCGTTCTCATAGGACTTGGCCCGACCCCCAACGACGCATTCACCCCGAGCACCCCTTGGACGGTGACCACACCCAGGTACTGGGTCACGGTGCGGCCCTCGATCCCGGGGGTGGTGGTGATGAGCATCGCCATCCTCCTGCAACGATCCAGGCGGTCGGTCGGCCTTGGGCCGAGGCCAGATGGGCCGGGGGTTGGGGGTCAATCGCCAGCGATCCGGCGACCCGATGTGGATGAACCAGGGCCTTGGCGCCCAGAGGTCGGATCCGAACCCTCGACCCTTCAATTCCGAGCCGGATGCGCGGCGTCGACCTGGACGGCCCCGACGGGTCCAGACGGATCGACTGGAGGCCATCGCGATGAGCAAGACGCGTGATCCGCTCTCCCTCGGGCTCAACCATCCCAGGTCACCGACCACCTCCTGGCGGCGTCGTCAGCACCCGCTCGACCGACCAGCCCTTGCGACACCGGTGCAGCAGTGTCTCGACCCGGATGCCCAACCGCTGCGACCACTCGACCAGCGTGAGCGCCTCGCCGTTCCAGGTGAGCACGTCGTGGCGGCGGTGCCGTTGCACGGCCGGGTCATCGCTGGGCGACCCGAAACGGGGCAGGTCCCCCGACTGATAGAACTGTCGCCGCTCGGGGTCCTCCCGCAACGACAGGTCGGTCTCTCGCTCCAGCGCACGCCGGAACTCCTCGTTCGAGTCGGGTCGTTGGTCGGGAGGGGTCTGCGGCCGGGGGCGTTGCTCGTTGGTCACGTCGGACCCTCCTCGACCTCGACGCCAGATCGGTGCACGGCCCAGCGCGGCAGCGGGCGACATCCTTCTGCACAGCCTGGCACTTACCACAGTAGTCGCGACGTTGGTTCTGCGGCAGGCAACCGAGCAAGCCGCAGCCGCGATACACGACCGCCCCCGGCCACCGTGTTGCTCGGTAAGCCAGCGGCCTCTGCCAGAACTTACGCCGCTCGGGTGGCCCAGCGGAGGTTGCCCCGGCTCGTCGTCGAGGCTGCTGTCCCACCCGTTACAGGCTGGAGCAGGAGGAACCCGTCGGATCGTCTGGATGATCAAGGACGTCGGTCGTCCGCCTCGAAACAGGTTCCCTACGGGCGCTCTGGTTCCCGGAGCAGATTCGGCGGGACGTCGTGCTTTCATGGTCGCCATGGACACCGAGCACAACGGCCAGCGGGTCGCGCTGGTGGCGGGAGCGACCCGGGGGGCGGGACGTGCCATCGCGGTCGAGCTGGCCCGGGCCGGGCTGCACGTATACGCCACCGGGCGCAGCAGCCGGGCGGCGGGAAGGTCGGAGATCGGGCGGCCGGAGACGATCGAGGAGACCGGCGACCTGATAGCCGCCGTCGGCGGGCGCGGCACAGCCCTGGTCGTCGACCACGAGGACCCCGCGGCCGTAGCCGGCCTGGTCGCCCAGATCGAGGCCGAGCACGGCCGCCTGGACGTCCTGATCAACGACATCTTCGGCGGCGACCGCTACGCCCAGTGGCACACGCCGATGTGGGAGCACGACCTCACCGGTGGCCTGCGGATGCTGCGGATGGGGGTGGACACCCATCTCGTCACCGCGCATGCCGCCCTTCCGCTGCTGCTGCGCGGTGACCGCAGGCTGCTGGTCGAGATGACCGACGGCACCGCCGAGGTCAACGCCAGCTACCGCGAGGGGGTCGGCTTCTTCTACGACCTGGTCAAGGCGAACGTGAGCCGCATCATCCTCGCCCTCGCCCACGAGTTGCGCGACCGGCCGGTGACGGTGCTCGG
>JBJMHP010000275.1:0-16138 GCA_045807325.1 Actinomycetes bacterium | reverse complement strand
CCCCAGCCTGGAGCGGGCCTTCCACGGCATCCGGAAGCTGGCCGTCCATCCCGGCAAGCTCGCCCTGCTGTTCGGCGGGTCCGCCCTGGTCACCCTGAGCTACGCCCTCGGCCTGGTCTACTGCGTGGAGGCCTTCGGCGGCGGCCTGCCGGTGGCCGCGATCGTCGCCGCCTACCTGGTGGGGGCGGCCATCGCCCAGGCGGCTCCCACCCCGGGCGGGATCGGGGCCGTCGAGGCGGCCCTGATCGCCGCCCTGACCGCCGCCGGCCTCGACAAGGAGACGGCCGTGCCGGCGGTGTTCCTGTTCCGGCTGGCCACCTTCTGGCTGCCCATCCTGCCCGGCTGGCTGGCGTTCACCTGGCTGCAGCGCACCGACCGGATCTGAGCGGATGCCGGCTTCGCCGGCCTGGCGGGTGTCTGTCCTCGCCAGCCTTGCCTGGCCGCTGGGTGGCCACCCTGCCCACATGGCCAAGGCGACGCCCGCCACGCCCGGGGTGCCGTTCCTGTTCGTGTCGGCGACCAGCTTCCAGTCGATGTGGTACGGCATCACCGCCCGCAAGCTCCGGGCCTACTTCAAGGTGCCGCGCAAGACGGCCCGCGAGGAGGGCGGCGCCATCGGCGGCCGCCGGCTCGAGGTGCTCTCGATCGTCAAGCGCAAGGACGCCAAGGCGGCCGTCAGGGCGCAGCTGGGCCTCCACCGGCCCCTGGTCGAGGCGCTCAGGGACGCCCTGCTGGAGCGGGAGGGCTGATCGGGGCCGAGATCCTGGAGGTGCTCCAGGAGGCCAAGGCCGAGGCCGGCCTGGCCGGGCCCCTGCCGGCTCGCGGCGCCCCCAGCCTGCTCGCCGGGGTGGCCGATCCGGGCCCGGCCGGGTAGGTTCACCCCGGAGGTGAGCTGAACGTGGCGACCCGATTCCCGGACGACGACGACGACCTGCCCCGCGAGCCCGACCCGCCCGCGCGGGCGACCGACGTCGACAAGCAGGACCCGGCAACCCCCGACGAGATCCCCGAGCCCGAGGCCTCCGAGGTCGAGAGCGCCCGGCTCCTGGCCAACCAGTCCCGCCCCGAGCTGGGGGCCGAGGGCTTCTCCGACCAGCGCATCGACGAGCTGGCCTCCGAGTTCATCGCCAGCGACATCGGCGAGGGCCTCGAGGAGTTCCTCCGCTGGGCCCGCGCCGAGGGGCAGCTACCCCAGGGCAGCGGCGAGATCTTTTAGGCCACCGGCCACGACACCAGGGCCAGCAGCCGCCCCCGCAGCCCCTTGGCCCCCGTAGCCGGTCGCCGGGACCAGCGCGGCCGCGAACCACGCCACCAGCAGCAGCGGCACCACCGCGGTGGCCGCGTAGAAGGTCAGCCCGGCGGCGCGGAACCGCAGGTCATGCCGGCTCCCGTGGGACCCGTGGGCCCATCCGCGCCACCCGCCTGATCCCCCTCGTCGCCGCGGTCCCGTCGCGGCGGTTGCCGGGGGTGGGGACGGCCGGTTGTCCGGTTCCGCGGGCCCGGCTACAACTCATCGGGTCATGACCGGCCTGTCGCCGTCGTCCGGGAAGGGGGTGACCGCATGCGCCGTCCGGCGGGGGAGCCGGGGACGATCGCCGCCGACGCCCGCGGCATGGGCGCCGCCGCCGGCGCCCTGCGGGAGGTCCGCGGGCGGCTGCGGGGCGCGACCTCGTCGGTGGTCACCGCCGGGGCCTGGCGGGGCCCGGCCAGCGAGGCGTTCCAGCTCGACGGCCGCGCTCCAGACCGGCCTCGACCGGGCCGCCGAGGCCCTCGACCAGGCCGCCGGCGCCCTGTCCGAGCTGGCCGCCCGCCTGGACCACGCCCAGGCAACCTGGGACCGGGCCCGCCGGCTGGCGGCCACGGTCGGGGTCGACCTGGAACGCCTCGGCGGCGACGCGTCGCCGGCGGCCGGGGGCTCGTGGAGCCCCAGCGGGGGTGTCCGCTCGCCCGCCGACGCCGTCGACCCGGCCGCGATGCTGGCCCGGCGGGCAGGCCGCGGCCATGGCGGCGGCGGCCGAGCAGGAGGCGGCGGCCGCCCGCCGGGTCGCCGCCGCCCGCCTCGACCAGGCGGCCATGCACGTCCGGTCGCCGTCCCGCGGGCAAGGCCACCGGGACGCTTCCCAGGACCGGGGTGGGGACCACCATGAGGGGCCGGGCCGGGCGGTTGTGAGTCGGGTGCTGGAGCTCGGGGCCGAGGTGGCGGCGGCGACCCATCACCTGGCGGCCGCGGCCGCGGCCCGGGTCCAGGCGGCGGGGCGGCTGGCCGCGACCGCCGACGACCCCGCCGTGCGGGCGGCGGCGGCCCGGGTCGCCCAGGAGGCGGGGCGGCCGCTGATCGACGGCCGGGCCCTCGGCGCCCTGCCGCTGGTCGCCCCCGTGCTGACGTTCACCGCGTCGGTGAACTCGGGCGAGCCGCTGCCCCGGGCGCTGGCCGGGGCGGTCGGCAGCGCGGTCGGGGCCGACCTGGGCAGCCGGGCCGGCATGGCCGCCTGCGGCGGCGAGGCCGCCGCCACCCAGGGCGCCGGGCTGATCGTCTGCCCCACCCTGGCGGCCATCGGGGGCGCGGTCGGCGCCGAGGCCGGCGAGCGGGCCGCCCTCCACGTCTACGACAAGCTCGCGGGCCCTCCCGTCAAGCCCGAGTCGGAGCCTCGGCCTACGCCGGGCCCGCCGCCGACGCCGGAGCCTCGGCCGGGGTCGGGAGGCTGACGCGGTGAGCGTGGGTGTAGACGTTCATGGTGTCGCCGCGCAGGAACCCGACCAGGGTCATGCCGACCTGGTCGGCCAGGTTCACGGCCAGGCTGGTGGGGGCGCTGACGGCGGCCACCAGGGGAACGCCGGCCACGGCGGCCTTCTGGACGACCTCGAACGAGCACCGCCCGGACACGAACAGCACCATGCCGGTCAGCGGCAGCCGGCGCTCGGTGGCCGCCCACCCGATCACCTTGTCGACGGCGTTGTGGCGCCCGACGTCCTCCCGGACGCAGCGCACGGCGCCGTCGGCGTCGCAGACGGCGGCCGCGTGCAGGCCCCCGGTCTGGTCGAACACCCGCTGGGCCTCCCGGACCCGGTCCGGGATCGCGGCCAGGACCCCGGTGGGCACGGCCAGACCGTCGCCGGCCAGGGTCGGGCAGGCGGTGGTCACGGCCTCGATCGACGCCTTGCCGCAGACCCCGCACGACGAGGAGGTCACGGCCAGCCGGTCGAGCGACGGGTCGGGGACGGGCACGCCAGGGCGCAGGTCCACGGTGAGGACGTTGAACTCCTGGGCCTGGCCCTCGGGGGCGCAGAAGCGCACCGCCTCGACATCGTCGGGGCGGGCCACCAGCCGCTCGCTGATGCAGTAGCCGATGGCCAGCTCGAAGTCGTTGCCGGGGGTCCGCATGGTCACCCCCACCGGCCGGCCCGCCACCCGCAGCTCCAGCGGCTCCTCCACCGCCAGCCGGTCCCGGGCCCGCCGCCCCTCGCCCCCGGCCCCGACCTTGAGCACCCGGCGCTCGGCCACCCCCCGACCCGCCATCGCCGCCTCCCGAGCTCGCCACATCGCTTGCCATCCCAGCCTACGTCCCCCACCGCCCGGGCGCCGGCCGGCCCTGTCCTGCTGACGTGGGCGGCATGGCCTGTTACGTTTGCCTTGTCTGCTCAGAGGGGTTCGCACCGGGCTCCCGAGCCGAGGGGTGGTTCGTCGTGTCAGAGGAACGGATGGAGGAGCTGGTACAGGAGGCGCTGGCTGCGCGGGGGATCGACGACGGGGTGGTCGCCGTCGGCGAGTTCAACCCGCGGGGCCACAGCGGCGGCATGTTCGCCGGCGGGCTCGCCGGCGACGCGGCCGGCGGGCTGCTCGGTGAGGCGGGGAGCGCCGCCGGCCTGGGTGTGGGCTCGCTGGCCGGGATGCACTCCGCCGACGCCCGGTCCGGGCTCCCGGAGACGATGCTCGTCGGAGTGTCGGCCACGATGGTGTACGCTTCGCCGCGCCCACCCGGCGCAGCGAGCCCACGGCGCTGGTCTTCCAGGTCCCGCGGGCGGGCCTCACCGCCAGGGTCCATCAGCGGGTCAACGTGCGCGTCCTGGAGCTGATCGACACCGACAGCGGCTCACGGATCGAGCTCGAGGGCAACCGGGTGCCGCTGACCCACTCCAAGGACGTGATCGACGCCCTCGGCGGCTGAGGCCTACTCGTCGGGGCGGAGATGCTGCTCCCGCTCGTCGGCGGCCTCGATGGCCCGGGCGACCAGGGTCGGGGGCATATGACCGTAGGACAGGACCCGGTCGTGGAAGCGGCGCAGGCGAAAATCATCGCCAAGACGAGTTTGGGTCGCGGCGCGTAACCGCTCCAGCTCCAAGGCGCCGACCAAATAGCTGAAGGGCTGGGTCGGGGTCATGGTGTAGCGGGCGACCTCGGAGCGGGCGGTCGACTCCTCCAGGTGGGCGTCGGCGACGGCGCGGGCCACGGCGGCCTCGTAGGTGAGGTCGCCGGACTGGAGCTCCATGTCGAGGACGATCCGCAGTGCCCGCAGCAGGCGCATGCCCAGCTGGGCGAGGCGGGCGGCGTCGTCGTAGTAGCCGACGTCGGCCATCAGCTGCTCGGTGTACAGGCCCCAGCCCTCGATCATGACCGGGGAGCGGATGGCCCGCCGGGTCAGCGAGGGGATGCGGTTGACGCTGGTCATCTGGAGATGGTGGCCGGGGTAGCCCTCGTGGGCGGCGACGGCCGGGATGACGGCGTGGGCGTGGTCGCGCAGGCCGGCCTCGTCGGGCGGCGGGGTGACCCAGAAGTAGCCCTGCTGCCAGGCGTCGAACGGGCCGGCGGGAAGGTAGGCGGCGAAGCCCATGACCGGGCGGAGGAACTCGGGGGTCGGCTCGACCCGGGCCTCGGCGTCGGGGTTGGTGGCCAGGTCCTCGGAGAACACGAACGACTCCAGGCGCTCCAGCTCGCGCCGGTAGGCCGGCAGGAGGCCGTCGGTGTCGGGATGGTCGCCCTTGAGCTCGTCGAGCCTGGCCGCCCAGTCCGACCCGCCCAGCTTGCCCGCCTGCTCGCTCAGGGCGGCGGTGAGCTGGGCGATCTGGTCCTCGCCGATCCGGACGAACTCGGCCGGCGTGGTCGCGAAGCAGTGGACCTCGCGCAGCTTGCGGGCCTGGGCGGCCTCGCCGATGGCGAAGGGGGCGTCGTCGGGGAACCGGGTGGCGTGCTCGCCGGCCAGCCAGCCGGCGAAGTCACGCAGGGCCTGGGCGGCGGCCGCCGCGGCCGCCTCGACCCGGGCGGCCAGCCGGGTGCCGGCGGCCAGGGGGCCGAGGGTGCCGGCCAGGAACTCGGCCCCGCCGCCGGCCGCACCCACGGCCATCTGCCGCCACAGGGCCGGGCAGGGTTCGTCCAGCAGCCCCTTGGCCCGGTCCAGGAAGGCCGGCGCCGCCTCCAGCCGCTCGGCGGCGTCGGCCAGCCGCTGGTCCAGCGGCGCGAAGTCGCGGGCGACCAGCAGCAGGATGGCCGCCGGGACGGCGGTGGCGGCCTCGAACGGGTTGCGGCGCCAGGGGCGCTCGGCCTCCTCGGTCAGCAGCGCGTCGGAGATGGCGGCGGCCAGGGCGTCACGGTCGACCGCCTCCTCCTCGTCGGCCGTCGCGACCGCGGCGACCCGGCGCCGCAGCTCGGCCAGCCGCCGGCTGAAGTCGTCCAGCCGCTCGGTGGTCAGGACCTCCAGGCGGGCGTCGTGCTCGTGGCGGCCGAACACGGTGGCCGCGGTCGGGAACGTCTCGAACACGAGGTCCAGGTACTCGCTGGTCAGCTGGGCGACGGCGTCGGCCACGGGCACACGCTCCTTTCAGGCGGCAAGCTTGCACCCGGGCGGGGACCGTGGCCAACCGACGGCTCAGCAAACTCTCAGGCTCCGTTCCTATAGTCAGCGCCAGTCCTCGACAATCGCGCCAATTCAGGTTAGGGAACGGCTGTGGGACGACTGCTCGGCGACCCGG
Organism: Actinomycetes bacterium; assembly: GCA_045807325.1. Classification (GTDB taxonomy): domain Bacteria; phylum Actinomycetota; class CALGFH01; order CALGFH01; family CALGFH01; genus CALGFH01. The sequence continues at coordinate 10,174 of JBJMHP010000275.1, read as the reverse complement.
AGGTCTGGGACGACAGCCCGGCTCGGCCCCGCCCGGCGGTGCGGGGGCTGGCCGGCCTCGCGGCCGGCGCCGTGGCCGGCCTGCTGCTCGCGTTCGCGGTGGTCCCGCGACCCGACCCGCCGCCGCCCGAGGTCAGGCTCGCGCGGTCGGCCGAGGCCCCCAGGCTCCGGGTCGAGAAGCAGCTCCTCTACAGCGCCAGCATCGGCGGCGGCCCCATGCTGGTGTCGCGGTCGGGCCGGCTGGAGCAGGTCAACGCCGACGGGACCGAGCGCCGGGTGGTCGCCCAGAACCTCCGGGCGAGCGCCGTGGTCGGGCCCGACCGGGCCGGCGTCCTGGCCGCCGTGGACAGCGGCGTCGTCACCCGGGTCGAGGCCAACGGCACCACCCGCCGGCTCCGGGCCGCGGCCGGCAAGGGGGCGGTGGTCGACGGCCTCGCCCTCAGCCCCGACGGGAAGCTGGTCGCGGTGTCGGCCGGCCGGCCCGGCCGGCCCTGGCTGGTGCTGGTGCTGGTGGTCGGGGTCGACGGGCGGCAGCTGGCCAGCATCCCCCTGGCCGGCGGCCACCGGCCGGCCTGGCTGGGCTGGTCGGACCGGCAGGGGTCGACCACCCTGGCCGTGGCCGCCGTCGACCGCCGCGGCGACCTGGCCACCGCCGAGCTGGCGGCCCGGCAGGGGAGCGGCTACGTGCTCGCCTGGCAGCCGGGCGGCAGCTCACGGGTGCTGGCCGCGGGCGTGCCCATGGTCGCGGCCGACGGCTTCGCCTGGTCCTCGGACGGCGGCTCGGTGGCCGTCTCCTCACCCGCCGGCGTCCTGGTCGTCAAGCAGGCCGACGTCGTCTACACCACCGCCAGCCCGGTGACCGGCACCCTCCTGGCCTGGCCGGCTCAGGCGGCCCCGTGAGCGGCACGCGGCCCCGTGGGGCTGGGGACAACCGCGGGCACTCCGCCCGCGGATCGCCTACGCTCCCCCTCCGGGGGGTCGAACGGCGGGAGGGCGGGCTCGCGCATGCCGTCGGTGCCCCCGAGCCGCTGGCCGAGCGGGGACGGGGCCGGCGGCGGCTGGCGGTGGTCGTCCCGGCCAGTGCTCCCGCCCGGGGCCCGGGTCGTGGTCGAGGTCGACGGCGACCAGGTCGTCCTCAAGCCGACCGACGGCACGGGCCGGGGGCCCGGGGGCCCGGAGGATGGGGAGGGCCGGCCGTGACCAGCCTGGCCGCCGACGGGCTGGTGGCCGAGCGCGGCGGCCGCAACGTGGTCGACAGCGTGTCGCTCGAGGTGCAGAGCGGGCAGGTGGTCGGGCTGGTCGGACCGTCCGGGTCGGGCAAGTCGACCACCCTGCTGCTGCTGGCCGGGCTGGAGCCGCCCGACGCCGGGGCCGTCCGGCTCGACGGCCAGGACCTGGCCGGCCTGGGCCCGGCCGGCCGCCAGGCCCTACGCCGGGACCGGGTCGCGCTCGTGTTCCAGGGCTACGGGCTGCTGTCGCTGCTCACGGCCGGGGAGAACGTCGAGCTGCCGTTCCGTGTTGCTCGGCGCGACCCGGCGGCCGCGGCCGCCGCCGCCGGGCGCTGGCTGACCGTGCTCGGCCTGGCCGACCGGGCCGACCAGCGCACCGACCAGCTCTCGGGCGGCGAGCGCCAGCGGGTCGCCCTGGCCCGTGCCCTGGCCGTCGAGCCGGACGTCCTGCTGGTCGACGAGCCCACCGCCGAGCTGGACGAGGACAACCGCGACCGCGCCGTCGGGCTGCTCCGCGACGCCGCCGACCGCGGCGCCGCCGTGGTCGTGGCCACCCACGACCCCGAGGTCGTCAAGCTCTGCGACCGGGTCGTCCGCCTGGTCGACGGCCGCCCGGTCGAGCTCGACCCGGACTCGGTCGGTGGTCCCGTCGCCTGACCTCCTGGACCGGCTGCTGTCGGACGAGGGGCGGTCGGTGCTGGACAGCCTGCCCCCCGGCCCGCTCGGCCCCGACGACGCCCTGGCCGTGGGGACCCGGCTACGCCGGCGGTTCCCGGCCGAGCTGGTGGCGGCCGCCCTGGCCCAGCACGAGCTGCGGGCCCGGGCGGCCCCCAGGTTCACCCTGGCGGGGGAGATGTGGTTCACCCGCGAGGGGCTGGAGCAGGCCTCGGCCGAGCCCCTTGCTCGGCACCGGGCGGGCCGGTACGCCGGGTTCGACCGGGTGGCCGACCTGTGCTGCGGCATCGGCGGCGACCTGTGCGCCCTCGCCCCGGGGCGCGACGCCGTGGCCGTCGACCTCGACCCGGTCCACCCGCGCATGGCCAGGGAGAACGCCCGCGTCCACGGCGCCGGGGAGGTGGGCGCCGTCCGCGCCGACGTCCGCGACCTGCGCCTGCCCCGGTCGCTGGCCGTGTTCGTCGACCCGGCCAGGCGGGCCGGCGGCCGCCGCCTGGCGGCCCCCGACAGCCGCCCGCGCCTGTCCTGGTGCCTCGGCCTCGGCGACCGGGTCGCCGGGGTCGGGATCAAGACCGCCCCCGGCCTCCCCCTGGGCCTGGTCCCGCCCGGCTGGGAGGTGGAGCTGCTGGCCGACCGGCGCGAGCTCAAGGAGGCCGTGCTGTGGTCGCCGGCCCTGGCCACCACCGCCCGCCGGGCCACCGTCTTCCCCGGCCCCTCCACCCTGGTCACCCGGCCCGGCCCGCCAGTTCGGTGCGCTCAGCCGGGCGCCTTCCTGCTCGACCCCAGCCCGGCCGTGACCCGGGCCGGCCTGGTCGAGGAGCTGGCCCGCGACCTCGGGGCGTGGAAGCTCGACCCCAGGATCGCCTTCCTGTCCGCCGACGAGCCCCTGGCGACCCCGTTCGGCCGGCTCCTGCGGGTCGACGCCTCCCTGCCCTGGAGCCTCAAGGCCCTGCGCCAGGTGCTGCGCGAGCGCGGCGTCGGCACCGTCGAGGTCCGCAAGCGCGGCTCGGCCGTGGACGTGGCCGACCTGACCGCCCGGCTGCGCCTGCGCGGCCACGACCGGGCCGTGGTCGTCCTCACCCGGGTCGCCGACCGCCCCTGGGCCCTGGTCTGTGCCGAAGGAGCGGTAGCCTGACCCGACCGACTGAGGAGGCAGGACATGAGCGAGCAGGCCCCGGCCGTCACCGGCATCGCCGCCCTGGCCGTCGACTGCCAGGACCCGTCCGGCCTGGCCCGCTGGTGGAGCCGGCTGCTGGGAGGGGAGGTCGAGGTCGACCCCGGCGGCGTCGCCACCCTCCACACCTCGGGCGGCCTGGCCATCGACTTCGTCCGCGTGCCCGAGGCCAAGACGGTCAAGAACCGGCTCCACCTGGACCTGCGCAGCACCGACCTGGCCGAGGCCACCGCCCAGGCGGTCGCCCTCGGCGCCACCCGGGCCGACGACGTCTACGACGGCGGCCGCTGGCAGGTCCTGCGCGACCCCGAGGGCAACGAGTTCTGCCTGCTCCGGCCCCGGTCCTGACGCCCCGGCCGCTCAGGGTCGGAGCCGAAACCAGGCGGTTCGGCTGGCCGTACCCTCGGGGATCGTGAGTCACACCGGCATCGGCGGGCTGACCGGTACAGCCTTATGCCGGCCGGCCCCCGGCCACCGCTCCTCCCGGCGAGCCGACCTCCCTGACCTGCGGTTCCTCCGGCCGCCCGGTGACCACGGCGCCGATCGCGACCGCGGCCAGGGCGGCGATCGAGGCGAAGGTGCGGACGGTGTGCCACAGCTCCCAGCGGGACTGGATCGACCGCCAGTCGGCCGGCAGGGTCGCCGCCGTCCAGGTCTGGATCCTGTTGTCGATCGGGACCTCGACGGCCAGGGTGATCACCAGGGCCGCGACCATGAGCAGGAACCCGGCCGCCACCCACCGGAACGCCGCCGCGTGGCCCTCCTGGCGCGCCAGGACCAGCGTGATCAGGGCGCTCAGCAGGGCGAAGGGCAGGAGGATGGACATCGGCGTCCCCAGGTTCTGGATCATCTCGTGCCCGACGGCGAGGAACGTCTCGGGCGACAGCTGGCTCATGGTGCGGCTCAGGGAGAACCAGGTGCCCCAGAACACGCCCATGACCAGGGCGAAGAGGACGATGGTGATGACTTGGGCGACGCGGGTCTTCACGGCTCTCTCCTCGGCTCGTGCCGACCTTCTTGGTCTCACCCCAAGTATAGAGTGGAACCAGGATTCCTGCTACGTTGGTCCCGAGGCACCGCCCTGCTCGGCCTCAGCAGCCGCTACGGCTGGTCCGGTACTGGTGGGTGGGGTCAAGCTGGCCCTGAGCCTGCCGCTGACCGGGCTGGTCCTGGTCGTGTTCAAGCCATGGGGCCGGATCCGGCGGCGCGCCCGCGACGGATGACCGGCGTCCATACCAGCCGCTCCCCGGTAGGCCACCGGGCCGCCGGCTACGGCGCGACGGTGGCGCGGGCGAGCCGGCACAGGTCCAGGGGGCGCAGGGCGTCGGACCGGTCCCACAGGGCGGCCGGGACCGCGTCCTGCTGGCTGGCCTGCTCGGCGACCGTCAGGCCGTGGGCTTGCAGCAGGCGGGACAGCCGGTCGGGGGTGAAGAAGCTGCGCCAGGGCTCGCCGCGCTCCTCGGCGACCGGGAGGGCGAAGTCGGCATAGGCCTGGCCGGTCTGGTCGCGCAGCTCGGGCGGCAGGGCGTACTCCATGACCAGCTCGGTGCCGGCGGCCAGGCCGCCGACCGCCGTCAGGGTGGCGGCGACGGCGTCGGCGGTGAGGTACATGCTGACCCCGAGCCAGCTCACCAGCGCCGGTCGGCTCAGGTCGAACCCCTCGGCGGCCAGGCGGTCGGGCAGTGGGTCGGTCTCCAGGTCCACGCCGACGAACGTCAGCCCGTCCGGCGGCGTGATGCTCGCGGCGGCCAGCAGGTCGCGCTTCCAGCGCTGGGTGGCGGGGTGGTCGACCTCGAACACCCGCATCCTGTCCACGAGCGGCGAGCGGTAGGCGAAGCTGTCCAGGCCGGCCCCGAGGATCACGTACTGGTCCAGGCCGCCGTCGGCCAGCTCGGCCAGCCGCCGCTCGGTCCAGCGGCTGCGGACGGTGACCTGGGTCCGGGTGCCGGCCAGCACGATGTGGTCGCCGCTCCTGCGGTGGTAGCCGACCATCTCGGCCCCCGGTTCCCCGATCAGGTCGGCCGCCACCGGGTCGCGGAAGAACAGCGGTTCCCGGTCGACGACCAGGTGAGCGGCCCTGGCCGCGGCCGCGGCGAGCGCCATCTGGCTGGGCTGCCGATCGTGCATGCGTCGCTCCCTTCGCCGAAAATGCACGGCGATGCTAGCGACAAGGTTCCGGCATAACCACTCAGAATACCATGGAGAAATAATTTCCGGATTTCCGTGGCGTCACGATCACGTCACGGATCTGGGCGCCGGTCGGCTCGGCGGCGCTGGAGGGCGCCGGTGGCGGCGGCGATGCCGATGCCGAGGGCGGTGACGGCGACGCCGGCCCCGGCCGCGGTGGTGTAGCCGCGATCGGTGGGCAGCAGCCCGCCCGCCGCGGTGGAGGCGGCGAGGATCAGACCACCCACGGCGCTGCCGGTGGAGAAGCCCACCGCGCGCACGACCTGGTTCAGGCCCATGGCGCTGGCCGTCTCGGTGACCGGGTCACGGACAGGATGGCCTGGGCCATGGCGGCCGAGAACCCGCCGACACCGAACCCGAGGACGGCCATGGCGACGACCGAGCCGGCCAGGGCGCCGCGAGCCGCCGCGAAGACGATGAAGGCGGCCACGACCACACCGCCGCTGGCCACGAGCAGGCCGAACGGGCCGACCCGGCGGCCCACCCGGGGCACGACCCGGCCGGCCACGAACCCCAGGACCGAGAACGGCACCAGCACCAGGCCGGCCTGGAAGGTGGACAGCCCATAGCCGTAGCCGGCCCCTGGCGGGGTCTGGGCGTAACGGGTGATCAGGGTCAGCAGCAGGTACATGCCGACGCCGCTGACGCCCATGACGAGATTCGCGCCGGCCACCGCCGGGTGCCGCAACGCGGTCAGGTCGACCAGGGGGCTGGGCGTCCGCCGCTCGGTGACCACCCAGGCGGCCAGGATGAGGACGCCGGCGGCCAGCACCGCCGGGGCCACCGGCGGGTGGGTCATCCACAGGTCGGTGTCGCTGGTGACCAGCAGCACCGCCACCAGGCCGCCGCCGAGCAGGCCGGCCCCTGTCCAGTCGACCGGCCGGGCGGCCCTGGCGGGGTCGTCGGTTGGAAGCGCGAGCAGGGCCGCGGCCAGGGCGGCGGCGGTGACGGCAAGGCCGAGGGCGTAGGCGGCGCGGACGCCGGCCACCTCGGTGAGGAGCCCGGCCAGGGGGTAGCCGACGCCGATCCCGGCCGTGGAGGCCACCGACAGCAGCGCGATGGTCCTGCCCGCGCGTTCGGCGAGGTGCTCGCGGGCGGTGGCGATCATGAGCGCCGTCAGCCCGAGGCCGGTCCCCTGGGCGGCCCGCCCGGCCAGCAGCACCCAGAACGGCCCGGGCACAACGGTGGCCAGGCCGCCGGCGACCACGGCAGCGAGCGTGCCTACCACGGTGGCCCGCCGGCGGGGTCCGTCACCGAGGCGCCCCAGCAGCGGGATGGCGACCGCGCCGGTCAGCAGGGTGATCGTCAGCGTCCACTGCGCAGCCGCCAGCGACACCTGGTAGGTCCTGGCCACGCTGGTGATCAGCGGCGCGCCGAGGCTGCCGATGGCCGCCACCACCAGCGCGACGAACACCAACGTGGCCACCAGCACCCCTGGCCGGCTCTGCCCGGCCTGCGCTCGAGCCACCTCGCGAATCCCCTGGGTCGCCACACTCGCTCCAGCCAGCCGCTCGAGCATCCAGCCTACCCAGCCGGGCTTCCGGCGGTCGGGCGGCGCCGCGGCGGCGGGACCCTGAGTGTCGTGGCGGTGGGTCAGGGCGGTTCCAGGGTCATGCCCGATGGTGGCGGTTGGGCGATGGGGGGAGACTGCCCGAAGGAGTCCCAGAGCAGGGGGTGAGCGGTGCTGGGCGCGACCTTGCGGGGGCTGCTGGCCCGCCGGGCGCAGCTGGTCATGACCGCGGTCGCCGTGCTGATCGGGGTGGCGCTGGTGACCGGCACCCTGCTGCTCACCGACGCCGTCGGCCGGTCGGTGCGCAGCCTGGCCGCGGGAGCGCAAGCCGGCGTGGATGTGGTCGTCGACAACGCCGACGACCCCGGCGCCGGCCCCCCGCAGGCCGTCCGGCCCCAGCTGGTCGCCGCCGTCGCGTCGGTGCCCGGGGTGGGAGCGGCCGAGGGGGTGGTGGTGGGGGAGAAGGTGGCGATGGTGGGCCGGGACGGCCGCCCGATCCGCCACCGGCGGGCGGCGAACCTCGTCCTGAGCTGGCCGGCCGACCCGGCCCTGGCCGGCGGCTACACGTTGCGGCAGGGCCGGCCCCCGGGGCGCGACGGCGAGGCCGTGCTGGATGCGGCCACCGCCCGCGCGGGCGGCTGGCGGCTGGGCGACCGCCTGGGGATCGTGGGCGCCGACGGCGTCCTGCACCGGTTCCGGGTCGTGGGGGTGACCGGGTTCGCCGGCGCCCAGAGCCCGGCCTCCGCGCTGGACACCTTCGACACCCCGACCGTGGCCGTGCTGCAGACCGCCGCGGCCCAGCGCCTGCTCGGCCGGGGCGACACCGCCGACCAGGTCCTGGTCCGGGCCGCGCCCGGGGTGGCCCCGGACACCCTGCGCGACCGGATCGCCGGGCGCCTGCCGGCGGGGCGGCTGGAGGTGGTGACCGCGGCCGACCTGGCCGACCGCCAGGCCGGCGAGGTCCAGGGCTACCTGGACGGGCTCCGGGCGACCCTGCTCGCCTTCGCGGCGGTGGCCCTGCTGGTCGGCTCGTTCATCATCTGGAACACCTTCTCGGTGCTGGTGGCCGGCCGCACCCGCGAGCTGGCCCTGCTGCGGCTGCTCGGCGCGACCCGCCGGCAGGTGCTCGGCTCGGTGCTGGCCGAGGCCACCGTGGTGGGGCTGGTGGCCGCGGCCGCCGGGGTCGCCGCCGGGGTGGGCGCGGCCGTCGGGCTGGAGGCGCTGCTGCGCCGCCTGGGCGACACCCTCCCGCCGGCCGGGCTGGTCGTGGCGCCCCGCACCGTGCTGGCCGGGCTGGCGGTCGGGGCCCTGGTGACCGTGGCGGCGGCGCTTGCCCCGGCCCGCCGGGCCAGCCGGGTGGCGCCGCTGGAGGCGATCCGCGAGGCGGCCCCGTCCACGCCGCTCCCGGCCGGGCGGGCCCGGGTCGCGGTCGGGCTCGGCCTCGCCCTGGCCGGCGCGGCCGGGATCGCCGCCTCCCTGGTCGTGGGGACCCGCGCGACGATCCTGAGCGGCCTGGGCGCGCTGGGGGCCCTGCTCGGCGTCATGGCCCTGGGACCGGTGCTCGCCCCCCCGCTGTGCCGAGCCGTCGGCGCGCCACTGGTCCGCGTGGCCGGGTTCGCGGCCCGGCTGGCCCGCGACAACCTCGTGGGCAACCCGCGCCGGTCGGTGGCCACGATCGGCGCGCTCACGGTCGGGCTGGTCCTGGCGGGCGGCACCGGCGTGCTCGCCGCCTCCGCCACCGGCTCGGTTCGCGCCGGCATCCAGGCCGGCAGCCACGCCGACCTGTACCTGGAGGGCGTCCTGCCGCGGGCGGCGGTGGCCCGGCTGGCCACGCTCCCCGAGGTGGGCGCGGCCCTGCCGGTGCTGACCGGCCACGTCCGCGTCGGCGGCGCCCGGGTCGGCGTCGAGGGCATCGACCCGGTCCCCGCCGACCGCGTCCTCGACCTGGGCATGCGCGCCGGCAGCCTCCAGGCGCTGGGCCGGCCCGGCGGCGGCCTGCTGGTCTCCGCCCGGCTCGCCGGCGACCACGGCTGGCGGGTCGGCAGCCTGGTCCCGGTCGGCTTCTCGGAGGTCGGCGCCACCCGCCGGCTTCCGGTGGTGGGCACCTTCACCCGCGACCCGCTGGTCGCCAGCGACCTGGTGCTGCCCATCGACCTCATGGACCACTACTTCCCACTCGGCCACGGCCAGGCCGACCAGACGCTGCTGCGCGCCGCCCCGGGCACCAGCCGGGCCGCGCTGGCGGCGGCGGTCCAGCGCCTGCTCATCGGCTACCCGGAGGTGACCGTCACCGACCCGGCCGCCTACCAGCGGCGGCGGGCCGGCGACCTCGGCGACCTCGGCGGGGTCCTGGGTCTGCTCACCGCGCTGGTCCTGCTCGCTGCCGCCGTGGCCACCCTGGCGATCGCCAACACCCTGGCGCTGGCCGTGGCCGAGCGGACCCGGGAGTTCGGGCTGCTGCGCGCCGTGGGCATGACCGCCCGCCAGCTGGGCGCGATGGTCCGCTGGGAGTCGGTCATCGTCGCGGTCTCCGGCGCGGTCCTCGGCCTCAGCCTCGGCGTCGGGGTCGGGGCGGCCTTGGCCCGTGCCGTCACCGTCCACCAGGCCGGTGTGGCCACCGTCGCCCTCCCGGTCAGGCAGCTGCTGGTCGACCTGGTGCTCGCGGCCGCGGCCGGGCTGGTCGCCGCCGCCGCCCCCGCCCACCGCGCCGCCCGGCTCGACCTACTCACCGCCATCGGCATCGAATGAGAACGGCCACAGCTGCTTCATGCTCGGCCTTCCAGCCGAGCCCGCCGTCGTGCAGGGCGATCCCGCCCACTCAGGCGGCGCCGGCGACCCAGCGGTCGAACAGGTCGGCGAAGCGGCCGCCGCGGGCGCGGAGCTCGGCCGGCGTGCCGGCCTCGACGATGCGGCCGTCGGAGACCACCGCGATCTGGTCGGCCTGGGCGATGGTGGACAGCCGGTGGGCGATGATGATGGTGGTCCGGCCCGAGCGCAGCCGCTGGAGGGCGTCGGTGATGCGGGCCTCGCTGGCCGCGTCCAGGTTGCTGGTGGCCTCGTCCAGGATCAGCAGGGCCGGGTCGGCGATCCAGGCCCGGGCGAAGGCGACCAGCTGGCGCTCCCCGGCGGCCAGCAGGGCGCCCCGCTCGCCGACCCGGGTGTCGTAGCCGTCGGGCAGGCCGGCGATGACCTGGTCGGCCCCGACGGCCCGGGCGGCGGCCTCGACCTCGGCCCGGGTCGCCTCCGGCCGGCCGAAACGGATGTTGTCCAGGACCGTGCCCGAGAACAGGAACCTGTTCTGTGGGCGTTCGTACGGTTGAGGGTTTCGGAACGCGCCGACCTCAGCGTCCAGGTCGGCGCAGATCCCGCTGACCTCGCTCTTGCTGATGCCGCTGTCAGC